>NZ_CP060296.1:4347021-4693528 GCF_014303735.1 Variovorax sp. PAMC28562 | reverse complement strand
TGCGCCGCTTCGTTCGCATGCGGCACGCGACTGCTCATCCATGCCACCAGCGGTGCGCAGGCCCAGATCAAAAACAGCACTGGCGCGAGCAGCGGGTCGGCGCTCCAGTGCGCCGCGACAGCCATCGCCAGGCACAGCAAGCTTGCAAAGGTGCCGGCGCGCAAGAACGGCCCGGGGCTGTAACGCGCCTGCGCCTGCAACTGGTCGGCCGTCGTCCACTGCAGCAGATGCCGGCGGCTGACGGCGAGCCGCCAGAGCGCGCGCAGTGTGGCGTCGGCCAGCAGCTTGGTCTGCGCAAAGAGCTGTGTGAATTGCCATGCCGCGCCCGCGATGGCGCGAAGCAGTTCGGTCGAGCCGACGTCGAAGAAATGCTGGAGCTCGATGGAGCGCCGCGTCGGCACCAGACCTGCGAGCGCGCCGAGCAAAGGCCCCAGCGTGATGGCGAGCAGCACCACGCCCAATGCCAGGTTAAGCGGCAACGCGCCGGTGAAGATGACCCAGGCGAGCAGCGCTGCGGACATGGGCACGACCATGGCGCGGCGCAGGTTGTCGCACATCTTCCACTGGCCCAGCAGGTCGATGCCGAAGCGGTGCGGACGCAGCATGAGCGGCAGCAACTGCCAGTCGCCGCGAGTCCATCGATGGATGCGCGAAGCCGCGACGCCGGCGTGGTGTGGATGGTCTTCGACGAGCACCAGGTCGCTGACCACCGCGCAACGCGCCACGGTTCCTTCGAGCAGGTCGTGGCTTAGCACCGCGCCTTCGGGCAGCCGACGGTCGAGCGTGTCGTGTAGCGCGCGCACATGCAGCAGCCCCTTGCCCGTGAAAGAGCCGGTGCCGAACAAGTCCTGATAGACGTCCGACGCGCCACTGCTGTAAGGATCGATGCCGCACTGGCCCGCGAACAACCAATGGAAAGCCGAGCGTTCGTTGCGCTCCGGAAACGGCGTGACGATGCGCGGTTGCAGGATGCCGAAGCCTGCGACGACGCGTCGCGTGGCCGCATCGATTTGCGGCGCGTTCAGTGGGTGCGCTGCGATCGACACCAGCTCGCACAGTGCGCCCGAAGGCAGGCCGGTGTCGCTGTCGAGCGTGACGACATAAGGGATGTCGCGCATCAACTGAAGGCCGGGCGCCAGCGGGACAAAGCCGCTGCTGTCGCCCGCAGCGAGCCAGCGCATCAGCATCTCGAGCTTGCCGCGCTTGCGCTCCCAGCCGATCCAGCGGCGCTCGGTCTCGCTCCAGCTGCGCGGGCGATGCAGGAGCAAGAAGCGTGGCGCTGCATCGGGTGATGCCGCCGGCGACACGGGGTACCGGGCATTCAGCGATGCGATGCAGTGCAGTGCGTCGTCGAGCAAGGCTGCGTCTTCCGGCAGGCTTTGTTGCGAAGCATCTGCCCAGTCGGTCAGGAGCGCGAACTGCGCCTGCGCTTCTCGATTGGCCAGCCAGTGAAGCTCGAGCCGATGTGCGAGCCGCGCGTTGTTTCGGCTCGAGGTCAGCATCGCAGGCACCACGACCAGCACGCGATGCGCTGCCGGGATACCGCCGGTGAAATCGAGCCGCGGCAAGGGCTGCACGCGCGCGGATTCCGACACGATGCGGTGCATCAACGCGATCACCACTTCGGAAAGTGGCCACAGCATGAGCACGAGAGCGACGGTCGTCGTCCAGCCCGCATCGGGCCCGTCGGCGCCGTGCAATGCGCGCACCACAAGCGCGAGAAAAAGCGCCGTTCCGACTGCCACGACGCCGATGTACAGCGGCAACTTCCAGCCGCCGGAAAACTTCAAGCCAGCCGCGGGTGGCGCGTTTGTCTCCGCAGTTGCACCGTGATCCGCAGGCCGCAGTGCAGCGATCAAAGCCGGGCGGCCGCGGCCGAACAGGAAGTAGCCGGCGGTGCACTCCGCGTGCGCCCAGTGCGCATCGTCGGATTCCTCGATCAGCGGATTGGCCGGCGCGCTCGCGAGCTGCACCACGGCCAGCGCCACTTCGCGCTCGGGGCGCGCCGTGGTGCGCGCGACCTGCTCCATCGCGTGCGTGATTTGCTGTCGCGTGAGTTCGCTTTCACGGCCATAGCTCGGCAACTCGCGCAGCACGCGAAGCGATCGGCTCACCGGCTCGATCAGGTCGGCCCATTCGACCTGCCCGATCATGCGCAGCGTCGTGATGATGTTGCCGACCGTCAGGTTCGCCGCGGCCTGTTCTGCATGGGCATCGCCGATCAGCGCGGGGCCGTTGGTGCAGTGGTGCGCGGTCCAGCGAACCAGCGCCGGCGGCGTCTCGCCTTGCTCGACCGGCAGCCGTTGCCACAACTGCGTGAGGTAGCTGGCGGCCAGGCCGCGGCTCAGCAACGCCGCGTGGATGGCATCGAGGTCTTGCTCGGAGAGCGACGGCGCGGCATCCCACGCAGCGTGCGCAATTTCACGCCCCACCTTGGCTGCGGCGATGGTCTCGGCGACGCGGCGCAGGTTTTCGAGCAGCACCACGCGCAGCGTCGTCGGTAACGCCCACAGCTCGCCCAGCGTGAGTTCGTCGACCTCCTGGTACGCGTTGAGGAACGCGGTGAAGAGCTCGTTGTTGAGCACGCTGTCGGTGTGCGCCACGTAGGCCCAGGCAATGCCGTAGACCCGCGGCAGGCCGGCCAGCGGTTGCGCCGCCAGCTTGGGCAGCCGCGCGTAGTAGCTGCGCGGAACGCCTTCGCGAATTTGCTGGAGCTGCGCCTCGACCAGATGAAAGTTGTCGAGCAGCCACTCGGCCGCAGGCGACACGTAGCGGCCGCTGCGCGAGGTCAGCGCGATGTAGTCGAAGGCGTTGCGCAGCGATTCGAGGTTGCGGTCGACCCTGGGGAAGAACGGTGCGGCGCCTGCAGCGCTGGTCTCGTCGTCGATGACCTGCGCGCGGGCGAGACTGCGTCCGTGTTGCTCCAGCCGTTGCGTGCCGAACAGTTCCGCGCGCACCGGCAACTCGACCGCCTCGGGCGGCCTCGACAGAAGCTCAAGAGCGTATTTGCTGAGCGAATCGAAGCGGTAAAAGACGGGTGCGGCGCTCACTCACATGTCAGGCGAGGGCCAGCAGTCCGAGCGCAATGACGAAGGCCAGGAAAGCAACGGTGACGATCCGGCCGGCAGCCATGGCGTGAAACCGCTGCAAGCCGCTCCGCAACGTGAACATGGGGCCGCGCGCTCTTGCGCAGTCCCGCATGTGAAGTGCCAGCGCATCGAAATCGCTGCTCACGAAGTCGCCTTGGCTTGCATGCGAAACGGCAGAAGATCGAGGCGAAGACATAACAAGGTTTCCTGTGAACGACCAGGGCGCCGACACGGCTTGCAACATCGCAATCCGGCTGCCGTGTGACCAAACGTCAGGTTATTCCTGAACCTGACGCTCGATGCCCCCGATCGGCGAATGATTGCGTAGGAGGGCGCGCACAACGTGATCAGCCGGTGTTGCGAAGGCCGGCCGCCACGCCGTTGATCGAGATGTGAATGCCACGTTGGAGCCGCTCACCGCCTTCGCCGGCACGGTAACGCCGCATCAGCTCGACCTGCAGATGGTGCAGCGGGTCGATGTACGGAAAGCGATGGCGCACCGAGCGCTGCATGTCGGCGTTGCCTTCGAGTCGCTGCTTGGCGCCGGTGATGAGCGTGAGCGCGTCCGAGGTGCGGTGCCACTCGGTCTCGATCATCGAAAACACCTTCTGCCGCAGCTTGCGATCGGCCACCAACTCGGCGTAGCGCGACGCCAGCGCGAGGTCGCTTTTGGCCAGCACCATGTCCATGTTCGACAGCAGCGTCCTGAAGAACGGCCACTGCGCGTACATGCGCTGCAGCAGCGCTTGCCGTTCCTTGCGCTCGGCAGGTTTGCCGTCGCCCAGGAACTGCTCGATCGCCGAGCCGAAGCCGTACCAGCCCGGCAGAGTGAGCCGACACTGGCCCCAGCTGAAACTCCACGGCACTGCGCGCAGGTCTTCGATCTTGTGGCTCGGGTTGCGCGAAGCTGGCCGCGATCCGATGTTGAGTTCTGCGATCTCGCGAATGGGCGTGGCGCCGAAGAAGTAGTCGCCGAAACCGGGGGTTTCATAAACCAGCTTGCGATAAGCGGCCATGCTCGCGACCGACAGCGCCTCGGCGGCTGCAACGAAGGGCGCTGGCGCTGCCTTGGCGACAGGCAACATCGTGGCTTCCAGTGTGGCGGCGACCAGCGTCTCCAGGTTGCGTCGGCCGATCTCGCGGTTGGCGTATTTGGAGCCGATCACTTCGCCTTGCTCCGTGAGGCGAATCTGGCCGCGCACGGTGCCTGGTGGCTGCGCCAGGATGGCGTCGTAGCTCGGACCGCCACCGCGCCCGACGGTGCCGCCGCGGCCGTGGAACATGCGCAGCCGGATCGGCTCCGTCTTGCCCTTGTTCAACTCGTCGAACAGGGCTACCAGTGCCAGGCCGGCGCGGTACAGCTCCCAGTTGCTGGTGAAGATGCCGCCGTCCTTGTTGCTGTCGCTGTAGCCCAGCATCACGTCCTGCTCCGCACCCGAGCGCTGCACCAGCGCGGCAATTCCTGGCAGCGCATAGAAGGCCCGCATGATCGGCGCGGCGTTGCGAAGGTCTTCGATGGTTTCGAACAGCGGCACGACGATGAGGTCGTTGGTGGCGTCCTTGTCCATGGCGCCGCGCAGCAAGCCGACTTCTTTTTGCAGCAGCAGCGCTTCGAGCAGGTCGCTGACCGTTTCGGTGTGGCTCACGATGTAGTGGCGGATGGCGGCATTGCCGTAGCGTGCGCGTGCGGTACGCGCGGCTGCAAAGATCGCGAGTTCGCTTTGGGCCAGCGGCGAATACGCCGCATCGGGCACGCGCAACGGGCGTGCGTCGTCGAGCAGTTTCAGCAGCAGCGTTTGCTTGGCGTCTTCGGCCAGCGCGGCGTAGGCCGGTTCCATGCGCGCGGTGGCGAGCAGTTCGGCGACCACGGCTTCGTGCTTGTCGGAACTCTGGCGCAAGTCGACCGTCGCCAGGTGAAAGCCGAACACCTCGACCGCGCGAATCAGCGGGCTCAGGCGCTGAGCGGCGAGCACCGCGCCATGCTTTTCGATGAGCGAGTCCTCGATGGTGCGCAGGTCGGCGAGGAACTGTTCAGCATGCGTGTATGGGTTTTGCGGCGCTACGGCATGGCGTGCGGCCTCGCCTCCGGTCAGGTCACGCAAGGTGGCCGCGAGGCGCGAGTACACGCCCGTCAACGCACGGCGATAGGGCTCGTCGACCCGGTGTTCGTTGGCATCGGGCGAGCGTTCGGCCAGCGCCTGCATCTCGACCGACACATCGATCAGCGTGGCGGACAACGACAGCTCACCACCAAGGAAGTGCACCTCGGTCAGGTAGTGGCGCAAGGCCAGTTCGGACTGGCGTTTCAGCGCGTATTCGAGCGTGTCGGCGGTGACGTTCGGGTTGCCGTCGCGGTCGCCACCGATCCATTGGCCCATGCGCAGGAAGGGGGCGATGCCACGCTGGCCCAGCGCGCGTTCCAAGTCGGCATAGACACGCGGGATTTCGCGCAGGAAGGTCGCTTCGTAGTAACTCAGCGCGTTCTCGATTTCATCGGCCACCGTCAGCTTCGAAAAGCGCAACAGCCGCGTCTGCCAGAGTTGCGTCACGCGGGTGCGCATCTGCTCTTCGTTCTCGGCGTACTCGATCGGTGTGAGAGCGTCTTTCTTGCCGATGAACGCGTAGTGGCGCTGCTGGATTTCGTCGCGTGCGGTCAAGAGCATGGCGATGGCGCGTTCGGCGTCCAGGATGCTCTTGCGCTGCACTTCGGTCGGGTGCGCGGTGAGCACCGGCGACACGTAGCTGTGGGCCAGCGTTTCGACAATGGCTTCGGGCGAGATGCCGGCTTTTCGGATGCGGGCTAGCGCCATCGGCAGCGTGCCGGACGCGCTTTCGCCGGCGCGATCGGCCTCGGTGCGGCGGCGAATCTGATGCCGGTCTTCGGCGAGGTTGGCAAGGTGACTGAAGTAGGTGAAGGCGCGAATCACACGCACTGTTTCGGACGCGCTCAGGCCCTTGAGCAGGTTCTTCAACGCGCGGTCGGCCTGGTGATCGGCGTCGCGCCGGAAGGCGACTGAAAGCGTGCGGATCTTTTCGACCAGCGCGAAGGTTTCTTCGCCTTCCTGCTCGCGGATCACGTCGCCGAGGATGCGGCCGAGCAAGCGGATGTCATCGACCAGTGGCTGGTCTTCGCTCGGCCTGCGCTTTGTCGCTGCAACGGGCGCTGCTGATTTGCTTGTCGTCTTGCTTGTTGTTTTGCTTGTTGTTTTCAACGGTCTCTTCTCCTCGTCTTTCCTCGTCTTGGCGGGATTGCCGTAAGCGCTTTCAACGCGCCGAAAGGCATGGCCATCGGCGTTGCTGCAGCGCAACATGCTAGCATTCCGCGGGTCATATTCACCAGTGGAAAACGCCTGTGAGCAACATCGTGATCGCCACGCGCGAAAGCCGTCTGGCACTCTGGCAGGCCGAACACGTCAAGGCACTGCTGCAAGAAAGAGGCCACACGGTCAGCCTGTTCGGCATGACCACCCGTGGCGACCAGATCCTCGACCGTTCGTTGAGCAAGATTGGCGGCAAGGGTTTGTTCGTGAAGGAACTCGAAACCGCGCTGGAAGAGGGCACAGCCGACATCGCCGTGCACTCGCTCAAGGATGTGCCGATGGACCTGCCGCTCGGCTTTGCGCTGGCCTGCGTGCTGGAACGCGAAGACCCACGCGATGCGCTGGTCTCGCCGCGCTACGCATCGCTGGGAGCCCTGCCGCACGGCGCCGTGGTCGGCACATCGAGCTTGCGCCGCGTCGTCTTGTTGCGCGCGCTGCGGCCCGACATTCGCATCGAACCGCTGCGCGGCAACCTCGACACCCGGTTGCGCAAGCTCGACGAGGGTCAGTACGACGCGATCATCCTGGCTGCCGCGGGATTGATACGGCTGGGGCTCCAAGACCGGATTCGCATTGCCTTCGAGCCCGACGTCATGCTGCCGGCCGCCGGGCAGGGTGCGCTCGGCATCGAGATTCGCGCAGACCGTGATGACCTGATCACGGCACTGGCGCCCTTGGGGCACCGCTCCGACTGGCTCGCCACAGCGGCCGAACGCGCCGTCAGCCGCTCGATGGGCGGCAGCTGCTCGATGCCGCTGGCGGCGCATGCGCGCTGGCAGCGGGGTGGGGGCTTGCGCATCGATGCGGCCTGGGGCGATCCGGAGGGCAGTGCCTCGCTGGTTGAGGTCCATGCGGAAGCCGAGGCCGGCGACCTCGACGCTGCGGCGGCGTTGGGGAACCAGGCCGCTGTGCTGCTGCGCGCCGCCGGCGCGCACTGAAGGCACACCGCCATGAGTGCGACGCGCGTCATCGTCACGCGGCCGGCGCGGGAAGCCACTCGATGGGTCGATGACCTGCGCAACGCGGGGCTCGATGCCGTGGCGTTGCCGCTGATAGACATCGCGCCGGTGGCCGACTTCGAGCCCCTGCGCGCAGCATGGGCGCGGGCCGCGGGCTACGCCGCGGTGATGTTCGTCAGTGCCAACGCGGTGGAAGAGTTCTTCCGTCTGCGACCGGGCGAGGTGCCGGTGACGCTGCGCTGCTGGGCGACCGGCCCCGGCACCGCACGCGCGCTGCGTAACGCAGGGGTAGCGTCAGGTGCCATCGATGCGCCGGATGCGGTCACCAACAATTTCGACTCTGAAGCGCTTTGGGCTCTGGTGCGCCCACAGGTAACGCCGGGCGCGCGCTTGCTGATCGTTCGCGGCGGCGATGCGGCCGGTAATGCCGCAGGACGCGATTGGTTGGCGCACGAGATCGAAATGGCGCAGGCGTCTTACGACACCGTGGTGGCCTACCGTCGCTTGCCGCCAGCATTCGACAGCGCTGCGTTGGCCATCGCTGCCGACGGTGCCGAGGGCGGCGCGATCTGGCTTTTTAGCAGCTCGGAAGCAATCGGCAATCTGCGACGCGCGTTGCCGAATACTTTATGGGGCAAGGCGCTTGCGATCGCGACGCACGCGCGCATCGCTGATGCGGCGAGGGCAACGGGTTTTGGCACGGTCGTGCTCTCTCAACCG
The DNA here is from genome assembly GCF_014303735.1 of Variovorax sp. PAMC28562. Lineage (NCBI taxonomy): Bacteria > Pseudomonadati > Pseudomonadota > Betaproteobacteria > Burkholderiales > Comamonadaceae > Variovorax > Variovorax sp. PAMC28562. The sequence goes on along the minus strand of NZ_CP060296.1, from coordinate 4,685,440 downwards.
CTCAAAGAAGCGCTGGTCGCCTCGATAGAATCGTTGGCATGAGCGCTGCCCTCCCGTCGGACGATCTTTCGCCAGAGCCGATCGCGCCTATCGCCCAACCCGCATCTGCGCCAGCAACGGTTCGTGCCCCGCTCGGTGTCACACCTTCGATCGCAGCTGCGATGCTGTCCCGCATCGTCGTCGGCTTGCTCGCCATCGTGGCGTTTCTCGCGCTCGTGCTCTGTATCGTGCTGTGGCAAAAAGTCAGCGGCATGCAGGAGCAACTGGCGCGTCAAAGCGCCGATGCCTTGATGCAAGCGGCCGAAGCGCGCGCGCTGGCCCGGCAAGCGCAAGAGACGGTGCGCGACACGGCTGCTCGCCTCGCGCTCACAGAAACGCGTGTCGGCGAAGTTGCTCTGCAGCGCTCGCAGCTTGAAGACCTGATGCAGAGCCTGTCGCGATCGCGCGACGAGAACCTGGTCGTCGACATCGAATCCGCCGTGCGGCTGGCACTGCAGCAGGCGGAAGTCACGGGCAATACCGAGCCTTTGCTTGCCGCGTTGAAGGCCGGCGATCTGCGCATCACGCGCGCTGCGCAACCGCGGCTAGGACCGTTGCAACGCGCGATGCAGCGCGATGCCGACCGCATTCGCAGCACTGCGAGTACCGACAGCGGCGAGGCCCTGCGCAAGCTCGACGACCTGACGCGCGGCGTCGACGATCTGCCGACGGTCAACGCGGTCGCGATGCGTGGGGCGGGCGCCAATCCATGGGAGGCCGAACCTGTGCCGACGGACGCGCCCTGGTGGCAACGCGCGCTGCTGATCGCACGAAGCGAGGCGCGGTCGTTGCTGCGCGTCGGGCGCATTGAGCGACCTGAATCGGTACTGCTCGCCCCCGACCAAACCTTTTTCTTGCGCGAAAACTTGAAGCTCAAGTTGCTCAATGTCAGGTTGGCGTTGATGTCGCGGCAGGTCGACAACGCCCGCACCGAGCTCGGCACGGTATCGGCCACGCTGAACCGGTACTTCGACCCCGCGTCGCGCCGTACGCAGGCCGCGGCAACGCTGGTGCAGCAACTGCAGGCGCAGGTCAAGTCGACCGAGCCACCGCGCATCGACGACACGCTGGCGGCTATCGCGACCGCAGCAGCAGGACGCTGAACCGCCGATGCGTGCTGCTCTTTGGCTCCTGGCGCTTTTCGGCATTGCGGCGGCCGTGGCGCTGTTCGCGGGCAACAACCAGGGCACGATCACTGTCTTCTGGCCGCCATGGCGAGTCGACCTGTCGCTGAACCTGGTGCTGCTGCTCCTGGTCGCCGCCTTCATGCTGCTGCACCTCGCGTTGCGCGGCCTGTCGGCTTTGTTCTCGTTGCCGGTGCAGGCGCGGCAATGGCGTATGCAGCAAAAGGAGCGAGCCCTTTATGGCGCCTTGCTCGACGCTCTGGCGCAGTTGATTGCCGGCCGGTTCTCGCGCGCCCGGAAGGCGGCGCAAGCAGCATTGATGCAGGAAAAGACACTCGACGCCCGGCTACCTCAGGCGCAGCAAGTGAGGGTGCTGTCGCATCTTCTGGCGGCAGAGAGCGCCCAAGCCCTGCAAGACCGGCCCGCCCGCGACGCACATTTGCAGCAGGCGTTGAACGAAAGTGTCGATCGCAATGCGTTGCCGGCACCCGAGACGCGCGAAGGCGTCCAGTTGCGCGCCGCGCGCTGGGCACTTGAAGACCGCGACGCACCGGCGGCGCTGGCGCGACTCGAAGAGTTGCCCCAAGGCGCGCAGCGGCGCACCCTGGCGCTGCGCTTGCGGCTCAAGGCGGCGCGCCTCGACCGGCGCACGCTCGAGGCTCTCGAGACAGCGCGGCTGCTGGCCAAGCATCGGGCGTTTTCAAATGCAGCGGCGGAGAGCATCGTGCGCGGCCTGGCGACCGAGTTGCTGTCCAGTGCGCACGATCCGGCGCAGCTCCAGAGCGCCTGGGGGAAACTGGAGCCCTCCGAGCGAGAAATGCCCGAGGTTGCGATCCATGGTGCTCAGCGCATGGCGCTGTTGCGCGGCGACCTCGCCATTGCCCGAGGCTGGTTGTTGCCGGCCTGGACCCGAATGGTCGAACAGCCGCAGAGCGTAAGCGACAGTCTGCGCGTGAAGCTGGCTCGCGCCCTGGAAGCGGGGCTGGACTCTGTAGACGCGGAATGGCTGGCGCGCATCGAATTGGCGCAGCGCAACAACCCGCGCGACCCGAACCTGCAGTACCTCGCGGGCATGGCCTGCATGAAGCGGCAGCTTTGGGGCAAGGCCCAACAATTGCTGACGCAAGCCGGCAATGGCATGCAGGACGCAGGCCTTTACAGGCGCTCCTGGCAGGCACTCGCAACCCTCGCCGAGGCGCGTGACGACACCGATCAGGCAACCGTGGCGTGGAAACGCGCTGCGCAGACAGAAACGCCCTGATCGCACCAGACTTTTTCGGAGCGCGTTGCTATCTATTCGATAGCTAAAAAACGTGACTGGAAAAGGGCGAAAGCGAGATTTTGTGGATTTTTGCAATTAGTGCGAAAGTTCACGTTTCTCCATCAAACGATGTACACCCCGAAACAACTTGAGGTTTTGGCGTTACGTGATGTACAGTCGTAACTGTTTGCAAAAGTATTCATTTTTACTGCGATTTCGGGGGTCCGGATTGAAACGAATTTACACATCTGTCGCGTTGGCGGCGTCTGGTCTGGTACTGCTTGCGGTGTCGGGTTGCGCTGCAATTGGACCTGGCTATGAATCGACCAGCAGCGCCGTGCGTGAGGTCAAAGACAATGCAGCCAAGGCCAATGCGGCAAGTGGCGGAGTGGTCAATCCTGATCTTCCACCCGAAGGCTCCGTCTCGGAGATCAACCCTGAGCTTTTGCGTACGCTGACATCATCGCGCCGTACAACGCTCCCGCAGGACGTCGCAAAACTGCTCGGCGAACCCGAGGTCTACCGCCTCGGTCCCGGCGATGTCGTCGGCATCACCGTTTTCGACCATCCTGAAATCATTTCGAGTGCGATTCCTGCAACGACCGTGGCTGACCCCGCCAGCGTCTCGCCGGCACCGGGTTTTATCGTGTCCAACACCGGGCAACTGAGCTTTCCGTACGCCGGCACCCTCAAGGTGGCGGGGATGACGGTGCAGGAACTCGAAGACGTTGTCACCAAACGACTGCAGCGCGTATTCAAGGAGCCGCAAGTCAACGTCCGCGTTCAAGCGTTTCGTAGCAAGCGCGCCTATGTCGAAGGCGAAGTGCGTGTTCCGGGCCTGCAAGTTTTTACCGACATTCCGATGACTTTGCCTGAAGCCATCAGCCGTGCTGGTGGCATTACGCCGACAGGAGACCGGTCTTTTGTGACGCTGACCCGCGATGGGGTAACGACGTCTATCGACTTGATGGGTATGGCTGAGGTGGGTGTTGACCCCACGCGAATTCCGCTGCGCAGCGGCGACATGGTGACCGTGCGCAACCGTGAAGACAGCAAGATTTCCGTGATGGGTGAGGTGTTGCGCCCAGCCGCCGTGCTGATGCGAAATGGTCGTTTGAGCCTGAACGACGCACTGAGCGAAGTCGGCGGCGTCGACCTGGGTACGGCCAATCCGCGTCAGATCTACGTGGTCCGCAACCTTCCTAAAGGCGGCCAGGCGATTTTCCATCTCGATGCACGCAACGCATTGGCGTTGGCGATGGCCGATGGCTTCGCCTTGCAGCCCAAAGACGTCGTCTTTGTCGACCCGGTCGAGTTGGTGCGCTGGAGTCGCATCGTCAATTTGATCCTGCCGTCGGCGCAAGGCGCGAATCTGGTTCGCGGAACCTACAAGTAACAGGTTCAGGTCGCGTAACAACAACCCCATGCGGAACATCCTCATCGTGTGCACCGGAAACATCTGTCGCAGTCCCATGGCCGAAGGCCTGATGGCTGCTGCCTTGCCCGGGCGCGACGTGAGTTCGGCCGGCCTGGGTGCGTTGATCGGCTATCCGGCGGACCCGGTGGCCAAAGAGTTGATGCGCGAGAAGGGCATCGACATCGACGCGCACAGGGCGCGCCAAATCAGCCTCGACATGTGCCAGCGTGCCGACGTGATTCTTGTCATGGAGCGCAACCAGCGGCGTGCCATGCACGAGCGCTATCCCTTCACCAACGGAAAAGTTTTTCAGATGGCCGGACAGAACGGGCAGGACGTGCCTGATCCGTACCGCCGACCACGCGAAGTGTTTCAAGCATCTCTCGCGCAAATAGAAGCCGGTGCCCGGCATTGGGTCCAACGCATTACAAAAGCATCCAGCCGATGAACTCCACACTCACCTCCCATTCGACGCTGACTCCGTCCAGCACTTCCAGCCGTGGCGATGACGACGACGTCGATCTTGGTCACTACCTGGACATTCTGCTCGCCAACAAGTGGCTGGTGGCAGCCATCACTGCGGTGGTGCTCGCCATCGGCGTCGCGTACGCCTTGTTGAGTCAGCCTATCTACGAGTCGAACCTGCTGATTCAGGTCGAAGAAGAGAACAACAACGCCAACAAGAGTTTCCTGGGCGAGGCCAACGCGCAGTTCGACGTGAAAACGCCAGCCAGCGCCGAAATCGAAATCCTGCGCTCACGAATGATCGTCGGCCAGGCGGTGGAGGCCACCAAACTGTATGTCGACGCCTATCCGCGCTATGCGCCGCTGATTGGTGGATGGCTGTCGCGTCACGCGACGCAACTTTCTAACCCGGGCTTCCTCGGTTTTGGCGGCTACGTGTCGGGAACCGAAAAGATCGTTGTCTCACGCTTCGAAGTGCCGCCGGCGCTGGAGCCGAGCGAGTTCATCCTGACGGCCAAGGGCGACGGCGCCTACACGCTGGAACGCAAGGGCTGGAGTGAAGTGCTGACCGGCAAAGTCGGAGCACTGCTGAAGGCCGACACGCCACAAGGGCCCATTGAGTTCACCGTCGCGGAGTTGCTGGGCAAAGCCGGCGCGCAGTTCCGCGTGCTTCGTTTGTCAAAGCAATCCACCATCGAGACGTTGCAGTCCCGACTGGTGCTGGCCGAAAAGGGCAAGCAAACGAGCGTGATCAGCGCGACGTTGCAAGATCCTGATCCCATCAAGGTCACGCAGATCCTGAACGCGATCGGCAGCCAGTACGTTCGCCAGAATATCGAGCGCAAAGCGGCCGAAGCGCAAAAGACGCTGGCATTCCTGGATGTTCAACTGCCGCAGTACAAGCGCCAGCTCGAGGAGTCCGAGCAGCTCTACAACAGCTATCGCAACCAGAAGGGCACCGTCGCATTCGACGAAGAAGCCAAGCTGGTGCTGGCAACCGCCGTCGACCGTCAGACCAAGCTGCTCGAGGCGCAGCAACGTCGTCGTGAACTCGAAGCGCGCTTCACGTCCAATCACCCGCTGGTGCAGACTCTCGATGCGCAGGTGGCAGCACTCAGTCGCGACATCAACGATGTCCAGGGACGCATCAAGGCGTTGCCGGGCATTCAGCAGGATGCCGTTCGCATGCAACGCGACGTGACCGTCAACACGACGCTCTACCAATCCCTGCTCAATCAAGCGCTGCAACTGCGACTGGTCAAAGAAGGCAAGGTCGGCAATGTGCGACTGCTCGACAGTGCGACCGTGCCGGATTCGCCAGTCAAGCCACAGCGCAGCATGATCGTGCTCATCGCTCTGGTGCTGGGCCTGTTCCTCGGCATCCTGGCTGCCTTCATCCGAAATGCATTGGTCGAGCAACGCATTCGTGACCCGCATGAATTGGAAATGAACATCGGACTGCCGGTTTTCTCGAGCATTCCGTTGAGCCCGGCACAAAAGGGCATTGCGCAACGTCGACTGACCGGTGCGACCGGCGTCAGGTTGCTCGCCATCGAGCGGCCGGACGATCTGGCGATCGAAAGCCTGCGCAGTCTCCGCACCGCCATGCAGTTCGCGATGCTCGAGTCGCCCAACAACCGGGTGATGATTACCGGCGCGACACCTGGCGTCGGCAAGAGCTTCGTCACCGCAAATTTCGCGGCGCTGATGGCCGCAGCGGGTAAACGCACGCTGCTGATCGACGCCGATCTGCGCCGTGGACACATCCATCAGTACATGGGTCTGCAGCGCCACGGCGGCCTCTCTGAACTCATCGCCGGCAGCTTGACGATTCAGCAGACTGTTCACAAGCAGGTCATTCCAAACCTCGACTTGCTGGCGACCGGACAACTGCCGCCTAACCCGGGTGAACTGCTGCTGTCCGACTCGTTCAACACCATTCTTGAAAAGCTCTCCGAGCAATACGACCTGGTGATCATCGATACGCCGCCGGTGCTGGTGGCAGCCGATACCGCCGCAGTGGCGACGCATGCAGGCACGGTGCTGCTGGTGGCCCGTGCGCACACCTCGACAATGGGCGAGTTGAAGGAGGCCACGCGCCGGCTGGCGCTGGGCGGCAAGGCGGCCAACGGCGTCTTGCTGAATGCGATCGAACCGAGTCGGCAGGGGTATGGGGCCTACAAGTACGGACGCTACCGGTACACCAACTACAACTACGAGAGCATCCTTCCAGAGGAGCAATAAAAAAGGGCCGCAAGGCCCTTTTTTATTGTCTGGTGTCTTCGTCGACATTGCGGTGCAGTCGTCGGCGTTGACCAGGTCACCTGGTCGATCAGGTTGCCCGACAGGCGAGCAGGTCGCGATCGAACTTCGCAAGCACTGCGTCTTTGGCGATGCACGTTTCAGCGTAACGCCGCGCCTTCACGCCCATCTCGCGTCGCAGCTCGGGCTGCCCCGCCAGCCACTCGATGCGGTCGGCCAACGCCTTGGCGTCGTCCGGTGGTACGAGTGCGCCACATTGCATGACGACCTTCCCCAGTTCGGTGTCGGCATGCGCGGTGGCAATGACTGCGCGACCGCTGCTCAACATGCCGGTGAGCTTGGAAGGCATCACGAGATCGGCAGCGTCGGCGCGTTGCGGCAACAGGTGAATGTCGGCAAGGCCCAACAGATCGCCGAGCCGCTCAAGCGGCTGCAGTTCGATGAACTTGACATTCGGAAGTCCGCTGCAGCGTTGCATCAGGTCAGCGCGCCCCGACCCGTTGCCGCACAGCACGAACACGATACCGGGTACGGCTTTCAAATGACTGGCTGCTTCGGACAGCACTTCCAGCCCTTGCTTGCCGCCCATGTTTCCCGAGTAGAGCGCCACGATCGCGTCGTCGGGAATGCCGAGCTCCGCGCGGTACGGACTAGAGTGGGTCAACGGTCGAATCGCCGAAACATCGACCCAGTTCGGCAGCGAGACAAGCCGTGATGAATCGACGCCCTTGTCGCTTGCGCGCTGGAGCATCCGCTCGGAAATGGTCGACACACGATCGAAGCGACGCATCAGCCAGCGCTCACCGCCCATGACCATACGCCGCACCCATCGGCCTTTGAGAAGACCAAGGTCGAAGGCGGCGTCGACTTCATAGTCCTGGATGTGCAGCCATGCTTTGGCTGAAACGAGTCGTGCGAAAGCGACGGCGGCCGGTGCGCAGAAGAGGGGAGGTTCGGCCAACCAGACCACGTCGGGTCGCCAGCGCCATTGCGCCAGCAACGACGGAATGCTGGCCAGCGCGAAGCTGGCGAGATGAATTACGCGCGTCAGGCCGGTCGGCTTGCGTGGAACCCAAACCGGCGCACGGAACACGGTCACGCCTTGCCATGTTTCACTGCTGTACCGGCCAGCGTGATAGCCGGGCCATACCGCCCATTTCGGATAATAGGGAGGTGCGGTGACAACCCGCACCTCGTGGCCCGCAGCCGCCAACCACGCGGCCATCTCCGCTGAATACTTGCCGATGCCGGTTAATTCAGGTGCAAAGTTAATTCCATAAACCAGGATCTTCACCGCGAAGCGCCTTCAGCGGGCGGACGCGCCAGAGTGTGGCCCGTGAGGCGCGATAACTCGGCAATCATTGAATTCTTGTCGTTGAGGTGGGCGGTGGCACGCTCAAGTTCCATCACCTTCGCACCAACCAGAAACCGATACCAAAACCCTTGAAGTGCGTGATAAACCAAGCCGGAACGGCCGTCGAGAAACCCGAGCTGAAAAACATAACGCCAGATGAAATAAGCAGGGGCGCTGACCGTGAAGGGGATGCGGTTGTACACACGCTCCTTGATCCAGCGCTTGGCCGACGCCTGCGTCGATGCACTGTCTTTGCTCATGCCGTCGTCGTGCGGGAACAGGTTATGCCGCTGATTGAGGATTTCGATTGCTTCGCGCGTCGCGTACTTATTGTGCTTCTGCGTGAAGAAACTCAGGTCATTCAGGTTGTCGTCCGCAAAACTGCCATCGAATGTTTCGGTGCGGCCACCGCGAACGATCACGTGTTCGTCCATCCAGCGATCTTCGACGCGGCCCAGACCACGACGCCATATGCGAAGCAGGACGAGCGGGTAGCGGCCGCCGTGTCGCACCCAGCGGCCCATGAAGATGTGCTTTCGCTTCAGGTTGATGCCGACGACTTCTTTGGGCAGGTGTGGAAGCTTCGTCGCGATCTCGGCCGAGAGATCTGCCTCGATCACTTCGTCGGCGTCGAGCCGCATGATCCAGTCGGCGGTGATTGGCGCGTGGTCGAGCGCCCATTGAAACTGGCGCGCCTGATTGACGAACGGATGAAACAGCACAGTGGCGCCGTGCTGTCTTGCGATTTCAGTGGTGCGATCGGTTGATCCGGAATCGACGACGAACACCTCGCTCGCAATACCCGCCACGCTTTTCAGCGCGCGCTCGATGTGCTGCTCTTCGTTGTGCGTGAGCACGACCACGCACAACCCCAACGTCGCTGTCATTTCAAACGCCTACGTCCTGCACATCCTGCGCAGGACTCTGAGCAGTTGCCGCAACCGACAGGCTGGGCGCGTACTGGCGAATCGCCTGGACCAGATTCTGTGCGACTTGCTCGATGCGAAAGCGCTGCTCGAAACAGCGCCGTGCGGCTGATCTCATCGCGGCCATTTCTGCCGGCGTCGCATCGAGCCAGCGTTGCAGCAGCTGTTGGGTGCCTGGCAGCGTGTCGGTATCGACGAGGCCGGCGGCATCGTCCGCCACTTCGCGCCAGATGTTGACCTTGTCGGAGATCAGCACGGGTCGACCGCAGGCAAGTGCCTCGGCCACGGCGATCCCGAAATTCTCCTGGTGCGACGGCAGGCAAAACACTTCACAGGCATAGAAGGCACCCCACTTGACGTCACCCGAGAGCATTCCGGCCCAAGTGATGCGATTGGCGATCCCGAGTTCCTGGGCACGCGCCTGCAAAGCGTCGACCCAGCCTTCCTGGTCAGGGCCGGCCATGACAAGATGAACATCGGGCGAACGGGCTGCTGCCTGCGCGAAGGCGTCGATCAAAAGATCGCAACCTTTCTTCTCGTGGATACGACCCAGGAAAAGCACGAGTCGCTTTTCGCGCAACGCCGGAAAGGTTTGAAGAAAGCTTTCGGTGAGGTGGCTCGATTCAGCGGGCGGCTCTGAAGTGCCGTAGGACACGACTGCCTCGTCACAGCGGTAGGGCCAGAACGATTCGCGTGCGAGCAATCTTTCTTCTTCGCACGTAAAGAGCACGGCGGCCGCGTTGTGCAAGACCCTGTACTCCGCCAGTGCCCAGTAAAGCGATTTCTTCAGGTGCTTGAGTGGATAGCGTCGCTTGAACCAAGGGTCCAGCATGCCATGCGGAAAAACGAAATAAGGCGGTGCGGCATCGCCCAGCGCACCCAGTGCCCGCAGAGCACCCAGACCGGTGTACTGCCAGAGGCCATTCACGATGACGGCGTCGTAGTCGCTTGCATGCTGGCGGAGCCAGGGGGTGAGCCCAGGCGTGTAGGCATAGGTGGCGCGCGAAGGGCCGAGCGCGTGAATCTTCCCGGGAAACGCTTTAACGAATGGCTCGTCCGGCGCATCGAGCGTAAGGATTTCGCCTTCATGGCCGGCCCGCGACAAGGCGCTTTGTAGGCGGACGACACCTTCGGAAATGCCGCCGCCACGGGGATCGATCGAGGAAACGAGATGCAGGAGTTTCACGCGGCTGGCGACTGAGTGGTGGTTCTGCCCAACTGGTTGCAACACGCAAACAGCGCCGCGATAAACACCGCGACGGCCCAGCGTGCGTCGGCACCAAAGGGGGAGAAAAATAGGTTCCAGAGCAAGTTGACCAAGCCCACATGAAAGTAGAGCGGAAGGCGCGTAGCGAACTTCAAATATCGCTTTATGACGCGGAACGTAAAGGCAATCCAGAAGATGCCGCCTGCCACGCCACTCCACACCAGGGCACCGAAAAGATACGAGTGCGCAGGAATGAGCGCGAGGTCGGTCGCGTCGTCGTTATTCAGGTTGTCGGTGATGCCCAGCTTGTACAACAGCGCCGTGTAGCGCGAGATGTAGCCGGATTTGTCTTGTGCCCACGAACCGTGGCCGACTATCGGTGCGTCGAGGTAGGCCTGGATCGAAATGAGTGATTCAGAACGCCCGGCAAGAAGCAGCCCCACGTCGGCGGAAGCCTGCTGCTTGTATTTGGCCGACACTGTCGGTGCAAGGAACGGGTCCAGCACGCCGGATGAGAAAAACGCTGTCAGGCCGGTGTTCAGCGCCCAAGTTACTGCGATGACGAGCGCCGCGATCTTGAGAGGCCCGAAGCGGCCGGTGAGCCAGCGCTTGAAACTGCGTGCAATGTCGGTGTGCCAAAAAACGTAAGCCGCGAAACCTGCGAGGGGGATCATGGCGAGTGACCGCGCGCTGGCAAGAATGCATGCGACAAAGAAGGCAAGCACCGCGAGGCTCATGAGCAACAGGCTTCGCGCACGGAAGAACGAAAGCCAGACCAAGCCTATGCCGAGTGTGGCGACGCCGTATCCCCATTTCCAGGGCTCGAAGATTTGCTCAGGCGTAGGCGTGAAGATCACATCGACGAAAAGCGTCAGGGCAACGCCCAGCAACAGTGATGGCATGCGCTTTGGGTAGCGATCGAAAAGGATCATCGTCGAGCCGATGGTGGCCGCGAACACGAGGGGTGCCATTACACCCTTCACAGACAGGTTGCGATCGGTCTGGTTGATCAGGTCGGAGATGAACTGCCCCGCACTCCAGAACACCGCGAGACCGATGACAAAAGCGACGTTCCTGTCGACCCTGCGCTTCAACAAGAGGAATGGCAGCGCGACAAGGGCCAGCACCTCGCCGATATAAATCTCGCCGATCACATTGATCTTGACGGCCGCGATCATTCCCATGGCGATCCACATCACGCGGAGCGAAGAGAGCGAGATCGAGATGGGCGATGCGACGGCTGTACTCATTTGGCGGTCCCCGAGAAGTGGTCGCGCCAGGAGCGCTCGAGTTGATGGCGGTACGGATGCCTCCAGCCCACCGCGACGTACGCGGCGACGAATGCCGCAACCGCCATGCCCGTGTTCGTGAGGATGCTCAGGCCCTGAGTCTGGATCCACGCCAGCCAGGCGATGCCGGCGATCGTGACGCAGCCGATCACCACGGCGATCAGTCGGTGATCGCGCGGGATCAATTGCCGCATAGGCACCTTGTATTTGCGGTTGACAAACCACAGCACCATGGCGCTCGACACCAGCAATGCGATGGATGCGCCTGCTGCGACGCCAACGGCGCCCCACAGGTAGCCGAACAACGCACCCAGAGCGGCGTTCAGCCCGGCCATAGTGAAGTGCGCCACGCTGTTCCAGCCCAGTTCGCCCGTCCCGAGGTTGTCGAAATACGCGGGTACTTCCAGATTGTTCAGGAAGTAGGTGCCTATCAGGATGGCGGCGAAGACGATGAACTGCGGTTCGACGTGGCCGATCCAGACTTCCGACACCAACGGTAAAAGCAAGAACATGCCCGCATAGACCGGCAGTGCCAGAAAGAAAACCGTTTCATAGGCACGGACGTAAACGTCACGCAACTTCTCCGGCGACTTCTCCTGAAGTTCAGCGATGACAGGAACGATGACTGCGTTGGCCGAAACGAGAAGCGTCCGAACACGGATGACGAGCTGGCTAGCCATTTCGTAATACGCCGCCGAACTCAAGCCACCAAACCGGCTCATCAGGAGTTTGGTTACCGGGTCGCACAGCATGACGGCGATCATCACGAACTGGAAGTTGAGGCCGTAGCCAAGCATTTCCTTGAAACGCGGCTTCGACCAGCGCCATGGAAGCAGCGGGAGTTCCTTCATCAGGAAACGCAACAAAACCCAGTTGGCGATGCCGACCACAACCCATTGCGCGACTTGCACGCGAGCCAAAGCTTCCAGACCGTACTTGGGCACGAACCAGATGACGCAAACGATCAGGAAGACGTTTCCGCCGATGGAGATGATGTGCCTCAAGCCCGCGCGTTGGCAGCCGTCGATTCCTGCCTGAAACACACCCGCAATGGCCCCGACCCAAACACTCAGCACAGCCCACGGCAGGATGCTGCGTGCTTCGTGGATAGAGGCTGCGGGAAGCGTCCAGTTCAGGATGTGGATGAGCAATGGATAGAGTGCCACCAGCACCGCGCCCATTACCACGGCGATGGTCAACACGGTGGTCTGAACGACTTCCGAGGCACCGACCGGGTCGTCCTTGCCGCGATAACGAGCAACGAACTTGACGACGCCGCCGGTCAATCCGAAATCACTCAGTCGCGCGAACGACGTGCTGGCAAGCAGCACCGACCACAGGCCCAACTGCTCGGCACCGAGGTGCTTGAGCAGATAGCGATACAACAGAAAAAGGATAACGCCGGAGACAAGCACCTGCAGCACGGACAGCGCGGCGTTGCTCGCAAAACGGCGTAGAGAAATCACCATGGGAATGCGCTCAATCTTCCTTGCTGACGGATATCGAGTAGCCGTGTGTCTTCAGTAAGGCATATCGTTTGGCGCGGTCGAGATCGTTTGCCACCATCTCGGCAACCATGACGTCGAGGGTGATTTGGGGCACCCATCCGAGATCCAATTTTGCCAGTGAAGGATCACCCAGCAGTGTTTCGACTTCGGCGGGGCGAAAGTACCGAGCTTCGACTTGTACTAGAACCTGGTCGACCTGGACGGCAGGCGCCTTATCCCCGGTAATCTTGCGAACGATCGCTTTCTCTTCGACGCCTTTGCCGACGAACTCGAGCGTGATGCCCAACTGTTCGGCTGCCTTTGCGATGAACTCGCGCACGCTGTATTGCACGCCGGTCGCGATGACGTAATCGCGTGCCTCTTCTTGCTGCAGCATCATCCACTGCATGCGGACGTAGTCTTGCGCATGGCCCCAGTCGCGCAGCGCATCCAGGTTGCCCATGTGTATGCACTGCTCTAGGCCTTGAGCGATGTTGGCCAGCCCGCGCGTGATCTTGCGGGTAACGAACGTTTCTCCACGGCGCGGGCTCTCGTGATTGAAGAGTACGCCGTTGCAGGCATACATGCCGTAGGCCTCTCGGTAGTTCTTGGTGATCCAGTAAGCGTAGAGTTTGGCCACGCCGTACGGGCTGCGTGGATAGAACGGTGTACTTTCGCGCTGCGGAATCTCCTGAACGAGACCATACAGTTCGCTGGTACTCGCCTGATAGAAGCGGGTCTTGTGCTGCAGTCCGAGGATTCGAATCGCTTCGAGCAAACGAAGCGTGCCCATCGCGTCCACATTGGCGGTGTACTCGGGCGAGTCGAAGCTCACCGCGACATGGCTTTGCGCGCCGAGGTTGTACACCTCGTCGGGTTGGACCTGTTGGATGATGCTCGTGAGATTGCTGGTGTCGGTCAGGTCACCGTAGTGCATATGCAGGCGGCGATCATGATCGGGCGTGTCTTCCAACAAATGATCGATGCGCTCGGTATTGAACGAGGAAGCGCGGCGCTTGATGCCATGCACTTCATATCCCTTTTCAAGCAGCAGTTCCGCAAGGTACGAGCCGTCCTGGCCGGTGATCCCGGTGATCAGGGCTTTCTTCAAAGTCATTGGGCGTGCTCTACAGATTGCGTGGTTTCGATAAAGTCTTCGTAAGCCAGTGCGATGCCGGCTCCGAGTTCGGTACTGGCTTGCCAGCCAAGATTGTTCAGCCTGTCGACGTTCAGCAGTTTGCGCGGCGCGCCGTCGGGCTTGCTCACATCCTGAACGATCTCGCCCTCATAACCGACGACCTTGGCAACCAGGCGCGCAAGGTCGGCGATCGAAAGATCTTCACCTGTGCCGACATTGATGTGGCTGTGCATGACCTCGGTGTTTGCCTTGTACGTGTGCGCGGACAGATCCATCACGTGAATGCAGGCCTTGGCCATGTCGTCGACGTACAGGAACTCGCGCTTGGCGGAGCCTGTGCCCCAGATGACGACTTGCGGCGTTTCAGCCAGCTTCGCTTCGTGGAATCGACGGATCATCGCCGGCAGCACGTGGCTGTTTTCAGGATGGTAGTTGTCGCCGGGACCATACAGATTGGTCGGCATGACGCTTCGATAGTCGGTGCCGTATTGACGGTTGTAGCTTTCGCACAGCTTGATGCCGGCAATCTTGGCGACGGCATATGGCTCATTGGTAGGTTCGAGCGAACCTGACAGCAACGCGTTCTCTGCCATCGGCTGCGGCGCAAGTCGCGGATAGATGCAACTCGACCCAAGAAACAAAAGTTTGTTGACGCCTGCACGCCAAGCTTCATGCACGACGTTGGCTTCCACCATCAGGTTGGAATAGATGAACTCGGCAGGGTAGGTATTGTTGGCGTGGATGCCGCCGACCTTGGCCGCTGCCATGTAGACCTCGTCGACGGCCTCGCTCTTGAAAAAGGCTTTGACCTCGCTCTGGTTGGTCAGATCGAGTTGGCTACGGGTACGCGTCACGATGTTCATGAATCCGCGAAGGTGCAGTTCGCGAACGATCGCGCTACCCACCATGCCGCGATGGCCGGCAACGTAAATTCGCTTCGATGTGTCGGATGGCAAGCTCATGAGGTGCTCCAGGCGGTCGGTTATGCGTGCTTACGCGGCACGGTGACAGGAATGACGACACCGTAGTTGTCGTCGAAGCGCACGATGTCGTCTTTGCCGAGATAGCTCCCGGACTGGATTTCGATCACTTCGAGCGGGATCTTTCCCGGATTCTCGAGTCGATAGACGCTACCAAGCGGGATAAAAATCGATTCGTTCTCGCGCAGCAGAATCGTTTCGTTGTCGCGTGTCACGCGAGCGGTGCCCTTGACGACCACCCAATGCTCGGCGCGGTGGTGATGCATGCGCAGTGAGAGCTTGGCACCAGGTTTGACACTCAGCCGCTTGACTTCGAAACGCTCGCCGTTGTCGACGCTGTCGTACGCACCCCAGGGCCTCGCGACGCGTCTGTGTTCGGTGGCCTGAACCTGCCCGTTGGACACAAGCAGGTTCACGACGTTCTTCACTTGCTCTGCGTTGCTCGCGTGGGCAACGAGCACTGCGTCCGGTGTGTCGACGATGATGAGATCGTCGGTGCCCAGCGCAACGACTGGACGGTTCGGTGCATGGATGAACGTGTTGCGAGAGTCGACCGAAAAGCCGTGACCATGCACCCGGTTTCCGTCAGCATCTTGCGGATAGAGCTCTGCAACTGCGTTCCAGCTGCCCACATCGCTCCAGACCCCTGCGAACGGGACGACCGCGACGTGGTCGCACTGCTCCAGCACCGCATAGTCGATGCTCTGGCTGCGGCAACTCTCGAATGCGCTTCGGTTCATTCGCAGGAAGCTGCCATCCTGCTCAGGCGCAGCGGTGGCCAATTTGCAGGCTTCCAGAATGTCTGGCGCGTGTGCGCGCAGGGCATCTACCAGGACGTTGGCCCTGACCAGCACGATGCCCGCATTCCAAAAATTCCCGCCGGCCAATACCAACTGAACGGCGTCCGCAGCCACCGGTTTTTCGATGAAGGCATCGACACGGCGCGCGATCGCCATGTCGCCGTCCAAACCGAGCGCGTCGCCTTGGCGGATGTAGCCATAGCCTGTGCTCGGAAAAGTAGGGGCCACTCCGAACGTGACGATGTTGCCCGCCATCGCAGCTTCAATGCCGCTGCGCACCGTAGCGGCGAAGCCTTCGGCATCGGGGATGTGGTGGTCGGCCGGTGCAAACAACATCAACTGATCCGGCTCACACAGCAGGGCAGCGATAGCCATAGCAGCAGCTGTGTTGCGTGCGACAGGTTCGAGCAATTGGGTGCCGTGCACTGCCGCTGCATCGATCGCTTCCTGGACAAGGAAGCGATGCTCTTCTGCAGCGACGCACATCACTTCGGCGTTGAGTACACGCAGTCGTTCCAACGTCAGCTGCAACAGGCTCTTGCCATTGAGCAAAGGTGCGAACTGCTTGGGAAGCGCCTTGCGCGACAAGGGCCAAAGCCGGGTCCCTGCGCCGCCACACAAGATGACCGGCTTGATTGGATTCATCGCGATCCGTCTCCAGTAATCACAGTCTTGACTGTCCGAACCAGAATCTGGACGTCGAACATCAAGGACCAGTTATTGACATATTGCGCATCGAGTTCGACGCGCTTGGCGTAAGACAGCTTGTTGCGCCCGCTCACCTGCCACAGACCTGTGATTCCAGGGCGCATCGAGCAGTAGTGTGGCCAATGCTTGCCATACAACGAACGCTGACGTTCCATGCAAGGGCGCGGGCCGACGAGGCTCATGTCACCCTTCAACACGTTCCAGAACTGCGGAATTTCGTCGAGGCTCAGTTTGCGAATGAATTGCCCCAGCGGCGTGATGCGTGGATCTTTCTCGAGCTTTTGAAAGGTGTCCCATTCTGTGCGGGCCATGTCATTGCGACTCAGGTAATCGTCGAGTACTTCTTCCGAGTTGTGCACCATAGAGCGAAACTTGTAGAAGCGGAACCGCTGGCCTCTTTCGCCAAGCCGGTTTTGCCAGAAATGCACGGGTCGCCCCATGCTGACCGCTACGCAAAGTGCAACCAGGAGGTACAGCGGGCCGAACAAGGCGAAGAAAACGAGCGCGCCAAGGACATCGACAGCGCGCTTGGTGACACGCTGAGCAGTGCTAAGCCGCTTGGGCTGGACCGGGGCCGGGAAGGCGGGCGAACCGCCGCCTCCTGGCGTCGGGCGCCGCACGACATTGCCATCTGCGTTCGAGTCGGTACGAAACATGAAAGTCCCCCTAAAAAGGGTTTCTGCCCACCAGCGCGGCAGTGTAACGCTTTACTACTATACGAAAGAATTCGAACACATCCGCTTGGGCTTGTGTTGTCAGCAAATGCCGTACATCTTCCGACCAACATCGGAGAACTACCCTCTGCCCACAATGTCGCAACGGGTTGATGCGCCGCAACATTCGATGGAATTAGTGTAGTCCTTTTGTATGACAAGATGTTAATGGGGCTGGACAAAAAATGTTGCTTTGGCGCGCCGTTATGCCAATTAGTTCTCGTGGATTACCCGTATCGACTCAAAACCTTGTGAGGGAACAAATCGGGCCGAAACGACTCTCCACTGGCTGTATGTCTCGGCAGCGGGCTACAGCCACGTCTTTGCCGGTCATGGAGCTAAGCGAGTGATAAGCCATTGAGCGACAGATTGCCTTTGCAGCACCCGTGCCCGACCAGCGCGGCCAGTGTTCATGGCTGGCCTCAAACAAAAAAAGGGCGGCAAGTGCCGCCCTTTCGGTAAAACGGAAAGCGCTTTCTTAGCGCGCCGAGTCGATTTGCTGAACGGCTTGCTCGAACGGAAGCGTCATGCCGGCAAGGTCGCGACGCGTCTCGACCAGTACCAGCGAACCTTCTTCCAGCACCACCGCGGGTGGGCGAGGACGCGGCACGTGCGCCGGCCGCGGCTCCGCAGCCATGGCTGCCTGTGCCTGGGCGATCCGTGCGGCATCGGAGTTCACCCAATGCAGTCCGGAGCCTTCGGCGACCTGCGCCAATTCCGCAAGAGGTAGTTCGAACGGTTGAACCTTCGGCAGAGCGCGTGAAGTTTGAGGAGCGGTCGATGCCTTCACGGGTGCAGGCGCCGGGATTGCTGCTGGCGCTGGTACCGGCGCCGTAGCGATTGCGGTTGTTTCAGCAACACCGCCCGCCGATTGCGGCGTCTCAGCGGCAAGCGCTGGTGCCTGGGCTGCCGCTGCCCGGAAGGGAGCAAAGTACGACGTCGGTGCAAGTGGCTCGGCTCGCTCGTCAGACGACTCGGCGTGCGCGAGCGACTCCGGAGCAAGCGCAGTAACGCCAGCCTCTTCCGCGCCTTCGCGTGGCGCCCTTTCGCGGCGGTCACGACCGAACCGGTCGCGCGAGCGGCCGCGACGGTCGTCGCCTTCGCGCCGTGGCGCTTCGCTGCCGATCACGTCGCCCTGTTGATTGGCGTCGGAGGGTTCGACCATCAGTTCAGGGTTTGCTCCTTGAGCCGCGTCCTCGCTAGGGCGAGCGCCGTCTTCAGGTCGCCGTTCACGGCGGCCCTCACCCCGCTCACCGCGTTCACCGCGGGACGACCGCTCGTCGCCACGTCCCCCGCGCGTGCTGCGCTCGCCGCTCGGAGCGCCCTCGACGCTGCCATCGGCGACGGCGTCGTTCGGCGCATCGGTGCCTCGATCACGCGGCGCATCTGCATTGCGATCGTTTCGATCGCCACGGTCGTTGCGGTCCGAGCGATCGCGACGCTCACCGCGTCCACGCGGCGCGCGTTCGGATGGCGCTGCGCCGGGTTCACCAGCCAGTGCTTGCGGCGTCGCTGCCGCACCCTCAAGCGCGGTGCCTTCCAGGGTTTCAGGGGCATCAGCGCGCACTTCTGCATCGCGGCGTCCGCCGCGACCACGACGTTCGCCGTCGCGAGGGCCGCGGCCTTCGCGTGGTTCCCGTGGTTCGCGTGCCTCACGCGCTTCGCGAGGCTCCCGGATTTGCGCTTCGCTGCGCACTTCGGCTTGACCTTCGCGCGGCTCGCGGCGTTCTCCGCCTTGACGCTCTCCGTCGCGACGCTCACCGCCGCGTCCACCGCGGCGCTCGCCATCGCGACCATTACCCCGGTCGCGGCCTTCGCCACCGCGTCCACCGCGGCGCGGCTCGCCTTCACGCGCTCCGCGGCTTTCGCCATCGCGGGACGGACGTCCGTCGCGACGCGCCGGCTTTGCCGCTTCCACCGGAATGACGGCAGGTGCTGGTGCTGGCATGGGTGCTGCTGGAGCGGCAAACCAGCTCTTGAGCTTGGCAAAGAAGCCGGTTTCTGCAGGCGCCTTGGCAATTACAGGAGGCGCGACCGGGGCTGGCGTTGCCGCCACCGGAGCCGCGACGGGTGCTGCGCGCACGACCTCAGGTTTGGGCACTGCCACCGGAGCGGGTGCATCGGGCAGCACGCCCTTGATGATCGGCGTTTGCTTGTTGGTCGGCTCTTGCGAGCGACGCGTGACCGAAGTCGGATCTTCGATTTCTTCGGCCATCTTGTAGCTGGCTTCGATGTGGTCGAGGCGCGGGTCGTCGTGCTTCAAGCGCTCGAGCCGGTAGTTCGGCGTTTCGAGCGTTTTGTTCGGCACCATCAGCACGGTCACGCGCTGCTTGAGTTCGATCTTGGCGATTTCGGGGCGCTTTTCGTTCAGAAGGAACGAAGCGACTTCGACCGGCACTTGAACGTGCACCGCGGCCGTGTTGTCCTTCAGACATTCTTCCTGAATGATCCGCAGGATCTGCAGCGCGCTGGATTCCGTATCGCGGATGTGGCCCGAGCCGCCGCAGCGAGGGCAAGGAATCGACGAGCCTTCGCTCAGTGCCGGTTTCAGGCGCTGACGGCTCATTTCCATCAGGCCGAACTTGCTGATCGAGCCGAATTGAACACGCGCACGGTCTTGGCGCAGCGCATCGCGCAGGCGGCTTTCGACTTCGCGGCGGTTCTTCGACTCGTCCATGTCGATGAAGTCGATGACGATCAGCCCGCCCAAATCGCGCAGGCGCATCTGGCGAGCCACTTCATCGGCGGCTTCGAGGTTGGTGCGGGTGGCGGTTTCTTCGATGTCGCCGCCTTTGATGGCTCGGGCCGAGTTGACGTCGACCGACACCAGTGCTTCGGTGTGGTCGATCACGATGGCGCCGCCGCTCGGCAGTTGCACTGTGCGGGCATACGCCGATTCGATCTGGTGCTCGATCTGGAAGCGCGAAAACAGCGCCGCGTCGTCGCGGTAGCGCTTTACGCGGGCTGCGTGCTCGGGCATGACGTGCGCCATGAACTGCTGCGCCTGCTCGTAGATGTCGTCGGTGTCGATCAGGATGTCGCCGATGTCGTGATTGAAGTAGTCACGAATAGCGCGGATGACAAGGCTCGACTCTTGATAGATCAGGAAGGCGCCCTTCGCGCCCTTCGATGCGCCGTCGATGGCCGTCCACAGCTTGAGCAGGTAATTCAAGTCCCACTGCAGTTCAGGTGCGGAGCGGCCGATGCCGGCGGTGCGGGCGATGATGCTGGCACCCTTCGGGTACTCCAGCTGGTCCATGTTTTCCTTGAGCTCAGCCCGATCTTCGCCTTCAATGCGACGCGAAACGCCACCGCCACGCGGGTTGTTCGGCATCAGCACGACATAGCGGCCGGCCAGCGAAATGAAGGTGGTCAGGGCAGCGCCCTTGTTGCCGCGTTCTTCCTTTTCAACCTGAACGACCAGTTCCTGGCCTTCACGGATAGCGTCCTGGATGCGGGCCTGGCTGGCCGACACGCCTTCGGCGAAGTATTGCTTGGAGATTTCCTTGAACGGCAGAAAGCCGTGGCGGTCTTCGCCGTAGTCGACAAAGCAGGCTTCGAGCGACGGCTCGACCCGCGTCACGACTGCTTTGTATATGTTGCCTTTACGCTGCTCACGTCCTTCGATTTCGATCTCGTAGTCGAGGAGCTTTTGCCCATCGACGATGGCCAGGCGGCGCTCTTCAGGCTGCGTGGCATTGATCAACATCCGCTTCATATTGGGTTGTCCTTGTTCGTATCGTTCTGACCGGCTCATGACGAGCCAACGATGCACTGACGACGCCTGCGAAACGAAGGAATTGCCGCTTGGCCCCGAATGTCCCAGCCTTCCGCGACGAGCGCGGTCAGCCGTTTGAGCGTCAGCTCAACGACAAGCGGGGTGGGGGCGCGTGGATGGGTGCGAGCCAGATTCGGTGTTGACTTGCCATCGGTTCGACGGCGGGGTGCGCAAGGGTGGCGCGCGCTGCAGGCGATTCAATGCCCGAGGCCACTGGCCAACCGGGCATTAGCCAGGTGGGGCAGCGCAGGCAGATCTGAATCAGCAGCATCAACACAAGGGACTCGCTTCGATCCGCAAAAAGCTGGAAGGCTATTTGCTGGGTATTCCGTATCGGTGTTTCGTGGGCATCGGCTTGACTTGGATGTTTTGCCCGCCGCCCTGCGCCGTTGCGCTTGGCTTGCGAACTCAACACCAAAGCGGCATCGACCTCACAACGCGGGTTTGGGTGCTCTAAACTTCTGTCTAATCAAGCACTTACATGACCGCGCTGGTGAAAAACATTATAGGTGTGAAGCCGGCCTCCGCGGCCACTGAAACGGGCTCGCTGGATTCGGTTGTCAAATTTTTGACAGTCGATGAAGAGTCGGCCGGGCAGCGACTCGACAACTTTCTGTTCCGCCATTTGAAGGGCGTGCCCAAGACCCACGTCTACCGGATCATCCGCTCCGGCGAAGTGCGTATCAACAAGGGCAGGGCGCAAGCCGAGACCCGGATCGGATTTGGCGATGTGCTGCGGCTACCGCCGGTGCGCATTTCTGCACGCGTGGAAGAAAACGCAGCAAGGCCCGCGCCGGGACGGCAGTTTCCGGTGCTGCTGGAAGACGACGCCTTGCTCGGGATCGACAAGCCTGCCGGCGTGGCGGTGCATGGCGGCAGCGGCGTTAGCTTCGGCGTCATCGAACAATTGCGCAGCGCGCGCCCGACGGCGAAGTTTCTGGAACTCGTGCATCGGTTGGATCGCGACACGTCCGGAATTCTGCTGGTCGCAAAAAAGCGAAGCGCGCTGACCGCGTTGCAAGAACAATTTCGCGAACGTGAAACTGGCAAGACCTATCTGGCGCTCGTCGAAGGAGCCTGGCCTGCCAACAAGAAGGTGCTGGACGCGCCGCTCGCCAAATACCTGCTGCCCGGCAAAGACGGCGCGCCGGAGGCTGGAGAGCGCCGCGTGCGGGTGGTTGCCAAGGACCATCCGGATGCGATGCGCGCCGTCACGCTGGTGCGCGTGCTCGCGCGGCTCACGTTGCCTGGAGATGCGGCACCGGTGTCGCTGCTAGCCGTGACAATCAAGACCGGACGCACCCATCAGATCAGGGTTCACCTGGCTTCGGCTGGCCATGCGATCACGGGCGACGACAAGTACGGCGAATCCGACCGACAGCGCGCTTTGGCGAAACTCGGGCTGAAGCGAATGTTTCTGCATGCCTGGCGTCTTCAATTCACACATCCGGCAAGCGGCGAGCGCGTTTCACTGCAGACTGATCTTCCCCCCGAACTTCACGCGCTGATGCCGCCATCGGCGCTCGACGCACTCGCCCAACATCCGACCCCGACATCCGACGCATGACCGATTCCATCAATTCGCACGCCTCCAGACTCCTCCGCTTCGACCTGATCGCCTTCGATTGGGACGGCACGCTCTACGACTCCACGCGTCTCATCGCGCGCTGTATCCAGGCGGCGGTGATCGACGTCGGCGGTGCCAAGCCGAGCGAGGACGACGCGGCCTGGGTCATCGGCCTGGGGCTTGCGGAAGCGCTGGCGCGCGCCGCTCCCGACGTTCCGAAAGAAAAGTACGTCGAATTGGGTGCCCGCTACCGATATCACTATCTGCAGCACCAGGACGATCTGGTGCTCTTCGATGGAGTGCTGGAGATGATCGACGCGCTGCGCACGCGCGGCCACAAGCTCGCGGTCGCCACCGGCAAGTCGCGTCGCGGATTGAACGATGCGCTGGCAACGGTAGCGCTGCGCGATCGCTTCGACGCCTCGCGCACGGCCGACGAGACTGCGGGCAAGCCGCATCCCCGCATGTTGCTCGAACTCATGGAAGAACTCGACGTTGCCCCTGGGCGCACCTTGATGATCGGTGACACGACGCACGACCTTCAGTTGGCCATCAACGCGGGCTGTGCCAGCGTCGGCGTGAGTTATGGCGCCCATGAACCGGCGGCGTTCGATGCGTTCAAGCCTCTCCACACTGCGCATTCGGTTGCGGACCTGCAGGGGTGGCTGGCAGCCAACGCATGACCCGGGCGATTCCCTTGTGCAGCTCGTCCGACCTCGTGGAAGGCGACCGTGCCGTGCCGTTCGATGTCGTCTATGCCGGCGAGACCTGCCGTGGCTTCGCGGTCCGCTTCGATGGTGTGCCGCATGCCTACTTGAATCGATGCAGCCATGTCGCGATGGAAATGGACTTCCAGCCCAACCGATTTTTCGACGACAGCGGTCAGTGGCTGATGTGCGCAACGCATGGTGCCGTTTATGCGCCGCACACTGGGGAATGCGTCGGTGGACCGTGCCGCGGTGGCCTCGTCAAGATCACCCTCGGCGAGAGTGGCGGCGTGGTGCACTGGCATACTGATTGGAACCTGCAACCTCTGGCCTTTTAAGCCGTTTTCCACATGACCGACCCGAACCGCACGGAACCTGAAGGTTTTGAGCCTTTTGATCCCGCAGCGCCCGTTCCACCTCCCCACAGCGCTCCGAAGAACACAGGCAGAGGCGATCCGACACAGACGATCGGTTGGGAGCGCGCGACACTCGAGAAGCTTGCCTTCGCATCGTTGAAAGAGCAAAAGGCGACGCGCCGCTGGAAGACGTTCGTGCGGCTGAGCTGGTTGCTCTTTTTCATCTTCCTGGTGTGGTTTGGAGTGTCGCGCGCCACGCCGACGACCGCCAAGACCACGTCGCACACGGCAGTCGTAGAGATCAAGGGCGAGATCGCCAACGGCGCCGATGCGAGCGCCGAATTCGTGGTCGCTGCGATGAAGACCGCGTTCGAGGACGATGGAGCGAAGGCGGTGGTGCTGCTGATCAACTCGCCCGGCGGTAGCCCGGTGCAGGCCGGCATCATCAGCGACGAGATCAAGCGGCTGAAGGCCAAGTACAACAAGCCTGTGTACGCCGTAGTTGAAGAGACTTGTGCCTCGGCTGCGTACTACATCGCTGCGGCAACCGACAAGATCTTCGTCGACAAGGCAAGTATCGTCGGCAGCATCGGCGTGCTGATGGACGGTTTCGGTTTCACCGGCACCATGGAGAAGTTCGGTGTCGAGCGACGTTTGATCATTTCCGGCGAGAACAAGGGCTTTCTCGATCCGTTCAGCCCGGTCAACGACGCGCAACGCGCTCATGCGCAGCAACTGATCGACCAGATCCACGAGCAGTTCATCAATGTGGTGAAGACCGGCCGCGGTGATCGGCTCAAGCTGAGCACCCCGGGCCTGTTCAGTGGCTTGTTCTGGAGCGGTCAGCAAGCCATCGATCTGGGCCTGGCCGACCAGTTGGGCAATGTCGATTACGTGGCGCGCGAAATCGTGAAGGCCGAAGAAGTCATCGACTACACGCGCCGCGACAACGTGGCCGAGAAGCTCGCCAAGAAATTTGGCGCTGCGATGGGCGATGCCTCCGTTCGTGCGCTGCATACAGTCCCTGCACTGCGATAAGTTGCGCTGAAAGCCGCGTCAAGCCAAGTTCGGTCGCTTGCAATTTCAGCGGCCGTCGGCGTATCGGGCTGATGCCGCCAGCGCCACGGCGAACACGACGACGACATACAAAGCCGCAGTCAGAGAGCCGAGTCGGGCAAGCAGGCCGATCACCGGTGGCCCGGCCATGAATCCCAGATAGGCTGCAGCCGATACGGTTGCGATGCCGCGCGCAGGTTCGACGCCGGGCACGCGTGCCGATGCGGAAAACAGGATCGGCACGACGTTGGCAAAGCCCACGCCTACGCCAGCAAAGCCGACCAGAGCGAGCCACGGCATCTCGGTGATCAATACGACGGACATCGATGCCGCTGCCAGCAGCGCACTCCAGCGCAGCAGAACGGCCGGCGCGAAACGAGCGCGCATGGCATCTCCAGCAAAACGCGCGGCCGCCATCGCTCCCGAAAAGCTCGCATACGCGAGCGCCGCCTGCTGCTGCGGGCTGCCGAGCTCCTGCTGAAGATAGAGCACGCTCCAGTCGTATATGGCGCCTTCGGCAATCAATCCGAGCGCGGCCAGCACACCGAGGATCACGAGTGCGCCGTGCGGCAGTCGAGAGCCCGGTTCAGGCGGTGCGCTTGTCGCGGGCGCCTTCGGAGACATCCAGGCTGCGGACAAACCGATGCCGAGCGCCATCACGGCCGCTACCAAGATCAGGTGCCAACGCGGCGGCAAACCCGCAGCGAGCGCTGCGCTGCCGCTGACGGCGCCTGCCATGCCGCCGAGACTGAACATGCCGTGCATGCCGCTCATCAATGTCTTGCCGCTGCGCAATTCGAGTTGCGCGGCTTCGGTGTTGATGGCCACATCGAACACGCTCGTCACGAGGCCGAAGCCGGCCAGCAACAGCAGCAGCGACGTGTAGCCGGGCATCGAGAGCAGTCCGGCCAGCAGCAGCGCATAGACGCATCCGCACAGCGCGCCAACGATCCCCGCGCCGTACCGGCCGATGAGGCGGCCTGCCTGCGACAAGCCGGCCAGCGCGCCGAAACCGGCGGCGAGCATGGCAAAGCCCAACTGCGCCTCGTCGATGGCGTAGTGCGCCTTTACGGTCGGCACATGGACGCCCCATGTCGCGAAGATGAACCCGGAGAAAAAGAACTGCGAGCGGATCGCCCAACGTGTGATGGCGGTGACGCCTTCGACAGCCCGATCGATGGTCGATGCAGCACCCAACGCTAGCGTCCGATCGCAAATACCGCGGGCAACCGTTCATCCACGGCGATCGTCTTGGCGCGCCAGGCCTTAACCGTGTCGCTTCGAACGCTCGCCGTCGGCAAGGTCAAGCCGCGGGCCACTGAGAGCCGTGTGTTGTGCTGCAGCGTTTGCGTCAACGCCTGGAGCATCGCAGTGTTGCGATACGGTGTCTCGATGAAGAGCTGCGTTTGCCCAGTGCGCAACGCCAGCGTTTCGAGCTCGCGAATGCGTTGGTTGCGGGCATCTGCATCCTGCGGGAGGTAGCCGACGAAGGCAAAGTTCTGGCCG
This sequence comes from Variovorax sp. PAMC28562, assembly GCF_014303735.1. NCBI lineage: Bacteria > Pseudomonadati > Pseudomonadota > Betaproteobacteria > Burkholderiales > Comamonadaceae > Variovorax > Variovorax sp. PAMC28562. The sequence goes on along the minus strand of NZ_CP060296.1, from coordinate 4,659,300 downwards.
TTCAACCCGCTGGCTGCGAGTGCCAGCAACAGCGATACCGGGCCTGTCAGCGGCACGACGGCAATTCCCAACTCGTGCGCAGCGCGTGCGACAGACGAGCCCGGGTCGGCCACAGCGGGCATGCCGGCTTCGCTGAGCAGACCGATGTCATGCCCCTCCAGTGCAGCTTTCAATAGCGGCTTGGCATCGAATTGGCCGGCGTGGTCGCCTTTTTTGTGAACTTCCCGTGGCAGTTCTTGGATCTGCTGCGCCTGCAACGGTGCAGCCAGTGGTGCCACGGTGTCGATGCGCTTGAGGTAAGCCCGCGCAGATTTTGCGTTTTCGCAGATCCAGTGGGTAATGCCCGCAGCCGTCTGCAGCGTGCCGAGCGGCAGCGCGTCTTGCAGCGGCGCCTGGACGTCGCAACCGAAGTCGAGCGGCGCCGGGACCAAATAAAGCTTGCCGGGCGTCAAAGCAGTTCGATCCCGGCGGCGCGCAACATTCGGCAGGTCCGAATCAACGGCAGGCCGACGAGAGCCGTCGGGTCGTCGCTGTCGATGGCGTCAAGCAACGCGATACCTAGGCCCTCGCTCTTGGCGCTGCCGGCGCAGTCGTACGGTTGTTCTGCCTGCAAATAGTTTTCGATGGCGTCGTCGCCGAGTTCGCGAAAGACGACGCGCACCGGAGCGATGTCGCGCTGAGCAAAGCCGGTGGCGTGGCACACGACTGCCACTGCTGTCTGGAATATCAGTGTCTGGCCGCGCATGCGCCGCAGTTGGGCCGCGGCGCGAGCATGGTCGCCGGGCTTGCCCAGCGCTTCGCCGGCCAGGTCGGCGACCTGATCGGAACCGATCACTATGGCTTCGGGAAATCGGGTGGCGACGGCGTTCGCCTTTTCAAGCGCGAGGCGCTCGGCAAGCGCTCTTGGCGTCTCTTGCGAATGTGGCGTTTCGTCAACATCGGGTGCGTGAACTTCGAAGGGCAGTCGCAGGCGGTCGAGCAGTTCGCGACGGTATCGGGATGTGGAAGCCAGAATGAGAGTGCGTTGCATGAACCGCGATTGTGCGGGAGCGCTAGACTGGCGCAAATGAACAGAGAATTCGCCCCCACGCGGCTGGATGTGGCTGGCTTTGCTGCCGAAGAAGGCACGCTCGCGGCAGTCGACCTGATTGCAAAATACCCGCGCCTAGTGTCTGAACTTGCCGACCCGGCCGACGACATTGCCGTCCGATGGGAAGCGCATGGCGCACAGCGCCCCGGCGCGACCGGCGGTACGGTGCCTTGGCTTCATCTCGTCGCCAGCACCGCCGTGCCACTGGTTTGCCAGCGATGCCTGACGCCGGTCGATACCGAACTGGCGGTCGACCGCTGGTTCCGCTTCGTGGCGGACGAGACCACCGCTGAAGCCGAGGACGATGGCTCCGAAGAAGACCTCCTCGTGACCAGCCGCGATTTCAACGTGCAGGAGCTTGTCGAAGACGAGTTGCTGATGGAAATCCCTATTACCCCGGTGCACGACGTTTGTCCTGTGCCCGTCAAACTATCGGTGGCCGACGCGGATTTCGATAAGTCCGAGGCCGCCAAGCCCAATCCGTTTGCCGTGCTGGGCGCCTTGCGACCACGCAAGGGCGAGTAGCCGACTGGCGAAACCTCAATGCCTGGGCTATAATCATGGGCTTCGCGTGCGCCACTTTCGGTCTCGGGGCCTGCAGCCCTGAAGCGCATCCACTCACCCCCTTATCAGCCCAGGAGCCATCATGGCCGTCCAGCAAAACAAAAAGTCGCCCTCAAAGCGCGGCATGCATCGTTCGCACAACGCACTCGTGGTTCCCGGCATCGCCGTCGAGCCGACCACGGGCGAAACGCACTTGCGCCACCACATCAGCCCCAACGGTTTCTACCGTGGCCGTCAGGTGCTCAAGAACAAGTCCGAAGCCTGATTTCGCACGCCAAGGCCAAGGCCCGATGCTACTTTTTCCGTAGCGTCGGGCCTTTGTTTTGATGGCTACGTCTTCTGCCTCATCCGTTGTGCCTCCTGTGATCACGCTTGCCGTGGATTGCATGGGCGGCGACCACGGTCCCAGCGTCACGCTTGCAGCTTGTCGTGCCTTTCTCGATCGGCATACCGGAGCCGCTCTGCTGATGGTAGGCGCACCGGCTGCATTGGCCGGCTTTTCACATCCGCGGGCGACGCTTATCCAGGCAAGCGAAGTGGTGGCAATGGACGACCCGATCGAGGTCGCATTGCGGCGCAAGAAGGATTCGTCTATGCGGGTCGCCATCCAGCAGGTGAAGGATGGATCCGCGCAAGCCGCAATCTCGGCAGGTAACACGGGTGCTTTGATGGCAATCGCCCGCTATTTGCTTAAGACAATGGATGGCATCGACCGGCCTGCCATTGCGCCGCAGTTGCCGAATATCAAGGGTGGTGCCACCACCGTGCTTGATCTGGGTGCCAATATCGACTGCGATGCAGAGGACCTGCTCCAGTTCGCGGTCCTCGGTTCCGCGCTCGTGTCGGCGCTTACCGGCAACGAATCCCCGACGGTGGGACTTTTAAACGTCGGTGAAGAAGCGATAAAGGGGAGCGATACGATCAAAAAAGCCAGCCAATTGCTTCGAATGGCTGCTAATTCCCAGGATTTGAACTTCTACGGCAACGTCGAGGGCAACGATATATTCAAGGGAACTACCGACATCGTGGTGTGCGACGGTTTTGTTGGCAACGTCGCGTTGAAGGCGAGCGAAGGTGTGGCGTCGATGATTGGTGAGTTCATTCGAATAGAGTTCTCGCGAAACATCTTCACCAAAGCAGCAGCCGTCGTTGCGTATCCGGTTCTAAAAGCATTTAAAAGTCGCTTGGATCACCGTAGGTACAACGGCGCTGCGCTGTTGGGCTTGCGTGGCTTGGTGTTCAAGAGCCATGGTTCCGCGGATGCAGTGGCCTTCGGGCACGCTTTGGATCGCGCTTATGATGCCGCTCGCAACAACTTGCTAGATCGCGTGCGAACCCGCATCGCCCATGCCGCGCCACTGCTTGCTCGGCATGATTCGACGGCGCCGGTCGCACCTGCGGCGCTTCACGCTTGATGATTCCTTTTTCACGCATCACCGGTACCGGAAGCTTTTTGCCACCGCGCCGGGTGACCAACGACGAACTCGCAGCCGATCTGGCGCTGCGGGGCATTGAAACCTCCGACCAGTGGATCATCGATCGCACGGGTATCCATGCCCGTCATTTCGCCGAGCCACATATCGGTGCCAGCGACCTTGCGCTCGAAGCTGCAAAACACGCGCTGGAATCGGCCGGGCGCAAGGCCAGCGACATCGACCTGATCATCGTGGCGACATCGACGCCGGACATGGTGTTCCCTTCGTCCGCCGCGATCCTTCAGCACAAACTGGGCATCGCGGGTTGCCCGGCCTTCGATGTGCAAGCGGTTTGCAGTGGATTCGTTTATGCGCTCACAGTGGCCGACGCCCTGATCAAGACCGGAACAGCGAAGTGCGCGCTGGTCATCGGCGCCGAGGTGTTCTCCCGCATTCTTGACTTCAACGATCGCACTACCTGCGTCCTGTTCGGCGACGGTGCCGGTGCTGTCGTCCTTGAGGCGAGCGATCAACCCGGCATTCTTGCGAGCGATCTCCATGCCGACGGCAAGCACGTCGGCATCTTGTGCGTACCGGGACACGTTTCTGGCGGCAAGGTCCTTGGAACACCGCTACTGCACATGGATGGCCAGGCTGTCTTCAAATTGGCCGTGCGCGTGCTGGAAGATGCTGCGCGGGCCACACTGATCAAAGCGGGCAAAACCGAAGCCGACATCGACTGGCTCATCCCGCACCAGGCCAACATCCGGATCATGGAAGGTACGGCCAAGAAGCTGAAGTTGCCACTCGAAAAACTGATCGTCACCGTGCACGAGCACGGCAACACGTCTGCTGCTTCGATTCCGCTGGCGCTCGACGAAGCAGTGCGCTCTGGCAAAGTCAAGAAGAACGACATCATCATGCTCGAAGGCGTCGGCGGTGGCTTCACCTGGGGTGCAGTGCTACTGAATTTGTAGAGTGCTGCGGCTTCGTCGGAGACATAAAAATATGACATCTTTCGCTTTTGTTTTTCCGGGTCAGGGCTCTCAAGCTGTGGCCATGCTCGACGGTTGGGGCGACCATCCTGCGGTCGTCGAAACCGTTCGCGAAGCCTCCGATGCTCTGGACGAAGACATCGGAGCGTTGATCAAGAACGGCACAAAAGAGGCGCTCGCGCTCACCACGAACACCCAGCCCGTGATGCTGGTTGCCGGCGTGGCGGCATGGCGTGCCTGGTGTGCAGAAGGCGGCGCGATGCCTAGCGTATTGGCGGGCCATTCGCTCGGCGAATATTCCGCGCTGGTGGCCGCCGGCGTGTTGACGTTGGCGCAGGCCGCTCCGTTGGTTCGCTTCCGGGCCGAAGCGATGCAGAAGGCTGTTCCGGTGGGAACCGGTGCCATGGCGGCCGTTCTCGGCCTGGACAGCGCCAAAGTCATCGCAGGTTGCGCTGAAGCGACAGCGAGCTTCGGCGCTGACAGCGCCGAAATCGTCGAAGCCGTGAATTTCAATGATCCGATGCAGACGGTGATCGCCGGCAGCAAAGCCGCGGTCGACAAGGCGTGCGAACTGCTCAAGGCGAACGGGGCCAAGCGCGCACTGCTGTTGCCGGTGTCGGCGCCTTTTCATTCAAGTCTGATGAAGCCAGCGGCTGAAGCCCTCCGCGCCAAACTCGCGACGGTCGCTTTGTCGACGCCGCAGATGCCTGTCCTCAACAATATCGATGTGAATGTCGAAATTGATGCCGATCGCATTCGAGACGCACTTGTGCGGCAAGCGGCCGGTCCGGTTCGCTGGGTCGAAACTGTGTTGGCCTTGAAAGCACGCGGCGTCGGCGCCATCATCGAGTGCGGGCCGGGCAGGGTCCTGGCGGGAATGGCAAAGCGCATCGCTCCCGAGCTGATGGCGGGGTCTGTATACGACCCAGCGACGCTCGCCGAAACTAAACACTCGCTCGCCGGCTGACCGGCCCCGACAGCAGACAGCCTGCAGCACTCCCCTTGATATGAGCACTCCAAAATTCGAAGGACAGGTCGCCTTGGTCACCGGCGCGTCGCGTGGTATCGGTGCCGCCATCGCGCTCGAACTCGCGCAGCGTGGCCTGAAGGTTATCGGCACCGCAACCACCGACGACGGCGCGGCCAAAATCAGCTCGACGCTGGCGGCCTTCGATGGACGTGGTCGCTCGCTCGACGTCAACGATGCCCCGGCCGTCGAGGCACTGATCGAAGAGATCGTAAAGGCCTTTGGCGCGATCCACGTGCTGGTGAACAACGCCGGCGTGACGCGGGACAACCTCGCGATTCGCATGAAAGACGATGACTGGGATGCCGTCCTCGACACCAACCTAAAAGCGGTGTTTCGCGTGTCCCGCGCTGTCATCCGTCCGATGATGAAGCAGCGCTACGGCCGCATCATCAGCATCACCAGCGTGGTGGGCGCGTCGGGTAATGCGGGCCAAGCCAACTACGCGGCCGCCAAAGCGGGTGTGGCAGGCATGACGCGCGCATTGGCGCGCGAACTGGGCAGCCGTAACATCACCGTCAACTGCGTTGCGCCCGGCTTCATCGAAACCGACATGACAGCTGGCTTGCCGCCTGCCCAGCAGCAAGCGCTGCTGTTGCAAATCCCATTGGGACATCTGGGTAAGCCCGCAGACATCGCACATGCAGTCGCCTACCTTGCTTCGCCGCAGGCAGCCTATGTGACGGGGCAAGAACTGCACGTCAACGGCGGCATGCACATGTAGTTCTCCGGCGCAATCTTTCCCGGTCTGGGCAGTGCGGCAAATGCCACAATCCGCCCGGCTAAAATCCACCGATTACTTACAACCCCCAGAGGGAATCAAATGAGCGATATCGAAGCACGTGTCAAAAAAATCATTGCCGAACAACTCGGCGTGGAAGAGTCCCAGGTCACCAACGAAAAGTCTTTCGTTGCAGACCTCGGTGCTGACTCGCTCGACACGGTCGAACTCGTGATGGCACTCGAAGACGAATTCGGCATCGAGATCCCTGACGAAGACGCAGAAAAAATCACGACGGTTCAAAACGCCGTCGACTACGCATCCAAGAATCAAAAGGCCTGAACGGCCGGTTGGGCCGAGGGCATGTTCCCGGCCCGACGCTCCCAGAAAGGTTGCCGGCATGACCAAACGCCGCGTCGTCGTGACCGGACTCGGTTGCATCGCTCCTGTCGGAAACACGGTGGCCGAATCCTGGACCAACTTGTTGGCTGGCAATTCGGGCATCGACACCATCACATCCTTCGACGCCAGTCCCTTTGCCTGCAAGTTTGCCGGCGAAGTGAGGGGCTTCGACATCACGAAGTACATCTCGGAGAAAGAAGCGCGTCATATGGACCGTTTCATTCACCTGGGCATGGCGGCAGCCATGCAGGCGGTACAAGACAGCGGCCTCAAAACCGGCGATGCGCTGGAGCCCGAAGAAGCCACCCGCATCGGCTGCAACATTGGTTCGGGCATCGGCGGTCTGCCGATGATCGAAGCCACGCACGCTGAGCTGGTCAACCGTGGGCCCCGCCGCGTTTCACCTTTCTTCGTGCCGGCGTCGATCATCAACATGATCTCAGGTCACGTGTCGATCAAGTACGGGTTTCAGGGACCGAATATTGCTGTCGTCACGGCTTGCACCACGGGTCTTCATGCCATTGGTCTGTCGGCTCGAATGATCGAGTACGGCGACGCCGATGTGATGGTGGCCGGCGGCTCCGAAGCGACCGTGTCGCCACTTGGCATTGGAGGCTTTGCGGCCGCGCGCGCACTTTCGACGCGCAACGAAGATCCGAAGACGGCATCGCGCCCCTGGGATAAAGACCGAGACGGCTTCGTATTGGGCGAGGGCGCCGGCGTGGTGGTGCTCGAAGAGTACGAGCACGCAAAGGCGCGCGGCGCCAAGATCTATGCTGAGATTTCTGGCTTCGGCATGAGTGCGGACGCTTATCACATGACCGCGCCGAGCGTGGACGGACCGCGCCGTTCGATGGCCATGGCGCTGACCAACGCGGGCGTGAACGCCGACGAAGTGCAGTATCTGAATGCGCATGGCACCTCGACGCAAATCGGCGACGTGAATGAGACCAACGCCATCAAGAATGCTTTCGGCGCACATGCGAAGAAGTTGGTCGTGAATTCGACCAAGTCGATGACCGGCCATCTGTTGGGCGGCGCCGGAGGCATCGAATCGGTCTTCACGGTGCTCGCGCTCCATCATCAAAAGAGCCCGCCGACCATCAACATCTTCAACCAGGATCCGGAGTGCGACCTGGACTACTGTGCCAACGAAGCGCGGGACCTGAAGATCGACGTGGCTGTCAAAAACAACTTTGGCTTCGGCGGCACCAACGGCACGCTGGTGTTCAAGCGCGCTTGAGCACCGCTTTCGCATGCACAGCGCCCCGTCGGTGAGCTACCCGGTGGGGCGCTCGCGCAACGCGACGCGGCTCCTGACGGTGCTATGGGTTGCTGGCGCTTGCTGCGCGGGCGCTGCGCTTTTTCAGTTCGACCATGTCGGTTGGCGGCATGTGCTGATCCTTGGGAGCGTGGTCTTGACTGCGACGGCTGCGCGACGGACGTTGGGCCCGGTGCAGCCCATCGATCTCGCTTTCGACGGGCAGGACTGGTCTCTTTCTGGATTGGCATCGCGCAAAGTGGCGCGAATCGTCGTGGTGCTGGATCTACAATCCTTGTTGTTGGTGCGACTCGATGAGCCGACTCGACGCGTGCGCTGGCTGTGGCTTGAACGCCGGGCCCGCCCCGAGCGTTGGCAAGATCTGCGCCGCGCGGTTTACTCGCGTGCGCTGTCCGGCGCACCCATTACAACTCCCACTACCGCCGTCGACCCCGCCGGCACGGTGGTTGCAGCGCCATGAGCGAAACCCCTCCCCCCATCGCGCCCGTTCCTCATGTGGGTGCTGAACCCGATGGCGCAGAGGACGTGGCCGCCGCGCCCAAACCCGGCGAAGTCGACTTTCAACTCGTCCAGCGGACGGTAGCCGGCGACCAAAAGGCCTTCGAACTGCTGGTCATCAAGTACCAACGACGCATCGAACGGCTGATCGGCCGCATGGTTCGCGACGTCGACTTGGTCGAAGACATCGCCCAGGAAACCTTCATTCGGGCGTATCGCGCACTGCACCAGTTTCGGGGCGACGCGCAGTTCTACACCTGGCTCTACCGGATCGCTGTCAACACCGCCAAGAAGGCTCTGGTCGACATGAAGCGTGATCCGACCATCTCCGAAAGTGCGTTGCGTCCCGGTTCCGACGACGACGATGAAACTTACCGGCCCGGAAACGAACCAATCAGCGACGAGACTCCCGAAACCGTGCTGGCGGCCGCCGAAATCGCTCGCGCCGTCGAAGCCGCGATGGAAGCACTGCCGGCCGAATTGCGCCAAGCGGTCACGCTGCGCGAAATCGAGGGGATGAGCTACGAAGAGATTGCCGAGGTCATGAATTGCCCGATCGGCACGGTGCGGTCGCGGATTTTTCGCGCGCGGGAGGCCATATCGGCCCGGGTTAAACCGATGCTGGACAACCAGTCCGGCAAGCGTTGGTAAGCAGGTGAATGAAATGAACCAGTCAAAAACAGTCCTCGAACAAATTTCCGCCCTTGCCGATGGTCAGTTGCAAGGCGAAGAATTTGTCGCCGTCTTGACCCGACTCGCCGAGGAAGAAGATTTGCGCGCAACTTGGCAAAGCTACCACCTCATGGGTGACGTGTTGCGATCCGGAACGCATGCGCCATGCAGCGACAGCACGATGTTTCTTGCCCGCTTTCAGCAGCGGCTGTCCCAGGACCCGACTCTCCTGGCAGCGCCCGCGCAGGCGCGGCTTGCGCAGCCTATGCCGGCGCAAATTCAAACGCAGTTACCAAATCAGATCGAGGCTGCCAACGAGCCAGTGTTCCGCTGGAAATTGGTGGCAGGTGTGGCTTCGATTGCCGCTGCCGCTTCGATCGGATGGAGTTGGGTCGCGATGAACACCGCGCCAGCCGGTCCGCAGTTGGCACAACAGCAACAACAGCAGCCACAGCCAAGCCAAACCGCTCCTGTCGTGGCGGTTGCCAATACGGCCATCACATCGTCGGCCAGCCCGACACCTGTGCCGTCGCCGAGCCTGACCGCCCTCTCTGCAACCCGCGTGATGGTCGGCAACGGCAATCCTCAGGTGATGCTGCGCGACCCGCGACTAGACGAACTGCTCGAGGCGCATCGCCAGGCCGGTGGCGCATCGCAAATGCCTTCGGGCTTCCTGCGCAACGCGACTTTCGAAGCGCCTTCGCGCTGACATCGGCAGTCGATCGAACCGATGAATCTTTCGATGCCGATTCCTGCGCGCAGGCTCGCAGTCGTGTTCGTTGCCCTGTGCGTGACGCCGTTCGCGGTGGCGCAACTGCGCAGCGACCCGGCTGCGAAAAAGCCGATGACCCGAGCACCTGTCGGTGAGGCGCCGAACCTTGCGAGCTTCGGTGTCGTCGAATGGCTCCAACGCCTGCACACGGCATCACGCGAGCGGAGTTACGTGGGCACATTCGTGGTGTCGGCTTCAGCGGGCAATCTTTCGAGCGCGCGCATCTGGCACGCGTGCGAAGGCGACCTGCAGTTGGAGCGCGTTGAGGCACTGACCGGGCCCGCGCGGTCCACGTTCCGGCGCAACGACCACGTAATGACCTTTCTTCCCGACACCAAAGTCGTGAAGAGCGAGAAGCGCGAGAGCCTGGAGCTGTTTCCCAATCTGCTCGGCGCGCCCGATTCTTCGATCGCCGACTTTTACGGCGTGCGCGTGCTGGGACATGATCGGGTCGCAGGTTTCGACACCGACGTCATCAGTCTGGTACCGCGCGACAGCCTTCGCTTCGGCTATCGGATCTGGAGTGAACACCGGTCCGGCCTCGTCGTCAAATTGCAGACCGTCGACGGCGATGGCAAAGTCGTGGAGCAGTCGGCTTTTTCTGAATTGCAGCTCGACGCGCCGGTCAAGGTGCATGCGCTTTCGCAAATGATGCAGAGCACTGCGGGCTACCGCGTCGAGAAGTCCGAACTCGAGCGCACCACGTCGATGGCCGAAGGCTGGGCGCTTAAAACGCCCGTGGCAGGCTTCAAACCGACCAGCTGCTACCGACGGGCCATGGGTGGCGCCGGCGCGCGCGAGCGCACCGTGCAGTGGACGTTCTCCGACGGGCTTGCTTCGGTCTCGCTCTTTATCGAGCCGTACGACGCGCAGCGTCAGCCGCAGGAAGTTGTGTTGATGCTCGGCGCCACCTACACGATGACCCGTCGTCTGGTCGACAAGGGCGGAGACTGGTGGCTGACAGTGGTCGGCGAAGTGCCGCCGCAGACGCTCGAGGCCTTTGCTCAGAGTCTTGCGCGGACGCGTTGAGCGCCATCAGCGCGGCCGCACGGAGTTCTTCGATCTCCCCTCGCTCGACCGTGCTGAACCAAACTGGTAGCGTTCAATTCGTAGCACCGTCCCGCTGCCCTCTATTGAAAGAAATTCGATGATGATGTTCTACGCCGAGGGTACAAAACTTCGCGCCTCCCTGTTCGTTTGCGCCATGGTGGTTGCTGGTGCAACTGCATCGCTTTTGCCAGTCACGTCAGTCCAGGCGCAAACGCGCACGCTGCCGGATTTCACCGATCTCGTCGACCAGGTCGGGCCTTCGGTTGTCAACATCCGGACCATCGAAAAAGTCGCACAGCGCGCGGGCAATGGCGAGATGGACGAAGAGATGCAGGAGTTCTTTCGCCGCTTCTTCGGGCAGCCTCCTCCCGGTGCGCCCGGCGCCCCCGGTGGTCCGGGCGGCACACCGGGCACACCGGGCACGCCGCGTGGCGCCCCCAAGCCCAATCGGCCGCAGCAGCCGGTCCCTGAAGAAGAGCGACCACGTGGTGTGGGCTCGGGCTTCATCCTCACGGCAGACGGCTATGTGATGACCAACGCGCATGTGGTCGAAGACGCGTCAGAGGTCATGGTCACCTTGCCCGACAAGCGCGAGTTCAAAGCGAAGCTCATCGGCGCTGACAAACGTTCCGACGTGGCGGTGGTCAAGATCGAAGCGACCGGCCTGCCGGCGGTGAAGGTCGGCGATATCACCAAGCTCCGGGTCGGCGAATGGGTGATGGCCATCGGTTCACCGTTCGGTCTCGAGAACACGGTGACGGCTGGCATCGTCAGCGCCAAGCAGCGCGACACGGGTGAGTACCTGCCGTTCATCCAGACCGATGTGGCGATCAACCCTGGCAACTCGGGTGGACCGCTCATCAACATGCGCGGTGAAGTCGTGGGCATCAACAGCCAGATCTATTCGCGTTCTGGTGGTTTCATGGGCATCTCTTTTGCGATCCCCATTGACGAGGCGATTCGCGTGAGCGACGCGCTCAGGACCTCGGGTCGCGTGTCCCGCGGGCGCATCGGCGTGCAGATCGATCAGGTCAGCAAGGATGTTGCCGAATCGATCGGGTTGGGCAAAGCGCAAGGCGCACTGGTGCGCAGCGTCGAGGCGGGCTCGCCGGGAGAGAAGGCCGGCGTCGAACCGGGTGACATCATCACCAAGTTCGACGGCAAGGCGATCGACAAGCCGAGTGATTTGCCGCGGTTGGTGGGCAACACCAAGCCCGGCACCAAGAGCACCCTGACGGTGTTCCGCCGCGGCAGCGCCAAAGACCTGACGGTGACAATCGCCGAAATCGAGCCTGACAAGCCTGCAAAACGCGTGTCGGACAAAGAAGAGCCAGCGCCCAAGGTCGCACCGACTTCGGCGGCTGCAAAGTCGCTTGGACTCGCAGTGAGCGAACTCGGGGACGCCCAGAAGAAGGAGCTCAAGCTCAAGGGCGGCGTGAAGATCGACACGGCAACCGAGGGCGCAGCACGTGCAGGTCTCAAGGAGGGCGATGTCATCCTTGCCGTCGGAAATTCCGAAGTCGGCAATGTGCATGAATTCGAGAATGCCATTGGCAAGGCTGACAAGAGCAAAGCGGTCACGCTGTTGGTGCGCCGCGGCGAATGGGCTCAATACGCCTTGATTCGGCCGGCGCGCTGATCTGCACCCATGCTGATCGCCGGGACGTATTGGCCCCGCCCGGCAGTCGGGTTTTCGGCCTTTTCGAGGCTCCTTTGAAACGAAAACAGAGTCGGTAAAAAAAATTTTACATTCGCGAAAGGCGCCGGTTTGTTTGCGATCACTAACTTTTCGTTCGGGCTAAGAACCAGTTTCGGTAGAATGGAGCCTCGGTAGACGCCACTTGATGCATAAGCAGCCATGTCGTCTCCACGATGCGGTATTCCACCGAACAGTCCACCGGCGGTCCACAGATCGCCCACAAGTTGTTCAGTGAGTGATCCACAGTTATTGTTGATAAGCTGTTTATAACTTTCATGTTGCTGACCTGCAACGACCTATTCGGACCGGGTTCCTGGATGTGCGTGCTCTCCTTTTTGCCTACAATGAAGTTCCAACTACTGCAGTTGCCATTGCTTGTTGGTTCAGGGCGCGTCTCCGGAAGACGCGCCCTTTTTTCTTGCCTGTCGCCTTCTGCGCGCGAGCCAATTCAAGTACTTAAGCGTCCCCGTTGATGAATCACATCAGAAATTTTTCGATCATTGCTCACATCGACCACGGCAAATCGACGCTCGCAGACCGCCTGATCCAACGTTGCGGCGGTCTCGCTGAGCGCGAGATGCAGGCGCAGGTATTGGACTCGATGGACATCGAGAAAGAGCGTGGGATAACCATCAAGGCGCAGACCGCTGCGTTGCATTACAAGGCGCTCGATGGACAGGTCTACAACCTCAATTTGATCGATACGCCGGGCCATGTGGACTTCTCATATGAAGTGAGTCGTTCGTTGTCGGCATGCGAGGGTGCGCTGCTCGTCGTCGACGCATCGCAAGGTGTCGAGGCGCAGACCGTTGCCAATTGCTATACCGCGCTCGACCTCGGCGTCGACGTCGTGCCCGTGCTCAACAAGATGGACTTGCCGAACGCGGACCCCGACAACGCGAGAACCGAGATCGAAGACGTGATCGGCATCGATGCGACCGATGCGATTCCTTGCTCTGCCAAGACCGGCATGGGCATCGATGAAATTCTTGAAGCCGTCGTGAAGAGGATGCCCGCACCGCGCGGCAACCCCGATGGCCCGCTGCGCGCGATGATCGTCGACAGTTGGTTCGACGCCTACGTCGGCGTCGTGATGTTGGTGCGCGTCGTCGATGGTCGATTGGTCAAGGGCGAGCGCATAAAGATGATGGCATCGGGTGCCAGCTACAACGCCGACAGTCTTGGCGTGTTCACGCCAGCAACCGAAGCGCGGCCATCGCTCGAAGCAGGCGAGGTCGGTTTCATCATCGCGGGCATCAAGGAGTTGCAGGCTGCGAAGGTCGGCGACACTGTCACGCTCATCAAGACCGGCACGGGCGGCGCAGCGGCAACTGCGACGGAAGCGTTGCCGGGCTTCAAGGAAATCCAGCCGCAGGTTTTTGCGGGCTTGTATCCGACGGAAGCGAGCGAGTACGAATCGCTGCGCGACGCGCTCGAAAAATTGAAGCTCAATGATTCGTCGCTGCGCTACGAGCCCGAAGTGAGCCAGGCGCTTGGCTTCGGATTTCGTTGCGGCTTTCTCGGCCTGCTGCACATGGAGATAGTCCAGGAACGCCTTGAGCGCGAGTTCGACCAGGACATGATCACGACCGCACCCAGCGTGGTCTATCAGGTGGTGCGCAACGACGGCGAAGTCATCATGGTCGAGAACCCCTCGAAGATGCCCGACGTCGGCCGCATGTCGGAAATCCGCGAGCCGATCGTTACGGTGCATCTCTATATGCCGCAGGAATATGTGGGCGCCGTTATGACGCTCGCTAACCAGAAGCGCGGCGTGCAGATGAACATGGCGTATCACGGTCGGCAGGTCATGCTGACGTACGAAATGCCGCTCGGCGAGATCGTGCTCGACTTCTTCGACAAACTGAAATCGGTGAGTCGCGGCTATGCCTCAATGGACTACGAGTTCAAGGAATACCGCGCATCGGACGTCGTCAAAGTAGACATCCTGTTGAACGGCGAGCGAGTCGATGCGTTGTCGATCATCGTGCACCGGAGCCAGTCGCAGTACCGTGGCCGAGCGGTGGTTTCGAAGATGCGAGAGATCATTTCGCGCCAGATGTTCGACGTCGCGATCCAGGCTGCCATCGGGGTCACCATCATTGCGCGTGAGACAATCAAAGCGCTCCGCAAGAACGTGCTGGCCAAGTGCTACGGCGGTGATATTTCCCGTAAGAAGAAGCTGCTCGAGAAGCAGAAAGCGGGCAAAAAACGAATGAAGCAGATCGGTTCCGTCGAGGTCCCGCAAGAGGCCTTCTTGGCGATCCTGCAAGTCGAAGACTAACCACCATGGCACTCCTCACTTCCCTGATCCTCGCGGCCTTTGCAGGCTACATCGGCGCCTGGTACTTCGGCGCCGTCGAAGGCAACTTCGCGTTGTTGCTGTTCCTGGCAACCGTTGTCACTGGTCTCTACTGGTTGGCTGAGCGTTTTTACTTCCTGCCCAAGCGTCGACGTGCGGCCGAAGCCATCGACTCGTCATTGGCCGAGCGCAACGCTCGCCTGGCCGGCAAGGGCATCACGCAAGTCGACACGGTCGATGTGAAGGCGCGCGAGCGGCTGCTCATGCAGCCGTGGTGGCTCGACTGGACCGCCGGCCTGTTTCCCGTGATCCTCGTCGTGTTCCTGCTGCGCTCGTTCTTGTTCGAGCCTTTCAAGATCCCGTCCGGTTCGATGATGCCGACGCTGCTTACGGGCGACCTGATCCTGGTCAACAAATTTACCTACGGCCTGCGGCTGCCCGTCATCAACACCAAGCTGACCGATGGCACGCCGCCGGCCCGCGGCGACGTGATGGTATTCCGCTATCCGCCACAGCCGAGTCTCGATTACATCAAGCGTGTGGTCGGCCTGCCGGGTGATGAGGTCGCATACCTGAACAAGAAGTTGACGATCAACGGCAAGCCGATCAGCAAGGACGCCGTCCCGGAGTATTTCGACGAGGAAGCCATGCGCTACCTGAAGGAATACAAAGAGGATCTGGTCGGCCGTCAGCACTACTTGCTGAACGACGACAGTCGCAGAGCGGGTTTGTCGGAGGCTGAGATCATGACCTTCCCCAACCGTGAAAATTGTCGTTACAGTGTCGACGGCGTCGTGTGCAAAGTGCCGGAGGGTCACTATTTCATGATGGGCGACAACCGCGACAACTCGCTGGATTCCCGCTATTGGGGCTTCGTTCCCGACAAGAATATCGTTGGGAAAGCGTTCTTTATCTGGATGAATTTCGGCAATCTCAAACGCATCGGCGCGTTCCAATAATTAGATCCATCCATTCGAGGGGTAAGAGGGCATGAAGACTGGTCAATACAAGCAGCGCGGTATTTCGTTCATCGGACTTTTGTTCGTGGCGGTGGTGCTGGCGTGCGCAGGGGTTGTCGTCGCGCAGGTGATTCCGACTCTTATCGAATACCAGGCCATCGACAAGGCAGCGAACAAGGCCAAGGAAGGCAACACGGTGCCAGAGGTTCGCGCCATCTTCGATCGTTCCCAGGCCATCGACGATTTCAAGCTGAGCGGCAAGGACCTCGACGTCAAGAAAGACGGCGACAAAGTGGTCGTCTCGTATTCGTACGAGCGCGAGATCCCGTTGTTCGGCCCCGCCGTGCTTCTCATGCGATACAAGGGTCAGTCGCGCTGAAACCGCCGCAGAAGTCCTCGCCGAACGTGCCGCTTCTCAAGGCGGACGGCGGCCTCCTGGCGCTGCAAGCGCGCCTCGAGTACACCTTCGCCGATGCGCGCCTGTTGCAGCTCGCTCTCACGCATCGCAGCTTTTCGTCGGACCATAACGAGCGCCTAGAGTTTTTGGGTGACTCTGTGCTGAATCTGGCGGTCGCGCATCTGCTCTACGTCAAGCTGAGCGGCCTGCCTGAAGGCGACCTTTCGCGCGTTCGTGCCAATCTGGTCAAGCAGGAAACGCTGCACCAACTGGCGATCAAACTTGGCTTTGCGCCCTTGCTGCGGCTGGGAGAAGGCGAGTCGCGCTCCGGCGGCTCGGCGCGGCCTTCGATCCTGGCGGACGCGCTGGAGGCGTTGATTGGCGCGGTGTACCTCGACGCCGGGTATCCGGCTGCCCAGGCGCTGGTGCATCGGCTCTTCGAGGCCGTCGAGATCAACCCGCGCATGGACGCGGTCGGCAAAGACCCGAAAACCGAATTGCAGGAATGGCTGCAGGGCCACAAAATGAAGCTGCCTGCCTACCGCGTGGCAGGCACCGTAGGCGCGGCGCACAAGCAAACGTTCGACGTCGAATGCGCGGTGGAAGAACTGGGCCTGACCGAACGCGGCATCGGTGGCTCGCGCCGCGCTGGCGAACAAGCGGCTGCCGCCGCGATGCTGATCAAACTTAAAGCCCGAAGCACGAAAGCTGCATGACCACTACCGATTCGACCGAACCCGTCATCGATCCCATCCCACCCGTCGAGCCCGACAACGACGCCAACCACGACAACGGCAACGACGCCGATGTGGACGACTCGCACGCCGTCGGCGTTTCGGTCGCTCCGCCCACCGCCGAAGGCCCACGCCATTGCGGCCTGATCGCGATCGTCGGCAAGCCCAACGTCGGTAAATCGACCCTGCTCAACGCGTTGGTCGGCCAAAAGATCAGCATCACCTCGCGCAAGGCGCAGACTACGCGGCATCGCATCACCGGCATGCGCACGGTGGGCGCCACGCAGTTTGTCTTCGTCGACACGCCAGGCTTCCAGACGCTGCATGCCAACGCGTTGAACAAGTCGCTCAACAAGACCGTGCTGGGTGCCGTGGCCGACGTCGACCTGATCCTGTTCGTGGTCGAGGCCGGCAGCTTCACGCCGGCGGATGCGCGCGTGCTGGCGCTGCTCGCCAAAGACATCCCGACGCTGCTGATCGCCAACAAACTGGACAACATCCATCGCCGCGGCGACATCGCGCCCTGGCTTCAGACGATGCAGGCAAGACATGCGTTTGCCGAGTTCGTCCCGATGTCGGCCAAGAGCGCCAGGGATGTCGAGCGCCTGTTCGCCATTTGCGAAAAATACCTGCCCGAGCAAGCCTGGTTCTATGCCGAAGATGAACTTACCGACCGCAGCGAGAAATTTCTCGCCGGTGAGTTGGTCCGTGAAAAGCTGTTCCGCCTGACCGGCGACGAACTGCCCTACACCTCGACCGTCATCATCGACAAGTTCGAAGAGGAGCCGCCGCAGCGCAAGGGTCAGAAACGGCTGCTCCGCATCGCCGCGACCATCGTGGTGGAGCGTGACGGGCACAAGGCGATGGTCATCGGTGACAAGGGCGAGCGCATCAAGCGCATCGGCATGGAGACACGCGTCGAGCTCGAAAGGCTGGCCGACGCCAAGGTGTTCATCGAGCTTTGGGTCAAGGTGCGCTCTGGCTGGGCCGACGACGAGGCCCGTGTGCGGTCGTTCGGCTACGAGTAAAGGATGGCGACGGGGCATCGCGTTTCTCATGAGCCGGCTTACGTCCTGCATCGCTACGACTGGAGCGAGTCGAGTTTGATTCTTGAAGTTTTCACCCGGCACCATGGCCGAATTGCGTTGGTTGCCAAAGGCGCGAAACGGCCGAGTTCGAACTTCCGACCGGTGCTGCTGCCGCTGCAGCCCCTCCTGTTGAACTACGGCGGCGACGCCGAGATCCGCGCGCTCAAGGGCGCCGAATGGGTCGGCGGCCATGTCATGCCGACTGGCGAGTCGCTGCTTTCGGGCTTGTATGTCAACGAGCTCTTGCTGCGCCTGCTGGCGCGCGACGATGCCCACGAATCTCTCTTCGATTCATACGCAGGGGTCGTCGAGGTGCTTGCCGGGGAGCATGCAGGCGCGCAGGCCGCTACCCAAGCAGCGGCGCTTCGAGCTTTCGAACTGTTGCTGCTGCGCGAGGTCGGTCTGCTGCCTGCGCTCGACGCCCAGACGATGACGCTGTCATCGTTGGCGCCTGAGCTGCGCTACACGCTGGTTTCCGAGGCCGGTCTGCGTCTGGCCGAAGCACAGGATGCCGCGTTAACCGGCGCCGAGTGGCAGGCACTGCAGGCGGCGCTGGACGATCACACGCCATTCACCGCAACCCTGCGGTGCATTGCGACGCTCAATGTCGGCAGCAACGCCGCATTGCGTAGTCAATTGCGGGTCCTGCTCAACTACCATTGTGGCGTGTCCACCCTGCGCACCCGGCAGATGATGCGAGACCTGCAAGCCCTCTGATCGAATCGATCCTGCATACCTATGACCACGCGTTCAAACACGACGGCCCTCTCGGTCAACCTCAACAAGGTCGCGCTGGTACGCAACACGCGCGAGCTCGGTATTCCAAGCGTGCTGTTCGCCGCGTCGATGTGCCTCGACGCCGGCGCCAGCGGGATCACGGTGCATCCCCGACCTGACGCGCGTCACATCCGTGCGCAGGACGTGTACGACCTGTCGGCGCTGCTGGCGAGAGACTGGCCGGACGTCGAATTCAATATCGAAGGCAACCCCTTTCACAACCTGATGGACTTCGTGCGGGAGCAGCGGCCGCACCAGGCGACCTTCGTGCCCGACAGCGAAACCCAATCGACCAGCGATCACGGCTGGGTGTTCCCTGAGGATACCGACCGGCTTCGCCCGTTGATCGAGGAAGCCAAGGCGCTCGGCGTGCGTGTCAGCCTCTTCATGGACCCCGAGCCGGACATGATGGCTGCAGCCAAGGCGGTCGGCGCCGACCGCGTCGAGCTCTACACCGAAGGCTATGCCTCGTCTCGCGGCACTTCGCGCGCGGCTGGCGTGCTGCAGCTCTACGTCGATACGGCGCGCGCAGCGCAGGCGGTGGGGCTCGAAGTCAATGCCGGTCACGACCTGAACCGCGACAACCTGACCGAATTCTTGCGCGCGGTACGCGGTGTGCGCGAAGTGTCGATCGGCCATGCCTTCGTCGCAGACGCGCTCGAGCTCGGCTATACGTCCGCCACTCTGGAGTACCTGCGCTGCATCGCCGAGGCGAAGTGATCGTCGACGCCCCGTGATCTACGGCATCGGCACCGACATCTGCGATGTGCGCCGCATCGCGGCCACTTACGAGCGACAGGGCGAACGCTTTGCGCGTCGCGTGTTGAGCGACGCCGAGTTCGCTATCTGGCAAAGCCGGAGCGTTCGCTGGCCCAAGCGCGGCATCAGCTATCTCGCGACGCGCTTCTCTGCAAAGGAAGCCTTCAGCAAGGCCATCGGCACCGGCATGCGCATGCCGATGAGCTGGCGCCTCTGCGAGATCGCCAACCTGCGAAGCGGCAAGCCGGTGATCGTGCTGCACGGCGGCCTCAAGGACTGGTTCGAGGCCGAGGGGCTCACCGCCCATGTGACCGTCACCGACGAAACTGATTACGCCGCGAGCTTCGTGGTCGTGGAAAAAACATGACCGACGCCATACATTCCCCTCTCATCATCGACGTGGCCGGCACCGAGCTGACAGCGGCCGACCATCGCCGGCTTGCCGACCCACTCGTGGGAGGCGTCATCCATTTCGCGCGTAACTGGTACGACCGGGCTCAACTCTCCGCCCTCAACGCCGACATCAAGGCGCTCCGACCCGATCTGCTGATCTGTGTCGACCACGAGGGCGGTCGCGTGCAGCGTTTTCGAACGGACGGATTTACCCGCCTGCCATCGATGCGCTCGCTTGGCGAAGCGTGGATGCGCGATCCGATGGAGGCGACGCGGCGGGCGTCGGCCGTTGGCTATGTGCTCGCGAGCGAACTGCGCGCCTGCGGCGTCGACTTCAGCTTCGCTCCTGTTCTGGACCT
Source organism: Variovorax sp. PAMC28562 (assembly GCF_014303735.1). NCBI lineage: Bacteria > Pseudomonadati > Pseudomonadota > Betaproteobacteria > Burkholderiales > Comamonadaceae > Variovorax > Variovorax sp. PAMC28562. The sequence goes on along the minus strand of NZ_CP060296.1, from coordinate 4,639,345 downwards.
CGACTACGGCGAAAGCAGCGTCATCGGCGACCGCAGTTTTCATCGCGATCCGCGGGTGGTCGCCTTGCTGGCCAAGAGCGTCATGCATGGACTGCTGCAAACCGGCATGGCCAACTGCGGCAAGCATTTTCCGGGGCATGGTTTCGTCAAGGCGGACTCGCATGTGGCGATCCCGATCGATCGGCGCAGCTTGAAGGCGATCCTTGCCGACGACGCGCGGCCGTTCGATTGGCTCGGCGGTGCGCTCGCTGCGGTGATGCCGGCGCACGTCATCTATCCGAAGGTCGACGCGCGCCCCGCCGGCTTCTCTGCGAAGTGGTTGCAGGACATCCTGCGCGGGCGGCTCGGCTTCGACGGCGCGGTCTTCAGCGACGACCTGAGCATGGAAGCGGCGCGCCGGATCGATGGCGAACTGCTGAGCTATGTCGATGCTGCATTGGCCGCGCTCGGTGCCGGCTGCGACTTGGCACTGTTGTGTAACCAGAGCGTGGGTGACGGGGCGCCACTGGATGAATTGCTGGGTGGGATGGCCGCTGCGCAAACGGATGGTCGCTGGCAACCGAGCGCTGCCGGAGAAGCGCGGAGGCGTGCGCTGCTACCGACGACGGCGGCGCTGCAGTGGGAGCCCCTCATCAGCTCTCCAGGCTATCTGCGCGCGCGCGACTTGATCGCCAGTGCGGTCTGAGGTCAGGCACCGGACAACCACAAGCGCGCCCCACCCGCATCCAGGTGGGTGAGGTACAGCCGCAGATCGAGCTCCAGCCGGTGATAGTCTGGCTCCATGTATGTGCACAGTGCATAGAACGCCTTGTCGTGATCGCGCTCTTTCATGTGCGCGAGTTCGTGCACGACGATCATCCGCAACCACTCGATCGGGACTTCCTTGAACAGGCTCGACACGCGAATTTCGCGTTTGGCTTTGAGCTTTCCGCCTTGCACGCGCGAGATGGTGGTGTGCGTGCCGAGCGCGTTGCAGATGACGTGCAACTTGTTGTCGAACGCCACCTTCGACAGTGGATCTGCCTTGCGCATGAACTCGCTCTTGAGATCGGTCACATAGTCGTAGAGCGCGCGGTCGGTTCGCACCTCGTGTACAGAAGGGTAGCGCTGTAGCAGCAAGGTGCCTAGGCTTCCATCGTCCAGGCGCTGCTGGACTTGCGCCAGCACGCCGGGTGAATAGCCCGCGAGGTATTTCATGCGGCGTTCATGTCGCAGTCATGCCGCAATCATGTCGATAGAGGCGCCCGCTGGCGCGCACGCGCCGCATACGCGAGGCCGGCTGCAACGCCGCCGAACAGGTCGCCTTCGATCATCTGAACGCCGGCAAAACTGCGGCGCAACGCGTGCTGAAACGGGCGCAGCGCAGACGAACCGCCTGTGAGGTAGATCGCATCGAGCTCGTTGCTTCGCAGCCCGGCCCGCTTGACGCAGGCGTGTGCGCAGGCGATCACCGTTTCGAGTGGCGCGGCGAGTTGCTGTTCCATGTCGGCCTGCGACAGCGTGGCGTGCAATGCCGCTTCAACGAACGACAGATCGATGTCGGTCGCCTCACCGCTGATCGAAGCGCGGATCTTGGCCTGCTCGACTTCGCTGGCGATGCGGTGACCGTAGCGCTCGTCGAGCACCGTCATCAGCCGCTCGTGCAAGTGTCGATTGCTGTAGTTCATCCGCAGAGACTGCGCCTGGCTCAATGCCTTCGGCGTTTGCAGCCAGTGGATGAGATGCCAGGACGACAAGTCGAAGAAGACTTTGCTCGGCACCTCGCGGCCGTCGGGCCCAAGATGACGAAAGCCCAGCTCGGGCATCACGCGCTCGAGGTTGAGCCGTTGATCGAAATCCGTACCGCCGATGTGCACACCACTGGTAGCGAGCACATCGTCGCTGCGGTCGGTCCGTGCGATGCGATCGGGACCGACCCGGACGATGGTGAAGTCCGATGTGCCGCCGCCGATATCGACCACCAGCACGATCGACTCACGCGTCACGCGCTGCTCGTAGTCGAAGGCTGCAGCGATCGGTTCCAGTTGAAAGGCGACATCGCGAAAACCGGCCGAGCGGGCGGCGTGTCGCAAGCTGTCTTCGGCCTTGCGGTCGCGCTTGTCGTCGTCGTCGACGAAATGCACCGGGCGCCCGATGACCACGCGCTCGGGGCGATGGCCGAGTTCGGCTTCGGCGCGCGATCCGAGCTCATGCAGAAAGCGCGCGATGATGTCCTGGAAGCTCAGCAGGCCGTCGTACACCGCAGTCGTTTCCTGCATCAGCGCGCTGCCGAGCAAGCTCTTCAATGAGCGCATCAGGCGGCCGTCGGTGCCGGCGAGATAGTGCGCCATGGCGTCGCGACCGAAGTGCGTCGTGCGGTCTTCGGCGTTGAAGAACAATGCGGTCGGCAATGTCGTCGCGTCGCCTTCGATCGGCAACAGACGTGCCGGCCCATCGCCAATCGCGCACGACACCGCCGAGTTCGACGTGCCGAAGTCGATGCCGATGGAGGTTGCGAGCGCGTTCAAGCCTCGCGCCGCAACGCCGGAAACAGGATGACGTCGCGGATGCTCGGCGAATCGGTCAACAGCATCATGAAGCGGTCAATGCCGATGCCGCAACCGCCGGTCGGCGGCATGCCGTACTCGAGCGCCCGCACGAAGTCGTGGTCGTAGAACATCGCTTCGTCGTCGCCCGAGTCCTTGGCGGCGACCTGCGCGTTGAAGCGCGCGGCCTGGTCTTCGGCGTCGTTCAACTCGCTGAAGCCGTTGCCGAATTCGCGTCCGGTGATGTACAGCTCGAAGCGCTCGGTGACCTCCGGCCGGTCGTCATTGGCGCGTGCCAGCGGCGAAATTTCGGTCGGGTGTTCCATGATGAAGGTCGGCTGCCACAGCTTGTCTTCCACGGTCTCTTCAAAATACATCACTTGCAGGCTCGGCAGGCTGCGGTGCGACAGCTTGTTCTTGGCTTCGCTCAGGCCCAGCTTGCGCAGCGCGTTGAGGAGCCAAGTGATGTCGTCGACGTTGGCGCCGGCATCGGTGTGCTTCAAGATCGCTTCGCGGATCGTCAAGCGCTCGAAGGGCTGGCTCAGGTCGACGGCCTTGCCCTGGTACGTGAGCTGCGCGCCGCCACACACCTTGTTGGCGATGGTGCGAATGATCATCTCGGTGAAGTCCATCAGGTCCAGGTAGGTCCAGTACGCCGCGTAGAACTCCATCATCGTGAACTCGGGGTTGTGCCGCACCGATATGCCTTCGTTGCGGTAGCTCCGGTTGATCTCGAAGACGCGCTCGAAGCCGCCGACGATCAGCCGCTTCAGGTAGAGCTCGGGCGCGATGCGCAAGAACATTTCCTGGTCGAGCGCGTTGTGGTGCGTCTTGAATGGCTTGGCGTTGGCGCCGCCCGGAATCGGATGCAGCATCGGCGTTTCGACTTCGAGGAAATCGTTGGCCACCATGAATTCGCGCAATGCGCTGACGGCGCGGCTGCGCGCCTTGAAGCGGTCGCGCGCGGCTTCGTCGGTGATCAGGTCGACGTAGCGCTGGCGGTACTTCTGTTCCTGGTCGGCCATGCCGTGGAACTTGTCTGGCAGTGGGCGCAGGCTCTTGGTGAGCATGCGCAGCTTGCTCACCTTGACCGACAACTCGCCAGTCTTGGTTTTGAACATGGTGCCTTCGGCGCCGACGATGTCGCCCAAATCCCAGCGCTTGAAATCGGCATAGGCGTCTTCGCCGATGCCATCACGCGTCACGTACAGCTGGATGCGCCCGGTAGCGTCCTGCACGGTCGCAAAGCTGGCCTTGCCCATCACCCGCTTCAACATCATCCGGCCGGCCACGCTCACAGGTACGGCCTGCGCTTCGAGCGGCTCCGGCTCCGTAAGGCCATGCGCGGCGATCAAGCCGGCTGCTCGGTCGGCGGGTTTGAAGTCGTTGGGAAATGCGACGCCTTTGCCGGCAGCCTGCGCGATGCGCATCAGGCCGAGCTTGTCGCGGCGCTCGGCGATGAGCTGGTTCTCGTCGACCGCGGGCGCGGTGACGGTGGCGGGCGCGACGGGCGTCGGCGTGGCGGGGATCAAAGGGTCGGACATGGGAAGCTGAAAGGCGAGGGCTGGAGGATGCAGAGGTGCGGAGAAAACGCAGTGGGGAGGCAGGGCGCAGCGAGCGAATAGCCAAGGCGGGACTGCCAGCACGAAAGGCCGCAATTTTATCCCAAGCTCCGAGCCCAGAATCGGCTCGAAACGCACGTCGAATCTGCGCTCGATGCTATGAAAAAAGTAGCAAGCTATTCAACGATGCCGGTACGTGCCAGCAAATCACTCACCAACTCGAGTCGCATCAGCGGACTGTCGAGTTCCATCAGGCGCTGTTTGACGGCAGGCTGCACGGGCAGAAGTTCGCACCAGCGGTTGGCGACCCAGCCGCAATCCTCGAAGCGATAGGGCTTGCCGATCGGCAACTGGACCTCTTCTTCGCCCTCGGCGGCGCGGCGCTCTTCCAGCGTGTTCAACAGCCGCTGCAATGCCATGGTCGTGTGCTGCAGGTCTTCAGGGATGGCGAGTGCCAGATCGTCGGGCACTGCTTCGACTTCCGCGGTCCAGAGGCCATGCTTTTGCAGCTCGGTGCCGACCACGCGAAACCGTTGTGTCCCGACGCATTCGATCTCCAGCAAGCCGCTTTGCGGCGTGGTCAGCTCTCGAATCGAAGCCAGCACGCCGGTCGAAGCAAAACTCTCGGCGCCAGCGCCGGCCTTGCGGACTTCGCTGCCTTGGTTAAGGCTCACCACGCCGAACGGCGTGCCCGCCTTGTGGCACTTGCCGATCATGTCGAGGTAACGCACCTCGAAGATTCGCAGCGGAAGCAGGCCTCCAGGAAAAAGGACCGTGCCCAGCGGGAACAAAGGGAGGGAGAGCAGAAGGGGTTGTGTCGTCATCGATGCACCTTGCGTCGCTATCATCGCATTCCGCTCAAGACCTCGCGCCATGCTCTATCAGATCCCCTCGTTTTTGCTCGACGTCATCGTCGGCCTGCTCGGCGGCGCATGCCTGCTGCGTCTCTACATGCAGTATCACCGCGTGCCTTTCGGCAACCCGCTGGGGCGCTTCGTCTTCGCAGTAACCGACTGGATCGTGATGCCGCTGCGCCGCATCGTGCCGTCGTACAAGCGTTGGGACATCGCCAGCCCGATAGCGGCATGGCTGTTGGTCATGATGAAGTTCTTGCTGCTGTGGCTGCTGCTCGGCAACCTCAGCAAGATCACGGTATTGCCGCTGATTTCTCTGATCGGACTTGCGCAACTAGCGGTGTCGGGGCTGACCGCGTTGCTGGTCGTCTACGCGGTGCTGTCGTGGGTGCCAGGCGCCAACGCGATGCTGCTCGATCTCATTGCGCGCCTCGCCGAGCCTTTGGTACGGCCGTTACGCCGCTTCATTCCACTGATCGGCGGTGTCGATCTGTCGCCGCTGGTGGCGATCGTGTTGCTGCAGGTTGCGGCGATCCTGCTCGGCAATGCGATGGGCTGGGCCTGGACGCTGGGCCGCTAGCCAGCCCGATCAACAGCTTTTAAACGACCGCGTCCGCCGGCTGGCGCAGCAGCATGGCCAGCGTGCTGGCGATGGTCTTGCGCAGTTCGCGGCGGTCGCTGATGAAGTCGATTGCGCCTTTGGTCTGCAAGAATTCCGAGCGCTGAAAACCCTCCGGCAGCGTAACGCGCACCGTCGACTCGATGACGCGCGGCCCGGCAAAGCCGATCAGCGCCTTCGGCTCGGCAATCACCACATCTCCGACGAATGCGAAGCCAGCGGACACGCCGCCCATCGTGGGGTCGGTCAGCACGCTGATGTACGGCAAGCCCTTCTTGGCGAGTCGGGTGAGCGATGCATTGGTCTTGGCCATTTGCATCAGCGACAGCAGGCCTTCCTGCATGCGCGCGCCGCCGGTGGCGGTGAAGCAAATGAACGGCACCTTCTGCTCGATGGCCGTCTGCACGCCGCGCACGAAGCGCTCACCGACGACGCTGCCCATGCTGCCGCCCATGAACTCGAACTCGAAGCAAGCCACCACCACGCTGATGCTGTGCACCGAGCCGCCCATGACCACGAGCGAATCGGTCTCGCCGGTGTTTTCAAGCGCTTCTTTCAGGCGCTCGGTGTACTTGCGGCTGTCCTTGAACTTGAGCGCATCGACGGGCAACACTTCCTGGCCGACTTCATAGCGGCCTTCAGCGTCGAGGAAGCTGTCGATCCGTGCGCGCGCGCCGATTCGAAAGTGATGGGTGCAACTCGGGCAGACATTCTGGTTGTGCTCGAGGTCGGTCTTGTAGAGCACCGTTTCGCAGCTCGGGCACTTGATCCAGAGCCCTTCGGGTACCTGGCGGCGCTCGCTCGGGTCGGTTTGCGCGATCTTCGCGGGTAGCAGTTTTTCAAGCCAGCTCATGATTCAGTCCTGGAGGGAAGCCAGACAAGATTATCGACCAGCCGAATCGCTGGCGGTCGCCGTCGTGGTCAAGGCGGGCAGGGCGTCGAGCGCCTCGCGGATCCCTGCGAGAAATTCGCTGACCACAGGCACCACTCGTTCACGCGGCTGGGTCTCGATCAACTGGATGATCTTCGTGCCGATCACAACGGCATCCGCCGTAGCGCCGACCGCCCGCGCCGTGTGCGCGTCGCGAATGCCGAAGCCCACGCCGACCGGAATGCTCACGTGCCGGCGGATGCGCGGCAGCATCTTGCTGACAGCGTCCGTGTCGAGGTTGCCCGCGCCCGTCACACCCTTTAAAGAGACGTAGTAGACGTAGCCGCTTGCAATGCGAGCCACCTGCGCCATGCGCGCTTCGGTGCTCGTCGGTGCCAGCAAGAAGATCAGATCGATGCCGGCGGCCTGCAGTCGTGCAGCGAAGTCCTCGCACTCTTCGGGTGGGTAGTCGACGATAAGCAATCCATCGATGCCGGCCACCACTGTGTCGCGAATGAAGCTGCCAGCGCCGTGTACCAGGTCGTACTTTTCGACAGGGTTGGCGTAGCCCATCAGCACCACCGGCGTGGTCGTGTCCTGCCTGCGGAAGGCGCCGACCATCGCCAACACCTGCTTCATGCCGACGCCTAAAGCGAGGGCAGCTTCGCCGGCCTTTTGAATGACCGGGCCATCGGCCATCGGGTCGGAGAAGGGAACACCCAACTCGATCACGTCGGCGCCTGCTGCGACCATGCCGTGCATCAGCTCCGGCGTGATGTCGGCGAACGGAAAGCCGGCCGTGACGTAAGGAATGAGCGCTCGGCGCCCATCTTTTTGGAGGGCAGCGAAGGTGGCGGCAATGCGGCTCATGCTTTGCCTCCTTTCACCTGAAAACCGCGCATCGAGGGTCGGTCGTAAAAGTCGACGCCTGCCAAGTCGGCCACCGTGCCGATGTCCTTGTCGCCGCGTCCCGAGAGGTTGACCAGAATCGACTGGTCGCTGCGCATCGTCTTGGCCAGCTTCATGGCGTAGGCCAGGGCGTGGGCGGGCTCCAGCGCCGGAATGATGCCTTCGGTGCGGCAAAGATAGTGGAAGGCTTCGAGTGCTTCGGTGTCGGTCACCCCGACGTATTCGGCGCGGCCGATGTCCGAAAGATAGGCGTGCTCCGGTCCCACGCCGGGATAGTCCAGGCCCGCGCTGATGCTGTGCGTTTCGGTCACCTGGCCGTCTTCGTTTTGCAGCAGGTAGGTTCGGTTGCCGTGCAGCACGCCGGGGCTGCCGCGCAGGATCGACGCCGAGTGCTTGCCACTGTCGAGGCCTTCGCCCGCGGCTTCGACACCGATAAGGCGCGTATTCGCGAACGGGATGTAAGGGTAGAAGATGCCCATCGCGTTGCTGCCGCCGCCGACGCAGGCCAGAACCACATCCGGTTGCTTGCCTTCAGCTTCTCCGGTCATTCCATCCGCAGCCAGCATGGCCGGCATCTGGCCGATGCACTCGGTGCCGATCACGCTCTGAAAGTCGCGCACCATCATCGGATAGGGGTGCGGTCCGGCCACCGTACCGATGATGTAGAAGGTATCGTCGACGTTGGCGACCCAGTCGCGCATGGCTTCGTTCAGCGCGTCTTTCAGTGTCTTGCTACCCGATTCGACCGGCACCACCGTGGCGCCGAGAAGGTTCATGCGGTAGACGTTGGGGCTCTGGCGCTGGACGTCGGCGCTGCCCATGTAGATCACGCATTCGAGGCCGTAGCGCGCGCAGATGGTCGCGGTCGCCACGCCGTGCTGGCCGGCGCCGGTCTCCGCAATGATGCGTGGCTTGCTCATGCGCCGGGCGAGCATCGCCTGGCCGATCACGTTGTTGATCTTGTGTGCGCCGGTGTGGTTCAGGTCTTCGCGTTTCAGGTAGATCTGCGCGCCGCCCATTTCACGACTGGTGCGCGCGGCGTGGTAGATCGGCGATGGTCGCCCTACGAAGTGCTTCAGCTCGTAGTGGAACTCGGCAAGGAAGGCTGGATCGTCTTTGAACTTCGCGTACGCATCGCGCAATTCGGCGATGGCATGTGTGAGCGTCTCGCTCGCGAAACTTCCGCCGTAGATGCCGAAGTGGCCGGTGGCGTCAGGTTGCTGATAGGTGCTTTGCATGAAGGGTCTCGATCGGTTGGGCCGCGCCCGGCCTGTCGAGGCGGTGCGGCGGAATCAGGAAGCAGCGTCGGCGGCCCGGACGGCCGTCACGAAGTCGCGGATCTTGTCGGCGTCCTTGATGCCCTTGACGGTCATGCCGTCGGGTGCATCGGCTTCGACGCCGGAGCTCACATCAACGGACAGCGTTTTGCCGCATGTCCGCAACTGGCGAATGCCATCGCCCACGTTTGCAGGTGTGAGTCCACCACTCAAGACGAGGTGAGCGTCGACGGCGGGTGGAAGAAGTGACCAATCGAATGCCTTGCCGCCACCGCCGTAACCGTCGACATGCGCGTCGAGCAGGATGGCCTGGGCGTGAGAGAAATCGGAAGCGTATTTTACGAGGTCGAAGTCGATCCCGGCCAAGCCAAGGGGAATGCGGGCCGCGCGCATGAAGCGATAGCGCCCCGCGCCGCTCGACTCAAGACATCGCTGCGGCGTTTCGTCGCCGTGGAACTGCGCGATGGCACCCGGTACGGTAGCCAGTGCGGCGAGGGCTTGGGCTGGGTCTTCGTTGACGAAGAGGAGCACGGGCGTCACGAAGGGCGGCAGGCGCGATGCCAGCACTGCAGCGCGCTGCGGCGTTACCCCGCGTTGGCTTCCCGCGTACAGCACGAAGCCGACGGCGTCTGCGCCGGCGGCGACGGCAGCGTCGACGTCTTGCTCACGCGTGAGGCCACAGATCTTAATTCGGGTACGGGTCATGGCGGCCCATCATAGGGGCCGCCTCCTGGTTGTAAGGTGGCGTCGGCCGGCAGGCCCCACTTGGCGTCGTACAACGGTCCCACGAAGTACAAGCCGTCCGGGGAGAAGGTCGGCGCTGCGGCCATGCGGCTGCGCGCTTCGAGCACGGTCAGCATCCATTCGGGCTTTTCGTCGCCGCGCCCGATGCGCACGAGGCAGCCCATCAGGTTGCGAATCATGTGGTGTAGGAAGGCGTCGGCCTCGAACTCGAAGTGCCATCGGCAACGCTCGCCTTCGCCATGGCGCGTGATGACGATACGGCGCATCTCCTTGACGGGCGATCGCGCCTGGCAGGACGAGGCGCGAAACGAGGTGAAATCGCGTGAGCCGAGCAACACCGCGGCTGCAGCACGCATCGCGTTGCCGTCGAGCGGGTACATCGACCAGCCGACGCGGCCCGCATCCAGGCTGGGCCGCACAGGAGACTGCGAGAGCACGTAGAGATAGCGGCGAGCCACGGCATTCGCGCGGCAATGGAAAGCGTCGGGCACCGGATGCGCCCATTGCACCGCGATGTCCGAAGGCAGGAAGCGATTGGTGCCGCGCACCCAGGACACCAGTTCGCGCTCGACTTCGGTGTCGAAATGCACGACCTGCATCAATGCGTGAACGCCGGTGTCGGTGCGACCGGCGCACAAAGTCGAAATTCGCTTGCCGGCCAATTTACCCAGCGCCGTTTCGAGCTTGTCCTGCACCGTGCGGCCAGAGAGTTGGCTTTGCCAGCCTTCATAGGCTTGGCCGTTGTAGCGAACGCCGAGGGCCAGTCTCACGACACGATCATCGGCCCGCGCCAGCACTCAATGGAGTTGGGCGAGCAGATGCTTGGCCTGCGACTTGAGTTCGCCCGAGCTCTCGGATTCGACTTCTTCGACCAGCGAGCGCGCACCTTCGACGTCGCCAAGCGCCTGCAGTTCGCGGGCCAGCGACAGCTTGACCGCATGCGGGCTTTCGCCGCCTTCGTCGAGCGGTTCGAGGCGACCGGGTTCGGTGTCGCTCGGCGCGCGTTGCAAACCGGCGAGCGAGCTCATGTCGAACTCGATGAAGCCCGAGTCGCCCGGCAGTCCAGCGCGCAAGGTGGCGGGCTGCGTGTGCTCGTCGTCGAGGCCAACGGCGCGGGTTACAGGCTCCAGGGCACCTGGCGCGGTATCGAAGTCATTTTCAAGATCGAGCACATCGCGGTGGCTGAACGGTGCCGGTGCCGTGGTGGCCGCCGGCTTTCCGCGCGATGTGTCGTTCAGGCTCGGCAAGAACGGCATGGCGACCGGGCTCAGCGAAGGCGCGGAAACCGGCGGCAAGCTGGCACTGACGGGTGCTGCCACAGGCTTGGGTGCCGGCGGCTTGCTCAGGTCGAGGTCGAAGTCCAGCGGTGCGACGGATGGGACGAAGGCGGGCGGCGGAGCCACTGCGGGCGCAGTAGCCGTCGGCGCCTTGACGATCGGCAATGTGATCTCGTTATCGCTCAGCGGCTGCGGCGTGGTGTCTGCCAGCGGAACGCTGCGCACACCGGCTTCGTACAGAGGATTGCCCGGATCGAGTTCCTTGCCCATTTCTACGACGCGGTTCCAGTCGTTGCCGCTGCCACCGGTCAGCTTGTGCACGTCGGTCGCCAGCGCTTCGTAAGCGCGCAAGTCGCGTCGCTTGGCGTGGATTTCAAGCAGCTTGAGGTGAATGGCCGCGCGTTCCGGATTCACTCGGAGGGCTTCGCGCAAAATTTCTTCGGCTTGCAAATCGCGGCCGTAGGCGAGGTAGACATCGGCTTCCGCCACCGGATCGACATCGCCTGCATCGAGCTGACTCGGCGAATACGAGAGCGACGACACCACCGAGTTGCCGCGGTTCTTGGTGTCGACCGACTCGCCGCCGCTGGCGCCGAAGAACGAGTCTTTCGGCATGCGGCTCTCGAGAAACACGCTGTCGCCGGCGTCTTGCCGTTTGCGGCCTAGCACGCGATAAAGAATGAACGCGATAAGCAGCGCGATCAGTGCAGCAGCCCCGAGCATGAGCGGGCTGTCCATCAGCTCGGCGAAGAAGCCGCGCTCGACTGGCGCAGCAGCGGGCGGCGTGGCCTTGGCGACCGGCACTGCCGGTGTGGGGGTCGTGGCGGCCGGAGTCGGGGGCGCGGTGGTCGATGCAGTCGTTGGGTTTGCGGTCGGCGTCGCTGGCGCGGTTGCTGCCGGCGTCGCGGCAACTGCGGGGGCGGGCGCAGCAGCGGGAGCAGCAGCGGGTACGGGGGACGGAGCGGGCAAAGCCGTCGCTGCCGGGGTCGGTGCCGCTGCAGGTGAAGGTGCAGGTGCAGGTGCTGCGGGTGTCGCTGGCGTTGCCGTTGTCGCACCAGTGCCCGTGGCCGCCTGGAGCTTGTTCAGTTCGTTGATGTTCTTCGACAGTTCGGCAACACGGCTCTTGCCGTCTTGCGCCTGACGGTCACGCGCCAGCTTTTCCTCGTTCGCACGCGCTGCCGCAGTGCCTTGTGAAATGGTGAGCTTGTCAGGGGATGCCGCGGCTGCGTTACGGTCTTCGACGTTGGCTTGCAGCTTGCCCGCGGCTTGCCTGTCGGCAGCGGCAACGCGCGCCGTAGGAGCGTTTTCTGCCAGACGACGGCGGTATTCGCCGAAGTCGCGGCTCTGCGCGGTGACGGTTCTTTTGGCTTCATCCGGTGGCACGTTTGCCGCTTGCGAACCGGCCGACACGTCGAGCACGGCGCCGGCCTTCATGCGATTGATGTTGCCGCCGACGAACGCGTTCGGGTTGGCGCGCAGCAGCGCTACCAGCATCTGGTCGAGCGAAACGTCGGCGGGTTTGTATGCGCCTGCAATCTTGCTGGCCGTGTCGCCGGGGCGCACCGTGACCTGGTCACCGGTACCCGTGCCGCCCGAGGCGGTACCGGTGCGTACGGGCGCCTCCGCCGCCGTTGCAGGCGCGGGTGCGACTGCGGCCGGACGCTCTCGGCGCGGCACCGGGGGCACAACGGCGGGTACAGCCGCGGGTGGAGCACGTTGCACGGGCGGCGCTGCACTGATTTGCGGCGCCAGCGGCACCACGGGCACGGCGGCCTGACGGCTGGAAGGTGGATCTAGCAGCACCGTGTAGTCGCGCACGATGCGGCCGGCACTCCAGTTGGCTTCGACCAGCAGGTCGACAAACGGATCGCTCAGCGAACGGGTACCGGTCAGGCGAACCACGTAGCGGCCATCGGCGCGCCGTTGCAGGCTCACCCGAACGTCCGAAAGTGCAGGGTTGTAGGCCACACCGGCGGCGCGAAACGCTTCCGACGAGGCGATGGCGACCTTCATGCCGTCGGCTTCAGAAGCAGTGATCTCGGTGACATCGATCTCGGCACGAAGCGGTTCGCCCAGAGCGGACTGCACGTTCAGTCGGCCGAGCGCCAGCGCGCTGGCGTCGATGCTGACAGTGCCGAGTGCCAGCGCGATGGCGACACTGAGGAGCGACAACTGGCCGCAACCGGCCAACTTGTTGGTCGGTCGGATGGCCGGCACGCTGGCCGCAGGCAACATAGGTCTTGTCATGCTGTGAGGGGCAGCTCGGCCCAAAAGTGTAAGAGGACGTTAACACCATCATTCGGCACTGACAAGCCGGCGCGGCCGTTCTACCCAGTGCGCGCCAACTTCGGCGTGTCGAGGGTGTTGCGACGAGGCAACGCCCACTACTACTTTGGCGCTCAAAAATGCGCTCAAGCCTCGATCAGGATTCGCAGCATGCGACGCAATGGCTCCGCAGCGCCCCAAAGCAATTGATCGCCGATCGTGAAGGCGCCTACATATTCTGGCCCCATCGCCAGCTTGCGAATACGGCCGACCGGGATGTCCATCGTGCCCGTGACTGCCACCGGTGTGAGTTGCGCGACGGTGGCTTCACGCGTGTTCGGCACGACCTTGGCCCAGGCGTTGTCAGTAGCGATCAGCGCTTCGATGTCTGCGACCGGGACGTTCTTCTTCAGCTTGAAGGTCAATGCCTGGCTGTGACAGCGCATGGCGCCGACTCGCACGCAGAAACCGTCGACAGGCGTGGGTGCAACGTCGAAGCCCGGACCTTGGCCGAGGATCTTGTTGGTCTCAGCGCCGCCCTTCCACTCTTCCTTGGAGATGCCCCAATCGACATCGCCCGGGTTCTTGCCTAATCCCAGGTCCTTGTCGATCCACGGAATGAGCGAGCCGCCCAGCGGCGCACCGAAGTTCGCGGTTTCGGCAGCGCTCAGGTTCTGCTGCTTGTGCAGGACCTTGCGATCGATTTCGAGAATGGCCGACTTCGGGTCATCGAGCAGCGAGCGCACTTCGGCATTCAGCGTGCCGAACTGCGTCAGCAACTCGCGCATGTGCTGCGCGCCGCCACCCGAAGCTGCCTGATAGGTCATGCTGGTCATCCACTCGACCAGGCCGGCCTTGTAGAGCGCACCAACGCCCACCAGCATGCAGCTGACGGTGCAGTTACCGCCGATCCAGTTCTTGCCGCCCTTGGCCAACGCCGTCTGGATTACTGGCAGGTTGACCGGGTCGAGCACGATGATCGCGTCGTCGTTCATCCGCAGTGTCGACGCCGCATCGATCCAGTGGCCGGTCCAGCCGGCCGCGCGAAGCTTGGGGTAGACCTCGCTGGTGTACTCGCCGCCCTGGGCGGTGATGACGATGTCGCACTTCTTCAGCGCGTCGATGTCGTGCGCATCCTTCAAGGTGCCTTCGTTTTTTGCCATCGCCGGGGCCTTGCCACCAGCGTTGGAAGTCGAAAAAAACATCGGCTCGATGAGACCGAAGTCGCCTTCGGTCTGCATGCGGTCCATCAAGACCGAGCCGACCATGCCGCGCCAGCCGACGAGGCCGACCAGAGGTTGTGAGGATGCGTTCGTCATTTCAATGTGCCCTTGTCAAAAAAGTGTTTTCTCTTTGGCACCCGGCTCGTCGAGCCGGGGGGCGTGACGAAGCGGGCTGCGGTTAGCCGGTGATCGTCTTTTTGGTGATCGCAGAAGCAAGCGCTGCCACCACTGCGTCGCCCATGGCGCGGGTGCCTACGCGCTTCGTGCCTTCCGACCAGATGTCGCCAGTGCGCAAGCCCGAGGCGAGCACCGACTTGACCGCCGACTCGATTCGGTCGGCAGCTTCGGGTTGATTGAGAGAGAAGCGGAGCATCATGGCAGCGGACAGAATTGTAGCCAACGGATTGGCAACCCCTTGGCCGGCAATGTCGGGCGCACTGCCGTGGCTCGGCTCATACAAGCCCTGATTGCTCGAATTCAGCGATGCCGAAGGCAGCATGCCGATCGAGCCTGTGAGCATCGCCGCCTCGTCCGACAGGATGTCGCCGAACATGTTGCCGGTGACGATCACGTCGAACTTCTTTGGCGCCTTGACGAGTTGCATGGCTGCGTTGTCGACGTACATGTGGTCCAGTTCGACATCTGGATATTCCTTGCCGACTTCGGTGACGATGTCTTTCCAGAACTGGAAAGTCTCCAGCACGTTGGCCTTGTCGACGCTGGTCACGCGCTTGCTGCGTTTGCGCGCCGCCTGAAAGGCAACGTGGGCGATGCGTTCGACTTCAGGTCTGGAATAGCGCATCGTGTCGAAGGCCTCTTCGGCGCCAGGAAAGTGCCCGTCCACGGCAGTGCGGCGCCCACGCGGCGCGCCGAAGTAGATGTCGCCAGTCAACTCGCGAATGATCAGGATGTCGAGGCCCGAAATCAGCTCAGGCTTAAGGCTCGATGCACCGACCAGTTCCTCGTAACAGATGGCCGGGCGGAAATTGGCGAACAGCCCCAGGTTTTTACGCAGACCCAAGATCGCCTGCTCCGGACGCAGCGGCCGGTCTAGCTTGTCGTACTTCCAGTCGCCGACCGCGCCGAACAGCACGGCATCGGATTCTTTCGCGAGCTTGAGAGTCGCCTCCGGCAGCGGATGTCCGTGCGCTTCATAGGCCGCGCCGCCGACCAGCGCCGTTTCCATTTCGAACGGAAGGTCGAGCACGTCGAGCACGCGTATGGCTTCCGCCACGATTTCGGTGCCGATGCCATCGCCGGGAAGGACTGCGATTTTCATGAGTTCGATTTTCTTATGTGGTTGAGATGCGGTCGACGGTCGTCAATGCGAGATCGGCGACGCGATGAGGCTGTGCGCGAGCCACGGCTTTTGCGCCAGTCGCTCGGTTTCGAAGGCCTTGATTTTGTCCCGCTTTTGCAGCGTCAGGCCGATGTCGTCGAGCCCGTTGACGAGGCAGAACTTGCGAAAGGCCTGCACTTCGAAAGCCAACTCGCCGCCGTCCGGCTTGACGACCACCTGGCGCTCCAGATCGACCGTCAGGCTGTAGCCCGGAAAGGCAAAAGTCTCGTCGAACAATTGAGCGACTTGCGCTTCTGGCAACACGATCGGCAGAAGGCCGTTCTTGAAGCTGTTGTTGAAAAAGATGTCGGCGTAGCTCGGTGCAATGATGGCGCGAAAGCCGTATTGGTCGAGCGCCCACGGAGCGTGCTCGCGCGACGAACCACAGCCGAAGTTCTTGCGGGCGATGAGCACCGAGGCACCGGTGTAGCGCGGCTGGTTCAGCACGAAATCAGGGTTCGGCTTGCGGCTCGCAGGGTCTTGCCCCGGCTCTCCCGGGTCCAGATAGCGCCAGGCGTCGAACAGGTTCGGGCCGAAGCCCGTCTTGCGGATCGACTTCAAAAACTGCTTGGGAATGATCGCATCTGTGTCGACGTTTTCGCGATCCATAGGGGCAACGAGACCCTTGTGTACGGTGAATTTCTGCATGGTGTTTTCCTTGCCTGTTCCTTGAATAGCGATGGCTCAAGCAAACTGCCGAACGTCGACGAAATGGCCATGTACCGCAGCGGCAGCGGCCATCGCCGGGCTCACCAGATGCGTACGTCCACCGGCGCCTTGCCGGCCCTCGAAATTGCGGTTGCTGGTCGACGCGCAACGCTCGCCCGGTTCGAGCCGGTCGGAGTTCATCGCCAGACACATCGAGCAGCCGGGCTCGCGCCATTCGAAGCCGGCGGCGATGAAGATCTTGTCGAGGCCTTCGCGCTCGGCCTGTTCCTTCACCATGCCGGAGCCGGGCACGACCATCGCCAGCTTGACGTTCTTAGCCACCTTCTGGCCAAGCTTCTTCACCACGGCGGCGGCCTCGCGCATGTCCTCGATGCGGCTGTTGGTGCAGGAGCCGATGAACACCTTGTCGAGAAAGATGTCGTTCATCGGCTTGTTGGGCTCCAGGCCCATGTAGACCAGTGCGCGTTCGATCGCATCGCGTTTGTTGGCGTCTTTTTCCTTGTCCGGATCGGGCACGCGGCCGTTGATGTCGACGACCATTTCAGGCGACGTGCCCCAGGTGACTTGCGGCTGGATCTGCGATGCATCGAGCTCGACCACGGCGTCGAATTTGGCATCGGGGTCGGAATGCAAGGTCTCCCAGTAAGCCACGGCCTGATCCCATTCCGGGCCACCGATGAAGAGTCCGGTCTTTGGATCGGTGCCGGGTGAAAAGGAGCGCCCCTTGACGTACGCGATGGTCTTGTCGTCCACCGCCACGAGGCCGGCGCGCGCGCCGGCCTCGATCGCCATGTTGCAGACCGTCATGCGGCCTTCCATGCTCAGGTCGCGGATGGCAGAGCCGGCGAATTCGATGGTGTAGCCGGTGCCGCCGGCCGTGCCGATCTTGCCGATGATCGCCAACACGATGTCCTTGGCCTGGCAGCCGAGCGGCAGCTTGCCATCGACCTTCACGAGCAGGTTCTTGGCCTTCCTGGCAAGCAGCGTTTGTGTCGCCATTACATGCTCCACCTCGCTGGTACCGATGCCGTGTGCGAGTGCGCCGAACGCGCCGTGCGTCGATGTGTGCGAGTCACCGCAGACCACGGTCATGCCCGGCAGCGTCGCGCCCGACTCGGGGCCGATCACGTGCACGATGCCCTGGCGCTTGCTCAGGAACGGAAAGAACGCGGCGGCGCCGAACTCGGCGATGTTGGTGTCCAGCGTGGTGATCTGCTCCTTGCTGATCGGGTCGCTGATGCCGTCGTAGCCGCGCTCCCAATGCGTCGTGGGTGTGTTGTGGTCGGCAGTGGCCACGACCGAGCTGATGCGCCAGAGCTTGCGGCCCGCCACCCGCAGGCCTTCGAAGGCCTGCGGGCTGGTCACTTCATGGACCAGGTGGCGATCGATGTAGAGAATCGAAGTGCCGTCTTCTTCGGTATGGACGACGTGTTCGTCCCAGAGCTTGTCGTAGAGCGTGCGTGGCATAGGTCTCTTCTTTCGTGGGGATAATTATTCTGATGTCGTCCGTCAGGCCGCCAAAGTCATCGCTTCGGCCGGCGTCTGCAGATGATTCACAAGGGAGCGTGCGGCCACGGGCAAGGTCGAAAAGTCGCGTGCCACCAAGCGGATTTCGCGTGCTGCCCAGGCATCGTTCAAAGCAAGGGCGACGAGGCCGCGGCCGATGCCGTTCTGCATGAGTTCGAAGGCGCGCGCGGGCATCACCCCGATGCCGAGGCCGTTTTCGATCATGCGGCACATGGCGTCGAGCCCGGTGACGTGGATGCGCAGCTTGATGGGCCGGCTCGCGTCGAGGGCGGCCTGATGCATCGCGACGTAGATCGAGCTGTTGGCATGCAAGCCGACGTGGTCGAACTCCAGCGAGTCGACGAAATCGATGGTGTCATGCACCGTCAGCGCGTGATGGGCTGGAACGACCAGCACAAGGCGATCGCGCCGGTACGGCAGGCTCTGCAGATCGCTGGTGCCGGGCGCCACGTGACACACGCCGAGGTCGGCGGCACCTTCCTGCACCGCGCGCATCACCTCGCTGCTCAGATGCTCTTCGAGGTCGATCTTTATGGCCTCCTGCGCTCGGCTGAAACTGCCCAGGTCTTCAGGCAAAAACTGCACGATGGCCGAAATGTTGGCGTGCACGCGCACGTGCCCGCGCACGCCGTCGGCGTACTCGCTCAACTCGCCTTGCATTTTTTCAAGGCTGTAGAGCACCGACCGTGCGTGATGCAGCAGGCTCTCGCCCGCGGGCGTGAGGTCGACGCCGCGGGCGTGGCGATAGAGCAGAGTGGTGCTGAGTGTCGCCTCGAGGTCGGCCAACCGCTTGCTGATCGCTGACGCGGCAATGAACTCGCGCTCTGCGGCACGGCCGATGCTGCCCAGCTCGCACACCGCAACGAACAGCTG
Source organism: Variovorax sp. PAMC28562 (assembly GCF_014303735.1). NCBI lineage: Bacteria > Pseudomonadati > Pseudomonadota > Betaproteobacteria > Burkholderiales > Comamonadaceae > Variovorax > Variovorax sp. PAMC28562. The sequence continues at coordinate 4,620,811 of NZ_CP060296.1, read as the reverse complement.
CAACGACGTCAAGTCGATGCGGCGGGCGAAGTTGCGTTCGGAAGCCGGGGAAGGAGGGGTGGGGAGCGAGAGCGTCATTTCTAATCAGTCATCGCGATTCGAGATGACGAAAAGAAGATTTTGCAACTCTTTCGACTATCGAGCCATCGCAATCCAAGATGACAGCGATGCCGCAGCGAGATGAAAAAAACGGGCCGAAGCCCGCTGGTTTGCCCGACGCGCGGTGTTGGCTGCGCTGTCAGTTCTTCTTTTCGGCTGCGTTCTCCATCTTCTGACCGGCTCGCTGCACGTCCTGGCCCGCGCCGGCCATGGTGTTGCAGCCAGCGAGCGAGACGCCGAAAGCGAAAGTGACAGCCATCAGTGCAGCGATTTTCTTCATTTCAAACTCCTTGGAGCGGATGGTGGATCGAACGGTTGGAGTTGCCCTCCACTCGGCAAAGTACGTCGTCGACCGGAGTGATCCTGTAAGCCAAGACGCAAAAAAGCTGCCCGTAGGCAGCTTTTAAGGGCAATTGATTAGGCCCGTCGCCGGACCGATCACCAAGCCGGAAGACGTTCAGCGCGATGCGATCGGCTTGACATTGCGTTGGACCGAGCCTTCGAACAGCTGACGCGGGCGGCCGATCTTGTATTCCGGGTCGCCGATCATTTCGTTCAATTGGGCGATCCAGCCGACCGTGCGCGCCAACGCGAACACAGCGGTGAACAGCGGCACCGGGATGCCGATGGCGCGTTGCACGATGCCAGAGTAGAAGTCGACGTTCGGGTAGAGCTTGCGCGACACGAAATATTCGTCTTCCAGGGCGATCTTTTCGAGCGCCATGGCCAGCTTGAACAGGGGATCGTTTTCAAGACCGAGTTCTTGCAGCACTTCCTTGCAGGTTTCTTGCATCAGCTTGGCGCGCGGATCGTAGTTCTTGTACACGCGGTGACCGAAACCCATCAGCTTGACGGTCGAATTCTTGTCCTTGACCTGCTTGATGAACTCGCCAATTTTCTCGACGCCGCCGGCCTTTTGGATGTCGCCCAGCATGTTGAGCGCTGCCTCGTTGGCACCGCCGTGAGCCGGGCCCCAGAGACAAGCCACGCCGGCCGCGATCGCTGCGAACGGGTTGGTGCCCGACGAGCCGCACAGGCGCACGGTCGAGGTCGACGCGTTCTGCTCGTGGTCTGCGTGAAGGATGAAGATGCGGTCGAGCGCGCGCTCCAGCACCGGGCTCACCTTGTACTCCTCGCAGGGCGTCGCGAACATCATGTGCAGGAAGTTGCCTGCGTAGCTCAGGTCGTTCTTCGGGTACATGTAGGGCTGGCCCACGGTGTACTTGTACGTCATGGCCACCAGCGTCGGCATCTTGGCGATGAGGCGGATGGCAGCGATCTCACGGTGCTTCGGATTGTTGATGTCCGTGCTGTCGTGATAGAAGGCCGACAGTGCACCGACCAAGCCGGTCATGACCGCCATTGGATGCGCATCGCGACGGAAGCCGCGCAGGAAGAATTGCATCTGCTCGTTGACCATCGTGTGGTTGGTCACGAGCTTGGTGAACTCTTCTTTTTTCGGCGCGTCGGGCAGTTCTCCGTACAGCAGCAGATGGCAGGTCTCTAGGAAGTCGCACTTGGTCGCGAGCTGCTCGATGGGGTAGCCGCGGTACAGCAACTCGCCCTTGTCACCATCGATGTACGTGATCGCCGACTGGCACGATGCTGTCGACATGAATCCGGGGTCGTACGTGAACATCCCGGTCTGGGCGTACAGCTTGCGGATGTCGATCACATCGGGGCCGAGCGTACCCTTATAGATCGGCAGCTCGACGTTGTCGCCGCCATTGCTGAACGACAAGGTGGCCTTGGTGTCGGAAGCTTTCATTGCAACTTTCTTTCGGATTTAAGTTCGGGATGAAGATAAGGGATCGGGTGTCTGCGATACCCGCATGAGAGCCAGGAGCGCCATCACCGGCGGCGTTGCCAGTTCGGCTTCGGGTTCTTTGCGACGCATCAGCAGGTCGAGCAAGTCGTTGTCCGCCAGATCCATCAGTCTTTCAAGCGCGTGTGCCTGCCCGAAGGTCAAGCGAGATTCATGCCGATCGAAAAACCGGGCGATGAACAGGTCGTTTTCTAGCAAGCCGCGGCGGCAGCGCCACCGGAGTTTGCTGAGCGCGCGCACGCTGATCGAATCGTCCGGATTTTCAACGACTTGCATGGCAAAAGCCTCAGACAGCGCGACGCACCATCAGTTCTTTGATCTTGCCGATCGCCTTGGTTGGGTTCAGGTTCTTCGGGCACACATCGACGCAATTCATGATGGTGTGGCAACGGAACAGGCGGTACGGGTCTTCGAGGTTGTCGAGGCGCTCGGCGGTGGCTTCATCGCGGCTGTCGGCGATGAAGCGATAGGCCTGCAGCAGGCCGGCGGGGCCGACGAACTTGTCAGGGTTCCACCAAAAGCTCGGGCAACTCGTCGAGCAGCTCGCGCACAAGATGCATTCGTACAAACCGTCGAGCTCCTCGCGCTCTTCGGGCGATTGCAGGCGTTCTTTTTCAGGCGGAACCGAATCGTTTTGGAGGTAAGGCTTGATCGAGTTGTACTGCTTGAAGAACTGCGTCATGTCGACGATCAAGTCGCGGATCACCGGCAGGCCGGGCAGCGGCTTCAGCACGATATTGCCCTTGAGCGTGAGCATATTGGTCAGGCAGGCCAGACCGTTCTTGCCGTTGATGTTCATTGCGTCGGAGCCGCAAACGCCTTCGCGGCACGAGCGCCGGAACGACAGCGTCGGGTCTTGTGCCTTGAGCTTCATCAGTGCGTCCAACAGCATGCGCTCGTTGCCTTCGAGTTCGACCTCGATGGTCTGCATGTAAGGCTTGGCGTCGCGGTCTGGGTCGTAGCGGTAGATTTGAAATGTGCGCTTCATCGTGGTGACCTTTTTTGAACCTTGTATTGGCCTGGTATTACGTGGACGTTAGAACGTTCGCACTTTGGGCGGAACCGATGCCACGGTCAGCGGTTGCAGCTTGACCGGCTTGTATGACAGTCGGTTGTCCTGCTTGTACCAAAGGGTGTGCTTCATCCAATTGGTATCGTCGCGGCCGAGCGGTGCCGCTGCGTCGTCGGCCGGACGTTCGTAGTCTTCGACCGTATGCGCGCCGCGGCATTCGGTGCGGGCGGCGGCCGAAATCAGCGTGGCTTGCGCGGCTTCGATCAGGTTGTCGACTTCGAGCGCCTCGATGCGTGCCGTGTTGAACACGCGCGACTTGTCTTTCAGCGTGATGCCCGAGACGCGCCTTCGCATGTCGGCGATCTTGACGACCCCTTCGTCTAGCGTGACTTGCTTGCGGAAGACCGCTGCATGCTGCTGCATCACAGCGCGAATGTCGTTGGCCACGTCTTGGGCGTACTCGCCTTCGCTCGAACTTTCGAGCTGGTTCAGGCGTTCGAGCGAGCGGTCGGCTGCATCGGCTGGCAGCGACTTGTGCTCCTTCAGCTTGTCGTTGAACTCGACGATATGGTTGCCGGCAGCCTTGCCGAACACCAACAGGTCGAGCAACGAATTGGTGCCCAGGCGATTGGCGCCGTGCACGCTGACGCAGGAGCATTCGCCCACGGCGTAGAGGCCATTGACCACCGCGCTGTTGTCGCCGTCCTTCTGGATCACGACCTGACCCTTGATGTTTGTCGGGATGCCGCCCATTTGGTAGTGGATGGTCGGCACCACGGGGATCGGCTCCTTGGTCACGTCGACATTGGCAAAGTTGATCCCGATCTCGTACACCGACGGCAAGCGCTTGTGGATGGTGTCGGCGCCAAGGTGGTCGAGCTTCATGTGGATGTAGTCCTTGTTGGGACCGCAGCCACGACCTTCCTTGATTTCCTGGTCCATCGAACGCGAGACGAAGTCGCGCGGTGCCAGGTCTTTCATGGTCGGCGCGTAGCGTTCCATGAAGCGCTCACCGTTGCTGTTGAGCAGAATCGCGCCTTCGCCACGGCAGCCTTCGGTCAGCAACACGCCGGCACCGGCCACGCCGGTCGGGTGGAACTGCCAGAACTCCATGTCCTGCAAAGGAATGCCTGCGCGAGCCGCCATGCCCAGCCCGTCGCCGGTGTTGATGAAGGCGTTGGTCGAGGCCGCAAAAATACGGCCGGCACCCCCGGTGGCCAGCAGCACGGTCTTGGCCTGCAGGATGTGCAGGTCGCCGGTTTCCATCTCCAGCGCGGTGACGCCGACGACGTCGCCGTCGTCATCGCGGATCAGATCGAGCGCCATCCATTCGACGAAGAACTGGGTCCGCGCTTCCACGTTCTTTTGGTAGAGCGTGTGCAGCATCGCGTGGCCGGTGCGGTCGGCTGCGGCGCAGGCGCGCTGCACCGGCTTTTCGCCGTAGTTGGCGGTGTGACCGCCGAACGGACGCTGATAGATCGTTCCGTCCGGGTTGCGGTCAAACGGCATGCCGAAGTGTTCTAGCTCGTACACCACCTTGGGTGCTTCGCGGCACATGTACTCGATCGCGTCCTGGTCGCCGAGCCAGTCGGAGCCCTTGATGGTGTCGTAGAAGTGGTAGTGCCAGTTGTCTTCGCTCATGTTGCCGAGCGAGGCGCCGATGCCACCCTGTGCAGCCACCGTGTGCGAGCGCGTCGGGAACACTTTGGAGAGCACCGCCACGTTGAGGCCAGCGCGCGCCAGCTGCAGCGAGGCACGCATGCCGGAGCCACCCGCACCGACGATGACGACGTCGAATTTGCGCTTGGTGATTTGTTCTTTGGTATACGACATGGAATCAGAGTCTCCAGAGCACTTGGATGGCCCAGGCCGCGCACGCTACGAGCCAGACGATCGTGAAAATTTGGGCAGTCAGTCGGATGCCGACTGGCTGCACGTAGTCCATCCAGATGTCGCGCATGCCGACCCAGACGTGATAAAGCATGGAAACGATGGCGACAAAAGTCAGAACTTTCATCCACTGGGTCGCGAAGATTCCGGCCCAGCTGTCATAGCCGATCGGACCATGCGAAAAAATTACCTGTGCCACCACGATGATCGTGAAGAGCGCCATCAGGCTCGCCGTGATGCGCTGGCTCAGCCAGTCGCGAAGTCCGTAATGCGCGCCGACAACGATGCGCTTGGTGCCGTAGTTCACTGCCATGATGTGCTCCTTAATAAGCGCCGAAGAGCTTCAGGCCGAGAACGATCGCGACGCTGATGCTGAGCGCCAGCGTGACGATTGCCGAGGTTTTTCCGAATTCCTTGGTAACTGCCGCGTGGTGGGTGTCCATCCAGAGATGGCGCAGTCCGGAGATGAAGTGGTGCAAAAACGCCCAGATGAGCGCCAATGCGACCAGTTTGATGAACCATCCCGGAACGAAGCCAAGGCCACTGTTGAAGGCGGCCTTGAATCGTGCGAATGAAATGTCGGAAGAGATCGACGTGTCGAACATCCAGATGATGAACGGCATCAGCAGGAACATCAGGGCGCCGCTGACGCGGTGCAAGATGGAGACGATTCCGGCTGGCGGAAGCCGGTAGGTGGTCAGGTCGGTGAACGCATTGATGTTGCGAAACTCGCGGCGCCGCGGCCGGGGGGAGGAGGCAAGCTCTGTCATGGGGAGATGGCTTTCGTAGCTTTTCGAGCGGGATGGCTTGTCGGCTTGTTATTCGGCATAAGTGCAAAGCACACAAAATTCTATTGCAATGCACCATCCGTCAGCGGGCACCCCGGAGTCAACACAGTGCACGCGTGGGCAATCTCATCCGAGTTCGTTGCGGTAATGGTGCGTGTCGGTGCGGTAGAGCCCACGTCGCAGTTCCATGGGTGCATCGTGGTAGGTGTGGGCTACTCGCTCCACGCTGAGCAATGGCGTGCCCGGTGCTACGTCGAGCAATTTCGACTGCTGCGCGTCGGGCAGCACGGCTCGGATTTTTTCTTCGGCCCGCACCATCCGTACGCCGAATTCGGCTTCGAAGAGCGCATACATCGGCCCACGGGAAGCTCTCAGGCGTTCTGTCGTCAGTCCCTTGAAGGGCGCGCCGGGCAACCACAGGTCTTCGAGAATGGTGGGTACGCCCGCATAGGCCAGCACGCGCCGCACCTGCAACACGCCGTCGCCTGTGCGCAAGGCCAGCGCTCGCGCGACGTCCGCCGAAGCGCGTTGCCGCTTGCAGTCGACGATGGTGCGCTGGGCAGGCCCTTCTGCATCGGTGTCACCAGAATCCGGCACGAGCTTCAAGAAGCGGTACTGGACCTGGTGCTCGGCATGCGTCGCGACGAAAGTGCCCTTGCCTTGGCGCCGCACGACGAGGTTCTCTGACGCGAGTTCGTCGATCGCTTTGCGCACAGTTCCCTGGCTGACCCTGAAACGCGCTGCCAAGTCCATCTCGCTCGGAATCGGTTCGCCCGGCTTCCATTCGCCGGCTTGCAAGCTCTGCAATATCAGCGCCTTGATCTGCTGGTACAACGGGCTAAAAGAGGGCGTCACGGCTTCGAGGACAGTGCGGTTGTTCATTCAATGAGACGATGCACCGCGGCGGTGCTGGCCTTCAATCTTATATAAGACATAAGACGGGCGCCATCGAAACCTCGAATGGGCATAAAATGCCGGCCGGCCCTGCGCCTCCCGACACCCGTCCGCCACCTGTTTCTCACCTTCTGGAGTCTCCCCATGAGCAAAAAACCCGTCCGCGTTGCCGTCACCGGCGCAGCCGGCCAAATCGGTTACGCCCTGTTGTTTCGCATCGCTTCCGGCGAAATGCTCGGCAAAGACCAACCGGTCATCCTGCAACTGCTCGAAGTGCCGGTTGAAGGCCCGCAAAAAGCGCTCAAAGGCGTGATGATGGAACTCGACGATTGCGCTTTCCCGCTGCTCGTCGGCATGGAAGCCCATGGCGATCCGATGACGGCTTTCAAGGATGCCGACTACGCTTTGTTGGTCGGCTCGCGCCCCCGCGGGCCGGGCATGGAACGCGCTGAACTCCTGGCCGTCAACGGCGCGATCTTCACGGCGCAAGGCAAGGCGCTCGACGCCGTCGCCAGCCGCAACGTCAAGGTTCTGGTGGTCGGCAACCCAGCCAACACCAATGCCTACATCGCGATGAAGAGCGCGCCGGGCCTGCCCGCCAAGAACTTCACCGCCATGCTGCGCCTGGACCACAACCGCGCTGCCAGCCAGATCGCCGCCAAGACCGGTAAGCCGGTGGCCGACATCGAAAAGCTGACCGTGTGGGGCAATCATTCGCCCACGATGTACGCCGACTACCGCTTCGCGACCATCAACGGCGAGAGCGTCGCCAAGATGATCAACGACCAGGAATGGAACGCCAACACCTTCTTGCCGACCGTCGGCAAGCGCGGCGCTGCCATCATCGAAGCGCGCGGATCGTCGTCGGCAGCTTCGGCTGCCAACGCCGCCATCGACCACATGCGCGACTGGGCCCTGGGTACCCACGGCAAATGGGTGACGATGGGCATCCCGTCGAATGGCGAATACGGCATTCCGAAAGACGTCATGTTCGGCTTCCCGGTCACCTGTGAAAACGGTGAATACAAGATCGTCGAAGGCTTGGTGATCGACGCCTTCAGCCAGGAGCGCATCGACAAGACGCTCAAGGAACTGACCGACGAACAAGCCGGCGTCGCTCACCTGCTCTGATCGCGTCGCCGATGCTCGAGCTGCGGCGCCAGACATGAAGACAGCCCATCCCGGCGACGTGCTGTTGGGTGCGCAGGCTGGCGCGATCGTGCTGCCGGTCTGCGATCACTACAGTGGCGTCGAAGCCCGTATGAAAAAAAGTCTCGCGCTACAGGCCGACATGGCCGAAGAGTTCGGCGCTTGTGTCTTCGATGTGACGCTCGACTGCGAAGACGGCGCGCCGGTCGGCGGTGAATCCGAACACGCTGCGCTGGTAACCGAACTCGCGTTGGGCGCCAAGCCCGGCATGCGCGTCGGTGTGCGGGTGCATCCTGTCGACCATCCTGCGTTTCCGGGTGACGTGATGACCATCGCCGGTCGTGCCGCGGGCAGCTTGAGCCATCTGATGGTGCCGAAGGTCGAGTCGATCGCCGATGTGCTGCAAGCCGTCGCTGCACTCGACGCGGTCGATGCAGAGGCATTGCCGCTGCACGTGCTGATCGAATCGCCGCTGGCAGTGCACAACGCCTTCGAGATCGCTGCGCATCCACGCGTGCAGTCGCTCAGCTTTGGACTGATGGATTTCGTTTCGGCACATGCCGGCGCGATTCCGGCCGATGGCATGGGTGCCATCGGGCAGTTCGTTCATCCGCTGGTGGTGAGCGCCAAGCTGGCCATCGCCTCGGCGGCGCATGCGTACGGCAAGGTGCCGTCGCATTGCGTCGTGACCGAATTCAGCGACATCGATGCGATGCGCGCTGCCGCAAAAAAAGCGGCGACCCTGTTCGGCTACACCCGGATGTGGAGCATCCACCCGAACCAGATCCGACCCATCCTCGACGCGTTTGCGCCTGACGAAGCGCAGATCCACGTCGCGACAAGAATCTTGCTGGCCGCAGTCGGCGCAGACTGGGCGCCGGTCAGCTTCGAAGGCGCGCTGCACGACCGCGCCAGCTATCGCCATTTTTGGCAAGTCCTCGCGCGCGCGCACGCTACCGGGCGCGCGCTCCCCTCTGAAGCCCAGGCCTGGTTTGCTGGCCCGGATTCCTGAACCCCACGAACCTCATCAAGGAGACTCCATGAAAAAACTCGCTCTGATCGCCGCCCTCGCGCTGGCCTTGCCGTTGGCAGCCATTGCGCAAACTGCGACCACCGCAAAGCCCGCCGCAACGACGGCGGCTACGAAGCAAGCGGCCGCAAAAACCGAGCCCAAGAAGCGCCAGGTCACGCGCCGCGCAGCCAAGGCAGTGGAAGAAGTGACGCCTGTGAGCCAGGAAGTCGACGTCGAATTGTCCGAGGCCGATCTGGCCGTCGCCCGTCGCGTTTCGGTCGGCCGCGCGCAGTGCGAACTCGGCGCCGATGTGTCGGTGCAGCTCGACGAAAAGAAGCCGGGCTATTTCTCCGTGAGCACCAAGAATCAGCGTTTCCGCATGCACCCGGTCGAAAGCCGCACCGGCGCCATTCGCCTCGAAGACCCACGCCAGGGCGCGGTGTGGCTGCAGCTCGGCAACAAGTCGATGCTGATGAACCAGTCGGCCGGCTTGCGCATCGCCGACGAATGCCAGACGGCAGAGCAGGTCGCGTTTGCGGAAGAAATGAAGAAGAACCCGCCGAAGAGCTTGTTCGAGGGCGCGGATGCACCAGCCAATACCAAGAGCACTGAAGTTGCGACCCAGGCGGCCGCTCCTGCTCCGACCTCGACCGCGAAAAAGCCCGTCAAGAAGTAATCGCTGCCCTACCGCTGGGGGCCTGTCCCGCGGCGCGGCTCTTGCTTGTCGCTCGAGCCGCTCCGCTTTCCGCCCCTGCTTTCCGGCAGTCCCAATCTGCCCCGTTCTGGAGAAAAAGATGTTGCAAGCCTACGTTGATCATGTTGCCGAGCGCGCTGCACTCGGCATTCCGCCGCTGCCGCTCACCGCGCAGCAAACGTCCGAAGTCATCGAGCTCATGAAAAACGCGACGTCGAAAGACGGCGAGTTTTTGCTCAACCTGATCACCTACCGCGTGCCTGCCGGCGTCGACGACGCGGCCAAGGTCAAGGCCAGCTATCTGGCGGCCGTGGCGCACGGCACCGAAAAGACGTTGCTGATGTCGCGTGCCCGTGCGACCGAACTGCTCGGCACCATGCTCGGCGGCTACAACATCAGCCCGATGGTCGACCTGCTCGACGACCCGGAAGTCGGGCCGGTCGCAGCCGAAGGCTTGAAGAAAACCCTGTTGATGTTCGACCAGTTCCACGACGTCAAGGAAAAGGCCGACAAGGGCAATGCCAACGCCATCGCCGTGCTGCAAAGCTGGGCCGATGCCGAATGGTTCACCAGCCGGCCCGAAGTTCCGCAAAGCATCACCGTCAGCATCTTCAAGGTGCCCGGTGAAATCAACACCGACGACCTGTCGCCGGCGCCCGATGCCTTCAGCCGCCCCGACATTCCGATGCACGCGTTAGCCATGCACAAGAACGCACGCCCCGGCCTCGATGAGCGTGCCTTGCCCGAAGAAGACGGCAAGCGCGGCCCGGTGAAGTTCATCGGGGACCTGCGGGCCCGCGGCAACCTCGTGGCCTATGTCGGCGACGTGGTCGGCACCGGCTCCAGCCGCAAGAGCGCCACCAACTCGGTGTTGTGGTTCACCGGCGAAGACATCCCGTACGTGCCCAACAAGCGCTTCGGCGGCGTCTGCCTGGGCGGCAAGATCGCGCCGATCTTCTACAACACGATGGAAGACTCGGGCGCACTGCCGATCGAGCTCGACGTGAGCCAGATGGAAATGGGCGACGTGGTCGAGCTGCGTCCCTACGACGGCAAGGCATTGAAAGACGGCAAGGTCATCGCCGAGTTCCAGGTCAAGAGCGACGTGCTGTTCGACGAAGTGCGCGCCGGTGGCCGAATTCCTTTGATCATCGGACGCGGCCTGACGACCAAGGCGCGTGAAGCGCTCGGCCTGCCGGTGTCGACCCTGTTCCGCTTGCCGATCAGCCCGGTCGACACGCACAAAGGCTTCACGCTTGCGCAAAAGATGGTCGGCCGCGCCTGCGGTCTGCCAGTGGTCGACGGCAATCAGCAGGGCGTACGCCCCGGCACCTATTGCGAGCCGAAGATGACCAGCGTGGGCTCGCAAGACACGACCGGCCCGATGACTCGTGATGAGCTGAAAGACCTGGCCTGTCTGGGCTTCAGCGCCGACCTCGTCATGCAGTCGTTCTGCCACACCGCGGCGTATCCGAAAAAGGTCGACGTCAAGATGCACCACGAGCTGCCAGACTTCATGGCCACGCGTGGCGGCGTCTCGCTGCGCCCTGGCGACGGCGTGATCCACAGTTGGTTGAACCGCCTGCTTACGCCCGACACCGTCGGCACCGGCGGCGACAGCCACACGCGCTTCCCGATCGGCATCAGCTTTCCGGCCGGCTCCGGACTGGTGGCTTTTGCTGCCGCCACCGGCGTGATGCCGCTGGACATGCCCGAGTCGGTGCTGGTGCGCTTCAAGGGCAAGATGCAACCCGGCGTCACCTTGCGCGACCTGGTCAACGCGATCCCGCTGTACGCCATCAAGGCCGGCCTGTTGACTGTCGCCAAGCAAGGCAAGGTCAATGTGTTCTCAGGCCGCATCCTGGAGATCGAAGGCCTGCCCGACCTCAAGGTCGAACAGGCTTTCGAGCTCAGTGACGCATCGGCCGAACGCTCGGCGGCAGGCTGCACGGTGCACCTGAACAAGGAGCCGATCATGGAGTACATCAACAGCAACATCACGTTGATGCGCTGGATGATCGCCGAAGGCTATGCAGACGGCCGCACTCTGGCGCGCCGCATCGCTGCGCAAGAAGCCTGGCTGCGCGACCCGCAGTTGATGAAGGGCGACGCCGATGCGGACTACGCCGCCGTCATCGAGATCGACCTGGCCGACATCCACGAACCGATCTGTGCCTGCCCTAACGACCCGGATGATGTGAAGACGCTGTCCGACGTGGCGGGCGTGCAGATCGACGAAGTGTTCATTGGCTCGTGCATGACCAACATTGGTCACTTCCGCGCGGCGTCAAAGCTGCTCGAAGGCAAGCGCGACATTCCGGTCAAGCTGTGGATCGCACCGCCGACCAAGATGGATGCGCAGCAGCTGAGCGAAGAAGGCCACTATGGCGTGTTCGGCAATGCCGGCGCGCGCACCGAGATGCCGGGCTGCTCGCTGTGCATGGGCAACCAGGCGCAGGTACGCGAAGGCGCGACGGTCATGTCGACCAGCACCCGGAACTTTCCCAACCGACTGGGCAAGAACTCCAACGTATACCTGGGCAGCGCCGAGCTGGCCGCTATTTGCTCGCGCCTCGGTCGCATCCCGACCAAGGCAGAGTACATGGACAGCGTCGGCGTGCTCGATGCGTCGAGCGCACAGATCTATCAGTATCTCAACTTCGACAAGATCGAGGAATACCAGGCGGTGGCGGACACCGTAGCGGCCTGACCTGACGGCCACCGCGGCGCCTGCCCATAAAAAAGCCCCGCGTCGCGGGGCTTTTTTTTGACCGCGGACCGGCCTTAGTCGCTGCACGGCGACCGGATCCGGAGCCTCAGGTCACGTTCAGTTTCTTGTGCTCGCCCAGATCTTTCAGTGGCTCGCCGGTCATCGCGGCTTTGGCTATCTTGAAGAGCTGGACCATCTTGCTGTCGGTAACGTCCCAGTATTCCGCATCGAGGATCTTGACGGCGAGCAAACCCACGTTCGGGTCGGTCGGACCCTTGGGAAACCACGCCTTGGCGGCAGGGTTGAACAGTTCGTTCTTCTTGGCCTGATCTTCCAGCAGCGACGCCTGACCCGTGACAGACACATAGCTGTCGGCATCGGTGTTGGCATACGCCACGTTCACGCTGCCGTCGCTCGCCACGTGCCGGGCGATGTCGCCATCTTTCGGCACGAAGAAGTAGAGCGTCGAAGCCTCATCGACCTTTTTGTTCTGCGTGGTCAGCGGGTGACTGTGCAACTGACCGTCGCTATGACGGTGGGTCAGCATGCCGAAGCGCGTGTCCTTGATCAGGTCGAAGAGCTTGTCGTGTTCGTTGGTGGTGGTCATGTTCGGTGGTCTGCCAGTGAGGTTTGAAAAACCGAACGTACGAGCCTGATGGCGCTGCGGACAGTTGCCTATGACGCGACCTTGTGTCATCCCATGCTGACGAATGAGGTCTTACGTACACAAGCATGAATTAGTAAGAAGGCGTTCGTTTGTTCGTCATGAACACAACGTTCGAGGATCGAGTCGAGTGCCGACGCGGGTTATTTACACAATGAGCACTAACATTCACATCTTATTGACAACTCTTGCAAGCATTGCAGTGCCACTGTGAATGCTTAAGTGTTAAGTGGATCTCACGAATGCCGCCCCTGACCCGTCTCGCTTCACTTCTTCGGCCGCAATCGCACCGTTACGCACTCGAAAGCCGCCAACTGTTCGACGGAGCCGCGCTCGTGGTGGCAGCCGCCGCTCATTCCGCAGATTCAACCGACGGCCATCACGCCGAGGCGCCGCTTCCTCCGCCCGCTGCTGCATCTGTTTCGCCGCTCGTGCCGCCGGCCAATCGCGGTGTGGACCATGCCGCGGACCACAGCACCCAAAGCACTCCCGCGATATCGACGGAGTCTGCCGACCGCTCCATCGCCGCCTTGGCGATTGCACCGTCGACTGAAACCGCTCCTCACGTCGTGTATGTCGTAGACCAGAGCGTGGCCGACTGGCAGCAGATCGTCGGCGCGTTGCCCAAGGGCAGCGATGTGATCCTGATCGACGCGAACTCCGACGGCGCAACGCAACTTGCGAACGCGCTCAGGGGTCGCACCGATATCAGCGCGCTGTCGATCGTGAGCCACGGCGCTGCCGGCGAAATCACGCTCGGCAACAGCACGATCACGACCGACAACATCGCCGAACATGCCGCGGCATGGCAAGCCATCGGCGCCAGCCTGACCGCCAATGGCGACATCCTTTTGTACGGATGCGACGTGGCCCAGCAAGGCAATGGCCTGCTGCTGCAGATGGCAAGCCTGACCGGGGCCGACATCGCGGCCTCCACCAACGCGACCGGTGCGGCGCGGCTGGGCGGCGACTGGACGCTCGAAGCATCGGTCGGCCACATCGAGGCCAAGCCCTTCGCCGACGCTGGATACGACGGCCTGCTGGCGCAGCCGACGGTCGACACGACCGTGACCAAGCTCAACGTCGCCGAGCCGAGCACGCTGAATGCACCCGGCGCCGACGCGGTGCAGTTGAGTGGCTGGACCATTGCCGATGCATCGGGCAACGTGTCCGTCACCGTGTCCGTCGACGGCGTGGTCAACGGCGCGGCAGACGGCAATCCCGACACGATCGTCGGCGGCCTGACGGCGGGCGCCACCGGCAATGCCGCGTCGTCGCTGTCCTTCAGCGGGACCGTGGCAGCGGCCAACACCTGGCTCAACGGCATCGTCTTTCATGCGACCGACACCGAACTCGGCGTGACCGCCGCACAAGCCGTCATCAGGGTGACCGTTGCCGACTCGGCGACGCCGTCCCTCACCGCGACGAAGACGCTGTCCGTCACGGTCACGCCTTCCAACGACCCGACCGTTCTGGGCGACTCGTCGCAAAGCGTGGCCGAGGTGGGCAGCACGGTACTGACTGCCACGACGCTCAACGCCCGCGACCCGGAAGTCGATGCCGCGACACCGACGCAAACGCCCGGACAGATCGTCTATTCGGTCACTGGCAACCCGCGCTACGGCTATCTCTCGCTGGACGGCAACCGACTCGGCGTGGGCTCGGTCTTCACGCAGGCGGACGTGATCGCGAACCACGTGATCTACGTGCACACCGGCATCGGCGCCGACCAGAACACCGCCGACAGCTTCACGGTCAAGGTGAACGACGGCGCGACGCCTGCCAACCTTTCAGACCCCGCCACCATCACGCTGAACATCACGCCGTTCAACCAGCTGCCAACGGCCTCGGGCTCGGGAAACATCTACGAAGGCCAGCCTGCCAATGCGCACGACGGTGCCACGGCGCAGTCGGATGTCGGCAGCTTCATCACCGCCTCGGGAGGTGGCGACGATGCCGATGGCACGCTCACCGTTCGCCTCACTGCGCTGCCGACAGACGGCACGCTTTTCTTCGCAGGCACGGTCACGCTGACCGACGGCTCGACCGTGACGTACACCACCGGCCACCTGGTCACGGCGGACGACATCACGGCCGGTTTCACCTTCGCCTACACGGCGCGCGGCGGACTCACCTACAGCAACACCGGCAACCGCGACCAGGACCCTTCGACGCCCTATCCGTACGCCGATGGTTTCGATGTGGTGGTCGCAGACGGCGGCGGCGGCACGGGCACGCCTGGCGTCACGGGCACGACCCATATCGGCATCAACGTGCGCCCTATCGACGACGACCCGGTTCTGACGTCATCGCCGACGCCGGTCGCTACGGTGACGGCGGCGGGGGACAACTTGGGAACGTATCGCGGGCCGTATGCCGTCACGCTCACGACCGCGCTGCTCAACGCGACGGATGTGGACTCGAGCGACGACCGGCTGACTTTCGCGGTCACGTCGCAGGCCGGGCTCGATCAGGGCTCGCTGTTGCTCGACGGCAAGTTGCTGCCCATCGGTGGCGTCTTCACCATGGCCGATGTGCGCGCCGGTCGCGTGCAGTACGTGCAAACGGCAGGCGCGGTCGCAGGAGACACCGACACCTTCGATTTCCAGCTGGTCGACAACACCCAGAGCCTGCGCTGGAACAGCGACGGCACCAGCCTGCAGCGCGTGGGCGGTGTCTACGACGACCGCGGTACACCGGGCAATCTGGCGGACGACCATCTGCACACCTTCAACTTCACCATCGACCTGCAGCCGACGCCGACCGGAAACACCTCCCAGTTCACGGCGCCGACCTACCTCGCTGCGCACGCGGACTCCTCGTACGCCGGCACCAACACCTCGGGGTCAGCGCGTGGTGTGCTGGACGAAAACGGCTCGGTGGTTCTGGGCGGGACCGGCTCCGACTTCACGGCCGCGCCGGGCTTGAGCTACACCGTCGACGGCGTGCCACCGTCGCAGGTGGTCTACACCATCCTCGGGCTCGACGGCGTCAGCGACCCCAACTGGAACGGCGCTATCGAGCGCCTGGTCGGCGGTAGCTGGATCAAGCTCAATGCGTACGACACCTTCACGCAGGCCGACCTGAACAACGGTGCGGTCCGCTACGAACACAACCCCGACAGCGAAGACTTCGAGTCGAGCGTGCGACTGTCTGCGTCGGCCGGCGTGCTGGTGGCGGACCCTGCCAATCCCGGTACCGTGCACCCCGACAACTGGACCACCACCTTCAGTTTCTTCATCAAACCGGTGAACGACGCGCCGGTGGTGACCGGCGGGTCGGCCGCGGTGGTCGCCGAAGGCGCGACGGTAGGCATCACGACGGGGCAACTCCGTATTTCAGACCCGGACGACGCGACCAGCGAGCCCTACCTCGAAGGCACCACGGCGCTTGCGGGCGGCGGTACCAACTACGCCGTCAACAACGATGCGACCGGCGCCAACGCGCTGAAGTTCGTCATCGACACTGCGCCTGCAGGCGGCACCCTGCAGTACTCCACCGATGGCGGCGGCCACTGGAACAACGTCGTCATCGGGTCCACGCTCATCGATGCATCGCTGATCACCGGCGACGCCGGCACCACGGGCCTGCGCTTCGTCAGCAACGGCTCGGAGACGCGCAGCGCCTCGTTCAACCTGCACGCCGTCGATCGCTGGGGCGCTTCGTCGAACACCGGCCCGGTCAACATCCAGATCACCAACGTCAACGACCCGCCGACGATCGCGGCAAGGCCCGACCTGGCCGATCCGACGGTGCCGTCGGACTCGCCCAATGCCGTCGCAGCCCCATCCAACCATGCGCCGACCAACGATCCGCTCTATGTGAACGAAGGCGGCAAGGCCGTCATCAGCTCGGCGCTCTTGCAGGCCTACGACCCCGACAGCACCGCCACACAGGTGCAATACCGCATCACGAGCGCGCCGGCACACGGCTACGTCGCGTACTCCACCGATGGCGGCGCGACGGTCAAAGTGCTCGGCGTCAACTCGTCGTTCACCCAGGCCGACATCGAAGCCGGCCGGGTCTTCTACGTGCACGACGGCACCGAAACCGCCGGTACGGCGTACGCCACCGGGCAAGACGACAAGTTCACCTTCGCGCTGTCCGACGGCGGCGGCGAACAGGCGAACACCGAGTTCTGGATCTACGTCACGCCGACCAACGATGCACCGGTGGTGACGGCACCGGCCGGCCCGATCGCTCTCGCCAGCACGATCGCAGCAGACAACCCGGTCGCGGGCTTCAGCGTGGCCGACCCCGACCTCGTTGCTATCACGGCGGGTGAGCAGGACTTCATCCAGGTGACGGTGCGCCTGCTCAACAGCACCGGAACGGCTTTCGGCGCCAGTGATTACACGGGTGTGACGATCGACACCACCACACTGGGGAGCGCCACACGCGATGGCGACAAAGACGGCGCGGGCGACTACCTCACGTTGAGGGGCACGCGCGCCGAGGTGAATACGGCGCTCGCCGGGCTCACCGTCACCTTCGGCAGCGACCGTGACGCGGTCTACCAGGTCCAGGTGATCGCCGACGACCGCTTGCGCGATGGTGCGGGCGTGTTGACCACAGGCGCCAACGGCGGCACGTTGAACGACACCGTCGACCCGGCGACCACCGATGCGCCGGTGCCGACCACCGCGTACACGTGGTACGGCAACGCGGTGCCGACCACCGGCGACATCGTCGGCAACATCTCGGCGGCCTCGGTGCGTGTGTATGCATCGGACGTGAACGAGGCCGTCGCGACGAGCGCGCCTTCATCCAAGACCGTCTACGAAGACCAACCCACTTACATCGGCGGCGGCTTCGCCGTGTCGGACGCCGAGTCGGCTGCATTCGATACGCCCGTGAGCGTGACCTTCACGGTGCCCAGCGGCACCCTGGGCGTGGGCGGCAGTGCGACGCAGGGAAGCGTCACGCTGAGCGGCCATCAGGCGGTGACGGTGCAGGGCGACAACACCGGCGCATTGGTGCTGACCGGCCGTGCCAGCGACATCGAGTTTCTGCTCAACAGCGGCGCGGCGACCGGGCTGACTTACCAGAGCGCCTTGAACGTCAACAACGACCTCAATGGCACGACCGCTGGCGATGTCACCTTGCGCATGTCGGTCGACGACAGCGGCTCACGCATCGGCGGGGACGTCGGCAGCGGCAGCGTTTCGAACGTGCCGGCGGACCTGACGATCGCGCTGACGATCGTGCCGGTCAACGATGCGCCCGTCGTGTCGCTTACCGGTGGCGCCGTGGCCGACACGCCGCTGTTTCTCACCGGCGGCACCGCACCTTCCGCCGTCACCGGCTTCGACGTCAACGACCTCGACATCACCAACGACATCGACAACGGCGCCGGCAACACCGCCGACGTGACCACCGGGGAAGTCGACTTCCTGCAGGTGACCGTGCGCATCACCGAAACCAACGGCACGCCGTTGGCCGCCGGAGCCTACGTCGGCGCGGTCGTCATCCAGTCGGACCACACGGTCGCGGGCCTGAGCGTCGATAGCGTTTACAGCGGCACTGGAAGCGCGCTGGTCATCCGTGGCACGCGGGCACAGGTGCAGAGCTATTTGGATGGCCTGCAGGTGGCGCTGGAGGGCACGCTGGCCAATACCGACAAGGGCTATCACGTCGAAGTCATTGCCGACGACCGCTTGCGCGATGCATTGGGCAACCTGACAGGCACGGCCGCCAATGGCGGCGAGAACGCGAGCCTGCCCGCCAACGGAACGACACCCGTGCCGATCACGGCGGTGGACCCCTATGCAGCGACGACCAGCGACATCGCGGCACTGAGCGCCAACGTGAGCCGGGGCTACCGCACGGTGTTTCCGTCGGCCCTCAACGACCCCTCGCACATCGACGGCACACCGCTCACGGTGGCCGAGGCCGGTGGCACGGTCACGCTCAACAACATCGACATCAGCGACCAGGATGCGCAGGCCACGAGCATCCTGACGGCCACCGTCTCGGTGCCGTCGGGCTTCGCGATCACGGCCGTCGGCGGCGCCGGCGGCACGGCCGTGATTTCTGGCGATGGCCTGTCGGTCGTGTTGACCGGCACGCTGACCCAGATCAACAACCGCGTCGACACCATCGTGGTTCGGTTGCCGGACCCCGATGCGGGCGGCCCGGGCACTTCGGCCGACTGGAACGGCACCTTCGCGGTGACCGTGGTGGTCGACGACAACGGGAACACGGGCGCGCGACCCGGCGTGCTGGCGCCGAGCAGCAATAGCGACCATGGCGTCTATTCGTACGAGAACGGCACGGACAACCATCTCGTCACGACGCGCACCTTCGACGTCACCGTCACGCCGACCAACGACGCACCGGTGCTGGGCGGCACGACGGGCATTCGCGACGTGGCGGAATATCCCAATGCGGCCAACACGCCCGGTGTGCCGGAGGTCCGGCTGGTCACTGCAGGCTCCGCGATCCTGTACGACGTCGACCTGTCGACCACGCCGGGCCTGCCCGCTTTCGGCTCTGGCAGCGTCACCGTCAGCCTGGGTGCGACCTACTTCACCGGGGATGAACTGGTCGTCTCCGGGCTTTCCGGCACGCCGCTTCCGGCAGGCTTCTCGGTCAGTGGCGGCACCGGCGGCACGCCGCTGGTCATCACTTTCGGCCCGAGCACCACGGCGGCACAAGTCCAGGACGCCATCGAGCGCGTGGCCTATCGCAGCAGCAACGACAACCCGACCCACTACGACACGCCGGCCAATCGCGACCGCAGCTACACCATCGTGGTGAACGACGGGAACAACACGCAGGTCGGCGGCGCCAACGCAGGCGGACCCGCAGCGCTCGACAGCAACGTGCTGGCCGGCACCATCCGCATCACCGCGGTCGACGATCTGCCGGTCGCGCACGACGACACACGCTCGGTCGGCGAAGACACCGCACCGATCACCGGCAACGTGATCGCGCTCGGCGCGGCCGGCGACGTGGCTGACACCGACGTCGACAACCGCATCGCGGATCTGTCGATCGGCGCTGTGCGAACCGGGTCTGAAGCCGGCACCGGCACGGCGGGCACGGTCGGGTCCGGCCTCGCCGGCGCGTACGGCACGCTGGTGCTCAACGCCGACGGCAGCTACACGTACGCGGTCGACAACGCGAACCCGACGGTCAACGCATTGAAGAACGGGCAGACGCTCACCGAGGTCTATACGTACACGCTGTCGGACGGCCATGGTGGCATCGACACCGCGCAGCTGACCATCACCATCCAGGGTCGCACCGATGGCGCACCGGTCATTACGCCGGTCGATGGCAACGGCGTTGCCACGGGCCAGGCGACTGTCTTCGAATCGGGACTGACGCCCGACGGTCCCGGCGGGCAAAGCCGCACTACCACCGGCTCGATCACGGTGAGTGCACCGGACGGATTGAAGAGCATCGATGTCGGCGGCGTCGACGTGACCGCAGCGCAGCTCGCCGCCTTGACGCCGGCCGCGCCGATCGTCATCGACACGGGCAAGGGCACTTTGTCGCTCATCGGTTTTTCAGGCGGCAGCCTGGCCTACAGCTACACGCTGAACGCCACGCAATCGCAGCCGGCGGGCGCCACTGAAAGCGTCGACACCATTGCCTTGGTGGTGACCGACCTGGCCAGTGCGCCGGGCACCGGCACGGCCGGCGGCACGCTGACCGTTCGCATCGTCAACGACGTGCCCACGGCCCGGCCCGATACGGCCACGATCATCGAAGACGCGACGCCCGGCACGGTCGGTGGCAACGTGTCCACGAACGACCGCATCGGCGCAGACGGCGCTGCCGCGGGCGGCCCGGTGACGGCGGTCGGCTTCGGTGGAACGAACGGCACCGTGGGCAACGCGCTTGCGACCGCCTACGGCACGGTCACGCTGAATGCCGACGGCAGCTACGTCTATACGCTGGACAACACCAACCCGACCGTCAACGCACTGAAGACCGGCCAGACGCTGACCGAGGTGGTGAACTACACCATCACCGATGGCGACGGCAACACGTCGCCGACGACGCTCACCATCACCATCCAGGGCCATACCGATGGCGCACCGGCCATCACGCCGGTCGATGGCAACGGCGGATCGAGCGGGCAGGCCACGGTGTTCGAATCGGGTCTCACCTCGGATGGTCCTGCCGGGGAAAGTCGTACCGCCACAGGCGCCGTGACCGTCAGCGCCGCGGACGGCTTGAAAACAGTGAGCGTGGGTGGCACCGTGCTGACCACGGCGCAACTCGCGGCGCTGTCGGGCGGCACACCGGTCAGCATCGCCACGGCCGATGGCACGCTGCTGTTGACGGGCTTCACGGTCGATTCGCGTGTCGGTGGTTCGCCCACGGGCGTACCCACCAGCGGCAGCCTGGCCTACAGCTACACGCTGAACGCCACGCAATCGC
The DNA here is from genome assembly GCF_014303735.1 of Variovorax sp. PAMC28562. Classification (NCBI taxonomy): domain Bacteria; kingdom Pseudomonadati; phylum Pseudomonadota; class Betaproteobacteria; order Burkholderiales; family Comamonadaceae; genus Variovorax; species Variovorax sp. PAMC28562. The sequence continues at coordinate 4,599,680 of NZ_CP060296.1, read as the reverse complement.
AGCCGGCGGGCGCCACTGAAAGCGTCGACGCCATTGCCTTGGTGGTGACCGACCTGGCCAGTGCGCCGGGCACCGGCACGGCCGGCGGCACGCTGACCGTTCGCATCGTCAACGACGTGCCCACGGCCCGGCCCGATACGGCCACGATCATCGAAGACGCGACGCCCGGCACGGTCGGTGGCAACGTGTCCACGAACGACCGCATCGGCGCAGACGGCGTTGCCGCGGGCGGCCCGGTGACGGCGGTCGGCTTCGGTGGAACGAACGGCACCGTGGGCAACGCGCTTGCGACCGCCTACGGCACGGTCACGCTGAATGCCGACGGCAGCTACGTCTACACACTGGACAACACCAACCCGACCGTCAACGCACTGAAGACCGGCCAGACGCTGACCGAGGTGGTGAACTACACCATCACCGATGGCGACGGCAACACGTCGCCGACGACGCTCACCATCACCATCCAGGGCCATACCGACGCAGCAGCCGGACCATCGATCGTGCCGGTCGATGGCAACGGTGCAGCCACTGGGCAAACCGATGTGCTCGAGCATGGACTGGTCGACGGGCCGGGCGGCCCCGACACCAGCGAGCGCAACACCGGCACCATCGCGGTCGCCGCGGCCGATGGATTGCGGTCGGTCACGATCGGTGGCACGGTCGTCACCGCAGCGCAGCTGCAGGCCCTCGGCACCACGCCGATCACGATCACAACGCCGGACGGCACGCTGACGCTCACCGGCTTCAACGGCGTCGTGCTGAACGGTGCGGTGCCGATCGCCGGCAACATCGTCTACACCTACACGCTGACCGGCCAGGTGGCGCAGCCGGGAGCAACCGAAAGCGTCGATGCAGTGGCGCTCACGGTGCTCGATGCGGGCGGCGGCACCAGCAGCGGTGTGCTGCAGGTGCGCGTCGTCGACGACGTGCCGGTCGCGGCCAACGACGCTGCGGCCGTGACCGAAGACGGACCGGCTACGGTGATCGGCAACGTGAAGAGCAACGACCTGAACGGTGCCGACAACGCCAACGGCGTGCCGGTGACGGGCATCGCTTTCGGCGGCACCATCGGCACCGTCGGCAGTCCACTGACAACGGCGTACGGCCACGTCGTCGTCAACCCCGATGGCAGCTACAGCTACACGCTCGACAACAGCAACCCGGCGGTGCAACACCTGATCGCCGGCGAGACGCTGACAGAGATCGTGCGCTATACCATCACCGATGCAGATGGTGACTCGTCGGCAGCCACGTTGACCATCACCATCAACGGGACGAATGACGTTCCCACGCTCAACATCCCCAACGGCGGCAGCGCTGGCAAGGGCGAGAGGGATGGGCCCACGACAACCGGCCGGGCAAGCGTGAGCGAACACGGCCTGGGCGATGCGGCCGACCCGAGCGAGACGGCCATCGGCCAATTCGTCATCGGCGCGCCCGACGGGCTCGACGGCATCGTGGTCGGTGGCACCGCGGTGACGCCGGCGCAGCTCGGCAATCTGGGCGGTGTGCCGGTGGTCATCGACACCCGCATCGGGCAGATCACCCTGACCGGCTACGACGCAACGACCGGCGTCGTCAGCTACAGCTACACGCTCGGCAGCAGGCAGCAGCACGGAGGTGGTCCGGTGACCGACCCGATCACCATCACGGTGCGCGACCGCGATGGCTACACCACCAGCGGCACGTTGACCGTGCTGGTCGTCGACGACGTGCCGACCGCGCGCAGCGACGCCGCCTCGATCGGTACTGCCTTGCCGGGCGCCACGGTGGCAGGCAATCTCGTCGGCGGCCCTGGCCGCGGGCCCGGCGACGTGGCCGATCGCATCGGTGCCGACTACACGCCGACGCCTGTCAGCGGCTTTTCGTTCGAAGGCCGTGCCGGGGTGGTCGGCGGTGCGCCGCTGGCCGGCGCCTACGGTTCGTTGCGCCTGGCCGCCGACGGCAGCTACACGTACGCGGTAAACGGCAGCAACGCCCGCGTGGCAGCGCTCGGCGAGGGCAAGACGTTGACGGAGGTGTTCAGCTACACCATCACCGATTCGGACGGCAGCACCAGCGTCGCGCAATTGGTGGTCACGATCAAAGGCGCGTCGTCGCGGCTGCCACCGGCCGGCGACCAAATCTGGCCGAGCGACTTCCGCACGCCGGTGCGCACCGTCACGCAGAGCATGCAGCCCGCGCTGTTCGTGCAGTTGGCGGTGCGCGAGTCGCAGCGCCTGAGCCAGACATTCACGGACGGCATCGCGACACGGGTTGCGGGCGGCATGGACCAGCCGTACGAAGAAGATCGCCGCGACGCCAGCACCTACAACTTCGGCATCACGCAGTACATGGACCCGGCCGAGCACGTGAGCCGCGACGGCGTTGCGTTCTCGCTGGCGATGGTGCGTGACGTCGAGTTGACGCTGGCGAAGAAGGGCCTCGGCGAAAGCGCGCTGGACGGTGACGGCAATGCGCTGTTCGGTCGGTTCAACGGCTTTGCCGGTGAGCGCATCGTCATTTCGGGTGCAGATGCATCGACGCAAGCAGTGGTGCTGCCTATCGCGACAACGGCCCGACCCGCGCGCTCTTTCACCGACCGGCTCCAGGCCACCGCCGCCGAGCGCGGCACGGTGCGTGACCGGGTCAAGGTGCAGCAGCACCATCGGGAACCGGTGCGCGTCAAAGTGCCCGCCGCGCCGCGATGAAGCAGCGCTCCCCCGTTTTTCAAGCCCCCGGAACCATGAACGAAAACAACATCGTGAAGACAACGAAATTTCCGTCGAAACCGACATGGGCCGCACTGGCCGCGGCACTGTGTCTGGCAGGTTGCAGCATGAACCCCGTCAAGGTCACGCCTGAAGAAGTGGCACAACGCGTGCGAAGCGACCAGGAGCAGATGTACAGGGACCAGGTTCCGGTAAGCGGTCGGATCAGCTATTCCGATGCCTTGGCACGGGCGCTCAAATACAACCTCGACTATCGCCTGAAGATGATGGAGACCACGCTGGCGCGCGGCCTGCTCGACGTATCCGCCATGGACATGCTGCCCAAGCTCGTCACCGAAGCCGGCTACAACGACCGCAGCAACGATTCGGGCGGCACCAGCGTCGGCATCGAGGACCGCGTCATCAGCTTGCGGCCGTCGACCTCGGAGACACGTTCGCACTACTACGGCCGCGCCACGCTGTCGTGGAACGCGCTGGATTTCGGCATCAGCTACTTTCGCGCCAAGCAGGCCGGCGACGAGGTCAATATCGCCGACGAGCGCCGCCGCAAGATCCTGCAAAACATCGTGCAGGACGTGCGCAACGCCTACTGGCGCGCACTCGGCGCACAGCGCTTGCTCGCCGATGCCGACCAGCTCGCGACGCGCATCGACGACGCGCTCGGCAAGTCGCGCGAGGCCGAACGCGCCGGCGTACTACCGCCCACGCAAGGCCTGAGCTACCAGCGCGCATTGCTCGATGCGATGTCGTTGGTCAACGCCAAGCGGCAGGAAATGCAGTTCGCCAAGCGCGAGCTGGCAGCCCTCATGAGCCTGCCGCCCGGGACCGAGTTCACGCTGGTCGAGAGCACAGAAGACAGCCTCGCGCCTGCCGCTGTCGACATCGACAAGCTCGAGATCGCGGCCCTCACCAACCGGCCCGAATTGCGCGAAGAAGACTACAAGGCGCGCATCGGTGTGTATGAAACCAGAAAGCAGATCGCGGCCCTGTTTCCGAGCCTCAACCTCTACGCCGGTGCACGGTACGACTCCAACAGTTATCTCTACAACAGCAACTGGTCCGACACCGGTCTGAACCTGTCGATGGACCTGTTTCGACTGGCGTCGATACCCGCGATCAACCGCACCAACGAGGCGCGCCAAAAGACCGACGAGGCTCGCCGCCAGGCGCTGGCAATGGCCGTACTCACCCAGGTGCGGGTGTCGGTCGAACGCTACAAGCTCGCGGTGGTCGACCAGGACCTCGCAGCCGAATCGAGCCGTGTCGACCAGCGACTGTCGAGCGTGTCGCGCGCTGGTGCCAGCAACCGGCTGGAGAGCGAGCTCGAGTCGCTGCGCACCGATTCGCGTGCGCTGGTGTCGCGCTTTCAGCTCGCCACCGCCTATGCCGCGACGCAGGCCGCCTATGGCCGCGTGCTGAACTCGGTCGGCGTCGACCTGCTGCCCGACACCGTCACCGGCACCGACATTCCGACGCTGGCAAAGGCGATCGATGCGAGCCTGCTCGACGGCGAGAAGAGCGTCTTCCTGAGGCCGATGGGCTTGCAGTTGGCGAGCCGCCCGGTGTCGGTGCGCATCGCCGACCTGCCGCGTGGCGTGAACGAAGCGGCGGTGCGTAGCGCGGTCGAGCGCATCGTGGTGCGCAACGAACTCGTGGCCGGGCAGGGCACCGATGCACTGGTGCTGACGCTGAGCTTTCAGCGCATGGAATCGAAAGCGACGATGCGTGCGCAGTGGCGCATGACGCTGACCGACCCGGCCGGCAAGCAATTGCTGCAACAGAACTATGTCAGCTTCCTGCCGAGCGAGGCCAGCGACCGTTCGCTTGGTGCGTTTGCCGAGGCCGCGACGTTGTCGGTCATCGGTGATGTGCGTCGTGCCGCGCGCACCGAGTCGACCGTGGCGCAGCAGCCATGACGGTGTGTCGTTCGGCAAGGCCGGTAAAGCTGGCCGCCGCGCTGGTGCTCTGGATGGGTGGGGTGTGCCTGGGCGCTTGCGCTTTCGCACAGGCGAAGCCGGCTGCGGCGTCGGCCAACGTCGCCCCCGTCCGATTTTTAGTCGTCGCAGCGCACGAGAGCATTCTTTCAGCCTCGGTCGCTGGCCGCATCGCGAAGGTGCCGGTCGGTCTGGGCGACAGCGTGCGCGCCGGTCAGGTCGTGGCGTCGTTTGACTGCGCCGAAGTTCAGGCGCGCCGTGGTGCTGCACGGGCGGAGCACGAGGCAGCCCGCGTGCAGTACGAGGCCAAGCAGAAGCTGCAGGGCCTGCAGTCGGCCGCCGAGGTCGAAGTCGAGCTCGCCGCGGCCAACGTGAACAAAGCGCAAAGCCAGGTCCAGATCTTCGATGCACAAGTGGCGCAGTGCGCCATCGTCGCGCCGTTCGCGGGCAAGGTCGCGCGCGTGCACGTCAAGGTGGGGCAGGGCGTGAACCCGGGTGCACCCGTGATCGAGCTCGTGGGCAGTGGCCCGCTCAAGGCGCGCATGAACGTGCCCTCGCAATGGCTCGCGTGGTTGAAGACGGGCGAAAAGCTCGACGGCAAGGTCGACGAAACCGGTGGTGTCGTCGCCTTGAAGGTCACGCGCATCGCCGCCCGCGTCGATGCGGTGAGCCAGACCGTCGAGATCGAGACCGAACTTGCCAGCACCACCGGTGTGGTGCTGCCCGGCATGAGCGGGCAAGTGCGCGCGCCGTCGGCCTTGTGAGGGCGTGCGCGGGCTGCCCTCCCGGAGATAGTTCGTGACAGACCTTGCGTTTCACGCCCTGGCAGCGAAGGTGCACGCGGCTCCCAGCGCGGCCGACCTCGCCTTCATTTTCTGCAACGAGACCCATGCACTGGCAAGCTACCGGCAAGCGGCGCTGGTCGGATTTTTCGGCGCCCGGCGCACGCGGCTGGCAGCGCATTCGGGCCTGGCCGATATCGACGCCAATTCGCCCTATGCGCTGTGGCTCGCAGACGTGGCCAACCATGTTCGAAAGCAACTCGATGGCTTGCCGGCCAGCGCGCGTGTTCTTGCGTTGTCGCCGGCGATGCTGCCGTCTGCACTGGCCGCGCAGTGGGCCGATTGGATGCCCGACCACGTCTGGGTGATGTCGCTCGCCGGGCCCGATGGCCGGGCACGTGCCGCGCTTTTCCTGGGGCGCGAGACACCTTGGCCAGCCGAGTTCGATGCCGGTGCGCCCGAGTTTCTTTTGCTGCAGGCCGCAGCGATGTACGGCCACGCATGGTGGGCGCTGACCGAGCGGCGCCGATCGGTCGGCACCCTGTGGTCGGGCTTGTGGGCGCGACGCGCATTTCGCTGGGCGCTGATCGCCTTGCCGCTGGCATTGCTGGTGCCGGTCCGCGAATACGCGCTGGTGCCAGCAGAGGTCGTGTCCAACCACAGCCAGGTGATTTCGTCGCCGCGAGAGGGCGTCATCAAGCGCATGGTCGTGAAGCCCAACACGCCGGTCGAAGCCGGCGCGGTGCTGGCCGAACTCGACGACAGCACGCTCTACAACCGACAGGCGGTGGCGCAGGCGGCGCTGGCTTCAGCGCGGGTCGACCTGCTGCAGGCGTCGCAGCGTGCCATCGAGACGCAGGCGGCCAAGGCCGAGCTCAACATCGCCGAAGGCAAGCTGCGCGAGCGCCAGGTCGATGTCGATGCGCTGCAGCGCGAGATGGGCCAGTTGCTCATCAAGGCGCCGAGCGCCGGCGTGTTCGTGTATTCCGACCCGAACGACTGGGCCGGCCGTCCGGTGCAAACCGGCGAGCGCGTCGGCTTGCTCGCCGACCCAACCGTGCTGGGCCTGCAGGCCTGGGCGCCGGTGAACGAAGCCGTCAACCTGAAGCCCGGCGCGGCCATGACGCTCTTCATGCGCGTGGCGCCGCTCGATCCGGTCGAAGCGCGGCTCGACTACGCGGGCTACCAGGTGATCGAGGCGCCCAACGGGGTGGCGAGTTATCTGCTGCGCGGCACGGTCGAAGGCACATCGGCGCAGGCTCGCATCGGCCTGCGGGGCACGGCGCGCATTTCAGGCGACTGGACGGTGCTGGGATACCTGATGTTCCGCCGGCCTTTTGCGGCGGTGCGAGAGTGGTGCGGATGCTGAGCGCGGAGTTGCCGAGCGCTGCGCTCGCGGCCCCGGTGACCCGACCCGCGCCATGGCCCGCATTGCGCGAAGAGTTGCAGATCCACGGGGCCGGATCGAATCGTGACGGCTCACCCGCATGGCACATCTGCGATCCGGTGCGCAACCTGTTCTTTCGCATCGGCTGGCTTGAGTTCGAGATCCTGCAGCGCTGGGAGATGGCTTCTTCAAAAGCCATTGCGCAGGACATCGACGCTTCGACAGCCTTGGCGCCGGTGGCGGACGATGTCGATCAGTTCATCCGTTTCCTGATGCAGCATCAATTGCTACGAACTGCACGCCAGAAGCCGGCGACGCCGCTGTGGCGCTGGTTGCTCAACAACTATCTTTTCATCCGGATTCCGCTGGTGCGGCCAGCGCATTGGCTCGCAGTGGCGATGCCGTGGGTGCGCTGGTTGTTCAGCGGCTGGTTCGTCGGCATCACCGGGCTCGCGGCGCTCACCGGCATCGTGCTTGCGGCGCGCCAGCTCGACGTGGTCGAAGCGAACCTGCGCGGCGCATTGAGCTGGGATGGCGTGGTCGGTTTTGCTTCCGCGCTGGTGTTCTCGAAGCTGTTGCACGAACTGGGGCACGCCATCGTTTCGACACGCCACGGTGTGCGGGTGGGGCACATGGGCGTGGCGCTGCTGGTGATGTGGCCGATGCCGTACACCGACACCGGCGAGAGCTGGAAGCTGGAACGATCGCGTCATCGCTTTGCCATCGCATCCGCCGGCATCGCAGCCGAGCTTGTGCTCGCCGCGTGGTCCACTTTTTTGTGGGCGTTCATGCCCGACGGCAACTTCCGCAACGCGCTGTTCTTTTTGGCGACCACCGCATGGGTGCTGACGCTGCTGGTCAACGCCAGCCCTTTCATGCGCTTCGACGGCTACTACATGCTGACGGACGCGCTGGATTTCCCGGGGTTGCACGAGCGCGCCGGCAAGCAGGCTCGGCGCGTGTTGCGCCGTTGGATTCCCGATTTGCAGGAGCCTTCGAGCGAGGTGCTTACGCCATCGTTCCGGCGCTTCCTGGTGTCGTTCGCATTCGCTACCTGGATCTACAGGTTGGTACTGTTCATCGGCATCGCGGTGGTGGTCTATCACGCCTTCTTCAAGGCGCTGGGCATTTTGCTGTTCGTGGTGGAAATCTCGGTGTTTCTGGGCCGGCCGATCTGCGCGGAGTTGCGCGTGTGGTGGCAGAGGCGGGCCGAGATTCCACGGCGACGCTCGGTGGTGTGTGCACTGCTGAGCGTGGCCTTCGCGCTCGTGCTTTTCCTGCCTTTGTTTTCCGGCATCTCGGCACCTGGTGTGTTGAAGGCGGCGTCGGAGCAGCCGGTGTATTCGCCCTACGCCGCACGGCTGGAGAACATCACCATTCGCAATGGCGCAGCGATCCGCCCCGATGGCGTGCTGGTCGAACTCGACGCGCCGAGTCAGGGAGAAGAACGCGACAAGGCGGTTGCGTTGTCTGCCGCCTATGCGCGCTCGGCACGCGGTGCGCTCGGCATGGTCGAAGACGGCGCTGCGCGACTGGCCGTGGCCGAACAGCTCGCGTCACGCTATGACGCGGAGCGCCGTGCGCGCGAGGCCGAACTGCTGCGCCTGCGCATCGTGGCCACGCGTGACGGCGATGTGCGCGATGTCGACCCTGATCTCCGCGCGGGCACGTGGGTCGGCCCGACGCAGCTGATCGCCATGGTGGTCGACGGGCGCCGCTGGCGCGTCGAAGCGCTGGTGTCGGAGCGCGATCGGCAGCGCTTGTCGGCGGGCGCAAAGGCGGTCGTCATCGTCAAAGGCCGGACGCAGAAGCTCGATGGCACGGTGACCGCCATCGACAACAGCCCCGTCAACCGATTGCCGCACCTGCTGCTTGCACAAGACCACGGCGGACCGATCACCTTGAACCCGACCTCGCCGAAGAAGGACTTGAAGCCGGCGGAGGCGTGGTTTCGGGTGCTTGTCGAAGGCGAGGGCGCTGCACCGGTTGAGGCCGTGCATGAAGTGCGCGTGCATTTCGACGGCACGCATGAAAGCCTGGCGAAAGGCTGGATCGACAGTGCGCTGTCGGTGCTGATTCAGCAGTCGGGCCTTTGAGCGTCTGGGCGGAGCTGATGGGTGCCCCGACTACAACCGTTGACTTCGAAGCCTGCTATCTTTAAAGAACACAAGGTACAACGACCGAACCAAGGAGTTCTTTCATGGCCCACGACGCCGCTCACGCTTTCTCTTCCGCCCTCAAGACGTTCAAAACTGCCTCGGGGAAATCCGGAAAGTTCTGGTCACTGAAGGAACTGGCCAAGGCGTACCCGGGCATCGAAAAACTGCCGGTGTCGATCCGCATCATTCTCGAATCGGTACTGCGCAATTGCGATGGGCAAAAGGTGACCGCCGCGCACATCGCCGAGCTGGCGCACTGGGCGCCCAACGCGGAGCGCACCGACGAAATTCCTTTCGTTGTCACCCGCGTGGTGCTGCAGGACTTTACCGGCGTGCCGCTGCTGGCGGACTTGGCCGCGATGCGCAGTGTGGCCGCGGCGCTCGGCAAATCACCCAAGACCATCGAGCCGCTGGTGCCGGTCGATCTGGTGGTCGACCACTCGGTGATGGTCGACTACTACGGCACGCCCAAGGCGCTCGATCTCAACATGAAGCTGGAGTTCCAACGCAACAACGAGCGCTACCAGTTCATGAAGTGGGGCATGCAGGCCTTCGACACCTTCCGGGTCGTGCCGCCGGGCTTCGGCATCGTGCATCAGGTGAACCTCGAATACTTCGCGCGCGGTGTTTACACAAGCCCGAACGACAAGACCGATGTGCCGGTGTACTACCCCGATTCACTGGTCGGCACCGACAGCCACACCACCATGATCAACGGTATCGGCGTAGTCGGTTGGGGCGTCGGCGGCATCGAGGCCGAGGCCGCCATGCTGGGCCAGCCGGTCTACATGCTGACGCCCGACGTGGTCGGCTTCGAGCTCACCGGCAAGCTGCGCGAAGGCGTGACGGCGACCGACCTGGTGCTCTACGTCACCGCCATTCTTCGCGGCGAAAAAGTGGTCGGCAAGTTCGTCGAGTTCTTCGGCCCCGGTGCGGGTTCGATCGCGGTGCCCGACCGCGCGACCATCGGTAACATGGCGCCCGAATACGGCGCGACGATGGGCTTCTTTCCGGTCGACGAAATGACGGTCGCGTACTTCAAAGGCACCGGCCGCACGGACCAGGAAGTCGAACTGTTCGAGGCCTATTACAAGGCGCAGGGTCTGTTCGGCATGCCAGCGCCGGGCGAGCTCGACTACACCAAGATCGTGCGGCTCGACCTCGGCACGGTCACGCCCAGCCTGGCCGGCCCCAAGCGCCCGCAAGACCGTATCGACCTCGGCCACATGTCCACCAAGTTTTCGGAACTGTTCAGCAAGCCGAACGAAGCCAACGGGTTCAACCAGCCGGCCAACAAATTGAGGATGCGTTATCCGCTGGCACACGAAGGCGTATCGGTGGAAGAAAAAGAGCAGCCGCCGACCAAGGCCGGCGCGCCACGCGAGGTCGTGGAAATGGTGGCCAACCGGTCGACCAAGGCCGCTGCGCATTCCGTGGCGTCGGCCCCCAAAGCGCCAGCCAGCGGCGTGACGATCGGCAATGGCGACGTGTTGATCGCCGCCATTACCTCGTGCACCAACACGTCGAACCCGAGCGTGATGCTGGCGGCCGGCCTGCTTGCCAAGAAGGCGGTACTGGCAGGGCTGACGGTCAAGCCGCATGTGAAGACCTCGTTGGCACCCGGCTCGCGCATCGTGACCGACTACCTGGTCAAGGCCGACCTGCTGCAGTACCTCGAAAAGCTCGGCTTCTACCTGGCCGGCTACGGTTGCACGACCTGCATCGGCAATGCCGGTGATCTGTCGCCCGAGATCAACGAGGTCATCAGCAAGAACGATCTGGTCGGTGCCGCGGTGCTGTCGGGCAATCGCAATTTCGAAGCGCGCATTCATCCGAACCTGAAGGCGAATTTTCTGGCATCGCCGCCGCTCGTGGTGGCTTACGCCATCGCCGGCAACGTGATGGTCGACCTGATGACGCAACCCGTCGGCAAGGGCAAGGGCGGCAAGGACGTGTACCTCGGCGACATCTGGCCGACGATGGCCGAGATCGACGAGAACCTGCGCCACGCGATGGATGCCAAGTCGTTCCGCAAGAACTACGAGCAGATCAAGGAGAACCCCGGCAAGCTGTGGAGCAGCATCAAGGGCGTGAGCGGCCAGGTGTACGACTGGCCCGAGTCGACCTACATCGCAGAGCCGCCGTTCTTCGCCGGCTTCAAGATGAAACCACATGCCGCCGATGCGGGCTTCAAGTCGGCGCGGGTCATGGCGCTGTTCGGCGACTCGATCACCACGGACCACATCTCGCCCGCCGGCTCCATCAAAGAGAGTTCGCCTGCGGGCATCTGGCTCAAGGCCAACGGCGTGAAGAAGGAAGATTTCAACAGCTACGGTTCGCGCCGCGGCAACCACGACGTGATGATGCGCGGCACCTTCGCCAACGTGCGCATCAAGAACCTGATGATTCCGCCGGACGACAAGGGCACGCAGGAAGAGGGCGGCGTGACGCGCTTTCAGCCCGGCAACGAGAAGATGTTCATCTACGACGCGGCGATGAAGTACATCGAGCTGGGGGTGCCGACGGTCGTGTTCGGCGGCGAGGAGTACGGCACGGGGTCATCGCGCGACTGGGCTGCCAAGGGCACGCAGTTGCTGGGCATCAAAGCGGTGATTGCACGCAGCTTCGAGCGCATCCACCGCGCCAACCTGGTCGGCATGGGCGTGCTGCCCTTGCAGTTCCGTGGCGCCGATTCGTGGCAAACGCTTGCGCTCACCGGCGACGAGCGAATCGACGTGGTCATCGGCGGCGAACTCAAGCCGCAGATGGACGTGAAGCTGGTGGTTCATCGGCCCGACAACTCGCACCAGGAGGTCACGGTGCGCCTGCGCATCGACACGCCGATCGAGGTCGATTACTACAAGCACGGCGGCATCTTGCCGTTCGTGTTGAGACAGCTTTTAGCAGCCTGACCGGGGCCTGACGGAGGCCTTAAAACGCGCATTTCACCTCCAGATTTACTGTATCGATAACCGTTCTCTCCACGTTGATCGAGTTTTCGAGAATAATTCTCGTTTTGATCTGTGGATATCCGGGTGACGACAACAACGATTGCTGCGGCATCGGCGGCCGCTTTGCCGTCGAGCGCGCTCAGCCTCGACAAGCTTCCTAGCCATCAATGGGCGACCGTGCTGGACCTGCTGCGCCCGACGGGTGCGGAAGACCGGGAGCTGGTGCTGCGACTGACCGAAATCGGCTTCGTGCCGGGAGAGTCGGTTCGCATCGTGGCCAGTGGCGCGCCCGGGCGTGAGCCACTTGCAGTGCGCCTGGGCCACACGACCTTCGCACTGCGCCGCTACGAGGCCGCCTTCATTCGCGTGACGCCGGGCGCCGAGCACCATGGTTGACGCCGTCATCAGCGGACCCGGCGGCTTCGCGCCCAAAGGCCAGCCGGGTCGCATCGCCTTGCTAGGCAACCCGAACTGCGGCAAGACCGCGCTCTTCAACCTGTTGACGGGCAGTCGCCAGAAGGTCGCCAACTATGCGGGCGTGACGGTCGAGCGCAAGGAAGGCACGCTGCGCACTGCCGCCGGCCGCCGCATCTTCGTGCTTGACCTGCCGGGCGCCTACAGCCTGAATGCGCTGAGTGCCGACGAAGCCGTGACGCGCGACGTCGTCACCGGCCGCAGCAAGGAGGCCTTGCCCGACCTGCTGGTGTGCGTGACCGACGCGACCAATCTGCGGCTCAACCTGCGGCTGGTGCTCGAGGCCAAAAAGCTCGGCTTGCCTATGGTCGTGGCGCTGAACATGGCCGACATGGCGAAGAAGCAGGGCATCACGGTCGATGTAGCTGTGCTGTCGCGCGAACTGGGCGTGCCCGTGATCGAAACGATCGGCGTGCAAAACGACGGTGCCCAGGCATTGCTGGCCGCGCTCGACACGCCCGTGGCGGCGGCCGCGCCGGTGCCTTGGCAAGCACCTGCGCTGGACGATGTGCTGGCAACCCAGCGTGAAGTGCGCCGCATCCTCGGCCTGGCGGTGCGCGAGCCGATGGACAGCCTGGCGACCAGCGACCGCATCGACCGGGTGGTGCTGCACCCGCTGTGGGGCATGTTGGTGCTGGCGGTCACGCTGTTCCTGATGTTCCAGGCCGTGTTCAGCTGGGCCAACGTGCCGATGGACGCTATCAAGGCGGTCACCGAAGCGACCGGGACCTTCGTCAAGACGCACATGGCCGCGGGCCATCTGCAAAGTCTGCTGGCCGATGGCGTGATTGCCGGGGCTGGCAGCGTCATCGTCTTCCTGCCGCAGATCCTGATCCTTTTCCTGTTCATCCTCGCCCTCGAAGACTCCGGCTACCTGCCGCGCGCAGCCTTCCTGCTCGACCGCGTGATGGGCACCGTCGGCCTGTCGGGGCGCTCGTTCATTCCGTTGCTGTCGAGCTTCGCCTGCGCTATTCCGGGCGTGATGGCGACGCGCACCATCAGCAACTGGCGCGACCGCTTGACAACCATCATGATCGCGCCGCTCATGACCTGCTCGGCGCGGCTGCCGGTGTATGCATTGCTCATCGCGGCGTTCATTCCGGAGCGCAGCGTTGCCGGCGTGTTCAACCTGCAGGGCGTGGTGTTGTTCGCGCTGTATGTCTTCGGCATCGTGTCGGCGATGGCGGTGGCGTGGGTCATGAAGCGCTTCAGGGAGAGCGGAGGAAGCCAGTCGCACTCGCCTTTGCTGATGGAGCTTCCGGCCTATCGGTGGCCGAGCATCCGCAATCTGGCGCTGGGTTTGTACGAGCGCGCATGGATCTTCTTGCAACGCGTCGGCACGATCATCCTCACGCTGACCATCCTGCTGTGGTTTCTGTCGACCTTTCCGTCGCCGCCCGATGGTGCGACCGGGCCCGCTATTCAGTACAGCCTGGCCGGCATGATCGGCGGCGGGCTCGAGCACATCTTCGCGCCGATCGGTTTCAACTGGCAAATCTCGATCGCGCTGGTGCCGGGCATGGCGGCGCGTGAGGTGGCTGTCGGTGCGCTCGGCACGGTGTATGCGCTCTCGGCGACCGGCGAAGAAGTTGCGAGCCAGCTGCAGCCGTTGATCGCGCACACCTGGTCGCTGGCGACGGCGTTGTCGTTGCTGGTCTGGTATGTCTTTGCGCCGCAATGCATCTCGACGCTGGCCGCCGTCAAGCGCGAGACGGCCAGCTGGAAATACGTCTGGATCATGGCGGGCTATCTGTTCGCGCTGGCGTATGGCGCATGCTTCATCACATACCGCATCGCGGTGGCCCTTGGTTGGGGCTGAACAGTCGGAGTTGATATGACCCAGAACATCGTCGTCGCATTGATCGTCGCTTTTGCCGCGTTGTATGCGACGTGGCGCTGGATGCCTGCCGGCTGGCGCCGCAGCGCGGCGCAGAAGCTGGCCAGCGGCACGCACCGAGCGGGGCTGGTCAATCAGGCGCGTGCCGACCAGCTCGCGGCATCGCTCGCGAAGAGCTCCGGCTGCGGCGCCTGCGACACCTGTGGTGCTTGCGGCAAGGCCGACGCCAAGCCGCTCACAACGCACTGAGGTCGATGCCCGCGCGCATCCTCGTCGCGGGCGGCGGCATCGGCGGACTGGCCAGCGCGCTGGCGCTGTCGCGTCGAGGCCACCGCATCGAGGTGCTCGAACAGGCCGATGCCTTCCACGAAGTCGGTGCAGGCGTGCAGCTCGGCCCGAACACCACACGACGGCTCCAGGCGCTCGGCCTTGGCGTGCCCCTGGCGGCCATGGCTGCACGCCCGACGACGCTCGTGGTGCGCAGCGCAGGCAGCCATGCCGCCATCGCGAAATTGCCGCTCGGCGAGACGATGCAGGAGCGCTACGGAGCGCCTTACCTTTGCGTGCACCGGGCAGATCTGCACTCGATGCTGGTGGATGCGGTACGCACGCGTGATGCGAGCGACGCTCTCAACGGCGGTGCGCGCATCACCGAGATCGCAACGGGCGACGACATCGTTTGCGTGGCGACCGACGACGCGCGCGCCTGGGAAGGCGATGCGCTCATCGGCGCCGACGGTTTGTGGAGCGTCGTGCGCATGCAGGTCGTGCCCAACGACGTGCCGCCGCGCGCCACTGGTCACACGGCCTGGCGCGCGCTGGTCGAGATGTCGTCGCTGCCGGCTGCGCTGCGCAACGTCGATCGCGTGGATGTCTGGCTCGGGCCGCGGCTGCATGCGGTGGCGTATCCGGTGCGCGGAGGTGCTGCGCTCAACGTGATCGTCGTCGCAGAGTCGGCACCCGCAGGCGACGCGCGCGACTGGGATCAGGCCAGCAGCCTCGACGCCCTGAAGCAAGCCACCGGCAACACGGGCGCAGCATTGCAGGCGCTGCTCGAAGCCATGCCCTCGTGGCGCGCGTGGACCTTGTTCGATCGTGCCCCGCTGACTTCGGCTGGCGACATGGCGGACGGCCGCATCGCCTTGCTCGGCGATGCCGCGCATCCGATGCTGCCTTACCTTGCGCAAGGCGCCGGCATGGCCATCGAAGATGCGATGGCGCTGGCCGATGCGCTGCGCGACGGCGGCGCGCGAGACGTGCCGACCGCCTTCCGCCGCTACGCCGAGGCACGCTGGCAGCGCAACGCACGGGTGCAAGCAAGGGCGCGGCGCAACGGCGACATCTTTCATGCGGTCGGGCCGGTGCGGCTTGGTCGTGACATGGCGATGCGCACTCTGGGCGCGCGTTTGCTTGATCAGCCTTGGCTTTTTGCGGGATGAACGCTGAGAGCGGTGCCAGGGCCGGCTGAACACTTCAAGAAGTGAAGCTCGCGCACATGAACTTGCGCATCGCTTCAGTTGCCGTGCGCGGGGCTTCGGAAGAACCAGTGCATATTCCAGTGCTTGTTCGCTTTATCGCCGTTGAGGCGGCCGTCTGGAAAAGGGTTGAGCACCCGACCATGGAGATTTTTTCTGTGACCCGTTCGAGTCTTCCTTCTGTGAGCAGCGTCCCAAAAGGCTACGCCGAGTGGCTGGTCGAGCTGAAGGCACGTATCGATGGCGCTCAGCGGCGTGCTGCAGTGACTGTGACGCGTGGACTCGTCTTACTCTATTGGCAGATTGGCCGCGACATTCTGGTTCGGCAGGCGGAGCAAGGGTGGGGCGCGAAAGTGATCGAGCGGCTGGCACACGACCTGCGCGTCGCGTTTCCGGACATGAGGGGTCTGTCTCGCGCCAACCTTATGTACATGCGCGCGTTTGCCGAGGCGTGGCCTGAGGATGCAATTGTCCAACAGGCTGTTGGACAATTGCCTTGGGGGCATAACTTGGTTCTGCTGAGCAAGCTGAAAGGCCCCGAGCAGCGTCTGGCCTATGCCCAGCGAGCGGTGAATCAAGGCTGGTCACGCAGTGTCCTCAATATCCACATCGAAACACGCTTGCTTGAACGAGAGGGCAAAGCGGTTACCAATTTTGCGGCGCAGCTGCCGCCAAACGGGTCAGACCTAGCGCAGCAGGCACTCAAAGACCCCTACGTTTTCGATTTTCTCGGCATCGGACAGGAGGCTGGAGAGCGAGAAATCGAAGCGGCGTTGGTCCAGCACGTCTCGCGTTTCTTGTTGGAGCTAGGTGCGGGCTTTGCCTATGTCGGCCGTCAGGTTCCGCTGGAGGTCGGCGGTGACGATTTTTTCATCGATCTATTGTTCTATCACCTGAAGCTGCACTGCTATGTGGTGGTTGAACTCAAAGCCGGTGCGTTCAAGCCCGAGCACGCGGGCCAATTGAACTTTTATCTGACGGCCGTCGATGAGCAGCTCAAATCGGCGCTCGATGCACCAACGATTGGCCTGCTGCTGTGTAAGACCCGGAACCGCGTGGTGGCTGAGTACGCGTTGCGCGACTCCAACAAACCGATCGGCGTCGCGGAGTACCAGCTGGTTGCATCGCTGCCGGAGGAACTGCAGTCGAGTCTGCCGACCATTGAGCAAATCGAGCAGGAACTTGAGCAATACCATGGCCACGGGGACGTTGCCGAGTGAGCATGGACTACGCCACGCTCGACGTGCTGCGGCAACACCATCCGGCGTGGCGCCTCTTGCGCTCGGACTATGCCGTCTTGATCGCCGCCTTTTTGCACCGCGTATTCATTGCTCCCAACGTGCGCGTGATGGCTCAGGCTGACCTGGCCGAAACGCTCGAAGACGAACTGTTCGGTCTGCGCGAGAGGATCGGTGCAGACGCCTTTCCCAAATCTGCGCTCGAGTATCTGAACGACTGGACCGCCAACGACAAAGGGTGGATGCGCAAGTTCTACGCCGCGGGCACAGACGAGCCACAGTTCGATCTGATGCCCGCCACCGAGAAGGCGATCGCCTGGCTCGGCACGCTTGCGGAGCGGAACTTTGTCGGAACCGAGTCGCGCTTGCTGACGCTGTTCGAGTTGCTCAAGCAAATGAGCCAGGGCAGCGAAACCGACCCGGTGGTACGCATTGCCGAACTGCACCGGCGCCGCGACGAAATCGACAGCGATATCGCCAGAGTCATGGGAGGCGACATTCCCGTTCTCGACGACACAGCGCTGAAAGAACGATTCCAGCAATTCACGAGTTTGGCGCGTGAGTTGATGACCGACTTCCGGGAAGTGGAACAGAACTTTCGCGGTCTCGATCGACGTGTGCGCGAGCGCATCACGTTATGGGAAGGCGGCAAAGGAGAGTTGCTAGAACAGATCATGGGTGAACGTGACGCGATTGCCGATTCGGATCAAGGCCGCAGCTTTACGGCGTTCTGGGACTTCTTGCTGTCGAGTCTCAGGCAAGACGAGCTTTCGGTTTTGCTGGAGCGCGTGTTGACGTTGCCCGCCGTCGCAGAACTCAAACCCGACGTGCGTACGCGTCGTGTGCACTACGACTGGATCGAGGCGGGCGAACACACGCAACGCACTGTCGCGCAACTCTCGCAGCAATTGCGCCGCTTTCTCGACGATCAGGCCTGGCTGGAAAATCGCAGGATCATGGACATCCTGCGCGGCATCGAGTCCAAGGCGCTAACGCTTCGCGAAGCGCCTCTCCCCGGCGAAGTGATGCGCATTGCAAGCACCTCGGTCAATATCGAACTGCCGATGGAGCGGCCACTCTATGCACCGGCGCTCAAGCCCAGGATCGCCGACGTTGCACTGGACACGGGTAAGTCCGACGGCGATGCCGCAGCGCTTTTCTCGCAAGTGGTGGTCGACAAGGCACAGCTGGAACGGCATGTGCGAAAGGCTTTGCAAGAGCGCACTCAAGTGACATTGAAAGAGGTGACGCAGATGCATCCACTGCACCACGGACTCGCGGAACTCGTGGCCTATTTGCAGTTGGCGGATGAAACCTTCGGCGCCGTCGTCGACGAAACAAACGAGGATCTGATCGTCTGGAACAGCATGGGGCGCGACGCGCTTTCGCATCCGCGGCGGGCACGTCTGCCACGCGTGATTTTCGTTCGATAGCGTGAAGGCATAAAGCGATGGATGAGGATGAGGATGAGGATGTCAAGGCAAAGTCAGTACCAACCGCCAGTGCTCCCGAGCCTGATCTGTCGGCGCTGGTCGTTCCGCTCCTGAAGGGGGTCATCTACCGCGAAGCTGCCGCAAATTTGTGGAGTGCGCTCTACGGCTTGCAGTTTCGGGTTCGCGACTATGTCGCTGTGCTGGGGCTGGAATTGGTGCTGGACGAAGCGGAGGGCTATGCCTTCTTGCGGTCGCGCACGCCGCTTGCCGACGATGCGGATGACGCGTCCGCGGCACCATTGCCGCGGTTGATCACAAGGCGGCCATTGGGCTTGATGGTCAGTTTGCTGCTGGCGCTGTTGCGCAAAAAACTGGCCGAGTTCGACGCCGGTGGCGGTGAAACCCGACTGATTCTTTCGCGTGACCAGATCGTTGAAATGACCAGGGTATTTTTGCCCGACAACAGCAACGAGTCGAGGGTGGTAGATCAGATCGAGACGCATCTTGGAAAGATCGTCGACCTCGGCTTCTTGCGAAAGCTGAAGCCAGCCGCCGGTGCACCAAGCGGGCAAGCGCCATCGTTCGAGGTTCGGCGCATTCTCAAGGCCTTTGTCGATGCGCAATGGCTGTCCGAGTTCGACGCGAAGCTCGAGTCTTACCGCGTGCAGTTGCATGTCGGCATCGATGGCGTTGCCGATGACTGAACATTTGACAGGCAACCTGGACTTCGCGACCGATGACGCACTCTCCGGTTTTCGCTTGCAGAGGCTTGAAGTTTTCAACTGGGGCACCTTCGACGCACGCGTATGGGTGCTTCACCCCGGCGGTCGAAATGCTCTGCTAACTGGCGACATCGGCTCGGGAAAATCGACCCTGGTGGATGCGGTGACGACGCTGTTGGTGCCCGCGCATCGCATTGCCTACAACAAGGCGGCGGGTGCCGACAACAAAGAGCGCACGCTGCGTTCCTATGTGCTCGGTCACTACAAATCCGAGCGCAACGAGGTGAGTGGCGCGGCCAAGCCGGTAGCGCTGCGCGACCACAACGGCTACAGCGTCATTCTTGGCGTGTTCCACAACGCTGGCTATGACCAGACCGTCACCATCGCGCAGGTGTTCTGGATGAAGGATGCGCAGGGCCAGCCTGCGCGCTTCTTCGTGGGGGCGGAACGCGACCTCTCCATAGCTGCCGACTTTGCCAACTTCGGAACAGACATCCCCGCGTTGCGAAAAAAGCTTCGTACTGCCGGCGCTGAGTTGTTTGATGGCTTTCCGCCGTATGGCGCCTGGTTTCGCCGCCGCTTCGGAATCGAAAACGAGCAGGCGCTCGAACTGTTTCACCAGACCGTGTCGATGAAGTCGGTCGGCAATCTGACCGACTTTGTGCGCAGTCACATGCTGGAGCCGTTCGATGTGGTGCCACGCATCGTGGCATTGATCGGCCACTTCGATGACTTGAACCGCGCGCACGAAGCGGTGCTCAAGGCGAAGCGCCAAGTCGAGCTGCTGACGCCGCTGGTCGCCGATTGCGACCGCCATGCGTTGCTGGTCGTGCGCGCCGATGAACTGCGGCGTTGTCGCGAGGCACTCAGACCGTACTTCGCCGGCCTGAAGCTTGATTTGCTCGACACGCGCATCAATCTGTTGAACGAGGAATGGGAACGGTACAACGATCAAGTGGAGCTCAGCGAAATTGCTCGCGATGCGCACTACGAACAGGAACTGACACTTCGACAAAGCATTTCCATGAACGGCGGAGACCGTCTCGGTCAGCTCGAAAGAGCGATCCACGTTTGGCAGATCGACTTGGAGAAACGACGCATCAAGGCGACCAATTACAACCAGCTTGCGCGATCTGTCGGTTTGCTTCAGATGAGTTCCGCTGCCGACTTTCTGGTGCAGCGTCAGAACCTGGAGGGCATGAAGCAAGCGGCGCAGGATCGCGAAAGCGAACTGCAGCACGACGCTACCGAAAACGGCGTGACTATGCGACAGGGCAAGGCGGAGCACGCCGCGCTGACAGGCGAGATCCGAAGCCTGCGGGCTAGGCGCAGCAATATCCCGGCGGACCAGATCGCTATGCGCGGTGCGTTGTGTCAGGCGCTCGGACTCGCTGCCGATGCGATGCCCTTCGCCGGCGAACTCTTGCAAGTGCGGGACGACGAGCTTGATTGGGAGGGCGCGGCCGAGCGCCTGTTGAGGAGCTTTGGCCTGTCGCTGCTGGTGTCGGACAAGAATTACGCGGACGTGACCGAATGGGTCGACAAGACTCATCTTCGGGGCCGCATCGTTTACTTTCGCGTGCGCAGTGGCCCGCGTGGTGACCTGCATGGGCTTCATCGGGATTCATTGGCGCGCAAGGTGTCGATCAAGCCGGACTCTCCGTTCTACGATTGGATTGAACGCGAAATTGCGCACCGCTTTGATGTGGCGTGCTGCGCCACACAGGAGCAATTTCGCCGCGAGACACATGCGATCACCCGTGCCGGGCAGATCAAGGCCAAAGGCGAGCGTCACGAGAAGGATGACCGTCATCGCCTGGACGACCGCAGTCGTTATGTGCTCGGGTGGACCAATGCCGCCAAGATTGCCGCACTGGAGACCAAGGCCCGGCAGATGGAGAGTGAACTGGCGGATCTTGGCGGTCGCATTGCCGCCATTCAGATCGAACAGAATAGCTTGAGAGAGCGATCCAACGCCTTGTCGAAGCTCGACGTGTATGCTGAATTTGTCGAGCTCGATTGGCAATCCGTCGCGACTGAAGTATCCCGGTTGCAGGACCAGAAAGAAGAGATCGAGGCGGCTTCGGATGTGCTGAAAACGTTGACTGGCCAACTGGACGCACTCGTGGTTCAGATGCAGAACAAGGAAGTCGAGCTACAGAAGCAGCGCGACAAGCGATCGAAGACCGAGGAGAAGAGAGACACCGCCTTTGGCCAGCGCGTGCAAACCCGGACTACGCTGGAGGAGCCGGATTTCTCAGTGCATGCGGCCTGCTTCAAGAAATTGGATTCGTTGCGCGCGGAAACACCGGGTGAGCATCAATTGACGATCGAGTCTTGCGAAAACTCCGAGCGCAACCTGCGCGACGGGTTGCAGAGCGAGATCGATGCCGAAGGCCTCAAAGCCAAACGACTGCGCGACAAAGTCATTCAGGCCATGGCGGCATACAAGGAAGCCTACAAACTCGAAACCGCCGAGGTGGACGCCAGCGTCGAGGCGGCATTCGAGTACCAGGAGATGCTGCGGAGCCTGCAAGCGGACGGACTGCCCCGCTTCGAGGCGCGCTTCAAGGAATTGCTCAACGAGAACACGATTCGTGAGGTCGCCACCTTTAACGCGCAGTTGGAGCGTGAGCGCAAGACCATCAAGGAGCGCATCGCCCGCATCAACGAGTCGCTGACGCAGATCGACTACAACGCTGGGCGTTATATCGTGCTCGAAGCGCAAGCCACACCCGATGCAGACGTTCGGGATTTCCAGACTGAACTGCGCGCCTGCACGGACGGCACGGTGACGGGGTCCGACGATGCCCAGTATTCGGAGGCCAAGTTTTTGCAGGTTAGACGGATCATCGAACGCTTTCGGGGGCGCGAGGGGTTGTCGGAGCAAGACCGCCGCTGGACCGGCAAGGTAACGGACGTGCGCAGCTGGTTTGTGTTCGCCGCGAGCGAGCGTTGGCGCGAAAGCGACGCCGAGCACGAGCACTATTCCGATTCGGGTGGCAAGTCAGGCGGTCAGAAAGAAAAGTTGGCCTACACGATCCTGGCTGCGAGCCTGGCCTATCAGTTCGGTTTGGAGTGGGGCGCGGTGCGATCCAAAACTTTTCGATTTGTAGTGATCGACGAGGCCTTCGGTCGCGGTTCCGACGAGTCCGCCCAATATGGCTTGAGACTGTTTGCACAACTCAACTTGCAGTTGTTGATCGTGACGCCACTGCAGAAGATCCACATCATCGAACCCTTTGTTTCCAGCGTGGGCTTCGTACACAACGAAGAGGGTCGCGCGTCGCGGCTGCGAAACCTCTCCATCGAGGAATATCAGGTCGAGAAAGCGAAGGCGGCAGGATGAGTTGGACGCAGCCAGCCGATTTGAATTTGCAGTTGCTCAAGCTGTGGGAGCGTGGTGATCTGCTCGCCAGCATCGTCACAGGAACACCGCTCTTCCCGAGACGACTGATGCTCAAAACCCCGACATCTGCGGAAATGACAGATAAGTTCGATGAAGTGCGTAACTGGAGTCGGGAAGTTCGCGCGTCGGACTACAGGATCGTGATGCGAGACTTCAGACACCGGGTGCTGGGTGCGAACGCGGTACCGGAAGAGGCATGGATCGACACGTTGGAAGACGCGCTGAAGCTCATCGGCAAACTGCAAGAAAGCCTGCGCTTCATCGCGTTGGTCGATGCCACACGCGAACACCAACCGCAGTTGCTGGCCTGGCTCGCAAGGCGACCGCTGCGGGCGCTGGAGCTGTCGACCGAGTGGTCACGGCTGTTGGCTATCGTGGCCTGGCTGCGAGCAAATCCGCGGCCAGACGTGTATCTGCGTCAGCTCGACATTGCCGGTGTTCACACCAAATTCATCGAGGCGCATCGGGCCGTGCTTGCCGAGTGTCTGGATCTCGTGCTGCCGCCTGAAGCCGTGAATATGACGGCTTCCGGCTTGAACGCATTCGCTTTGCGCTATGGCTTTCGCGACAAGCCACTTCGCGTCAGGTTTCGATTATTCGACTCGACGCGTGCCATGGGTGATCCGGCGCCGGCGCAAGACATCACACTGGATGCGGGCAGCTTCAGTCGGCTCGACCTCGGCCTGTCGCGGGTGTTCGTGACGGAGAACGAGATCAACTTTCTGTCGTTTCCACTCACCGAGCGCAGCATGGTGATTTTTGGTGCTGGCTATGGCTTCGAGATGTTGGCCCAGGCGGAGTGGCTAACAGGAATTCCGGTCTATTACTGGGGCGATATCGACACCCATGGCTTTGCCATCCTCGATCAATTGCGCGCTCGACTCAAGCATGTCGAGTCGTTTTTGATGGACCGCGCGACCCTGATGGCCTTCGAATCGCAGTGGGGCGACGAGCGCGCGCAAACGCTACGTGACTTGCCGCGATTGAGGCCGGAGGAGAAAGCGCTCTACGACGATCTGCGCGACAACCGTATTCGTCAAGGCTTGCGCCTCGAGCAAGAGCGAATAGGGTTCTCTTGGGTTGAGGGCACTTTGGCAGCGTTGGATTGACCAACGCTCAAAGCTCGGTACGCAGCTTCCAGATCTCCGGGAACAGCACCACGTCGAGCATCTTGCGCAGATAACTCACCCCCCCCGTGCCACCAGTGCCACGCTTAAAGCCGATGACGCGCTCGACCGTGGTCACATGCCGAAAGCGCCAGAGACGAAAAGCGTCTTCGATGTCGGTCAGCTTCTCGCCTAGCTGGTACAGGTCCCAGTGCGCGCGCGGATCGCGGTACACCACGAGCCATGCCGCTTCGACTGCATCGCTGGATTCATACGGCAGCGTCCAGTCGCGATCGAGATGGTCGGCTGGCACGGCGAGACCTTGACGTGCCAGGAGTCGCAACGACTCGTCGTACAAGGACGGCGAGCGCCATGCCGCTTCCACCTGGGCCAGCAGATCGGGCCGATGCGCATGGGGCTTGAGCATGGCGGGATTTTTGTTGCCGAGCGCGAACTCGATGCAGCGGTACTGCGCGCTCTGAAAGCCGCTGGAGTTGGCAAGGTACGGGCGCATCGCGCTGTACTCGGGCGGCGTCATCGTCGACAGCACGGTCCATGCACTCACCAGCTGTTCCATGATGCGCGTGACTCGCGCGAGCATCTTGAAAGCGTCCGGCAACTCCCCTGAAGCGACGCAGGCGATCGCGGCGCGCAGCTCGTGCAGCATGAGCTTCATCCAAAGCTCGCTGGTCTGGTGCTGGACGATGAAGAGCATCTCGTCGTGCGTCGGCGAGAGCGGGTGCTGCGCGTTCAGGATCTCGTCGAGATGCAGGTAGTCGCCGTAGCTCATCGACGTGCTGAAGTCGAGTTGCGCGTTCTCTTGACTGACGATTTTTTCGGTGCTCATGGCGTGCTTCCGGTGCTCCTGGTGTTTCAGGTCACCGCGTTCTTCCGGTTGAACTCGGGGCGTTTCCATTCTTCGGTTTCGAGCACCTGCACGATGTGTTCCACGCTGTGCCAGACATCTTCGAAGCCGAGGTAAAGCGGCGTAAAGCCGAAGCGCAGGAGGTGCGGCATTTGCGCATCGCCTGCGCGAAAGTCGCCGATCACGCCGCGTGCGATCAAGGCCTGCACGACGGCGTAGGCCGCGTTGGCGTCGGCCTCGGCGGCATCTGCCATCGCGAGGGACACCTGCGAGCCGCGTTGCGCGTGGTCGCGCGGCGTGACGAGCGCGAAGCGATCGGGGCAGCGTGCTTCGACCAGCGCGATGAACGCATCGGTGAGCGCGAGCGATTTGGTGCGCAATGCAGCCATGCTGCCGAAACCGTCGTTGAAGGCTTCGGCCGCGAGGACGGTGTCGAGACCGCATTCGAGGCCGGCGAGCGAGACGATGGGTTGGGTGCCGCAAAGGTATCGGCTCACACCCGGTGCGGGCCTGTAGTGCGGGGTGAATTCGAACGGCGCGGCATGGCCCCACCAACCGGACAGTGGTTGCTCGAACTGGCCCGCGTGCCGCGTGTGGACCCAGACGAAAGCCGGCGCGCCGGGGCCGCCGTTCAGGTACTTGTAGCTGCAGCCGACTGCGAAGTCGGCATCGCATTCATTGAGCGCGACGGGTACGGCGCCAGCGCTGTGTGCCAGGTCCCAGACGGTGAGCGCACCGGCAGCATGCGCGGCCGCGGTGACGGCCTTCATGTCGTGCATGGCGCCGGTGCGGTAGTTGACGTGCGTGAGCATCAGCACGGCCACCTCGTCGGTCAGCGATGCGGCAAGGTCGGCGGCTTCGATGAGCTTGAGCGTGAATCCGCGCTCGCGGCAGAGCGACTCGGCGATGTAGAGGTCGGTCGGAAAGTTGCTGCGCTCGCTCACCACGACCTTGCGGTTCGATCCGCTCTGCGCGACCTGACTCAGCGCCGCGAACAGCACTTTGTACAGGTTGATCGACGTGCTGTCGGTGCAGACCACTTCGCCCGGTGCTGCGCCGATGAGCCGCGCGACCTTGTCCCCCAGCCGCTGCGGCAAGTCGAACCAGCTTGCGGTGTTCCACGAGCGGATGAGGCCTTCGCCCCATTCCTTCGTGACGACTTCTGCAATGCGCGCGGGCGCCGATTTCGGCAGCACACCGAGCGAGTTGCCATCGAGGTAGATCACGCCCTCGGGCAGCGTGAACTGGTCGCGCAGGTTGCGCAGCGGGTCTTCGCGGTCGAGTGCGCGGCAGTCGTCGAGTGTCATGGTGGTGGAGCTCATTGGGGCAATTGGCGAAGGACGGCACGAACGGGGGAGGCATCGGCGCTGACGAGCTTGAGTGGCAGCGCGATCAATTCGTAGTCGCCTTCGGGAACGTCGTCGAGCACCAGGTTTTCTAATACGCGAAGATTCAGTCGGCGGATGACCTGATGGCTGTCGAGCGTCTTGCTGTCAGCCGGGTCGATGCTCGCCGTGTCGATGCCGACGAGCAGCACGCCGAGCGCGGCAAGCCGTTCGATGGTGGCCGGCGCGTAGGCGGCGAGGTCGCCGTCCCAACGATCGACCGGTGCATGTTCGTAGGTGCGTACCAGAACGCGCTGCGGCAGGTCGGCGAGCGCATGCGCGATGTGCGACCACTCGATCAGCGGACCGCGCGCGATCACGTGAATGACGCGGCAAGTCCCGAGAAAAGGTGTGAGATCGAGGTCGCCGATGCTCGCGCCGTCAGCGTCGTAGTGCAGTGGGGCATCGGCATGCGCGCCGACGTGCGGTGACAGCGTGATCTCGCTCACGTTGACCGGGCAACCCGGCCCAATGCTGGCGGCCCAGCGCTGCTGGTACGGCGTGTCGCCGGGGAACACTGGTGCCCCTACGTAAACCGGCGGCGAGATGTCCCAGAGGCGCAGCGCGGTGGAAGAGAAAGTCATGCAGCGAAGTTAGCGCCGCGCAAGGGGTCGTGGTGTCGGTTATTTCCAACAGCACATAAACCCGATCAGCCGTGAATCACGGTCTTGCAGGACGGCTTGCAAAGTGAAGCCGTTTAAAGCTTCCCGAGCAGCAAGAACTCCATCAGCGCTTTTTGCGCGTGCAGGCGATTTTCCGCCTCGTCCCACACCACCGACTGGGGCCCGTCGATGACATCGGCTTCGACTTCCTCGCCACGGTGTGCCGGCAGGCAGTGCATGAAGAGCGCGTCGGGTTGCGCCGCGCCCATCATTTCCGTGTCGACGCACCAATCGGCGAACGCGGCACGGCGTGCTTCGTTCTCCGCCTCGAAGCCCATGCTGGTCCAGACGTCGGTGGTGACCAGGTCTGCGCCGCGGCAGGCTTCCATCGGATCCTTGAAGACTTTGTAGCTGTCGGTCGAGCGTATGCCGGCGACCGACTGGTCGACTTCGTAGCCGCTCGGCGTGCTCACATGAACCTTGAAGCCGAGGATCTCGCTGGCCTGCAGCCAGGTGTTTGCCATGTTGTTGCCGTCACCGACCCACGCCACTGTCTTGCCCCTGATCGAGCCACGGTGCTCGATGAAAGTGAAGATGTCGGCCAGGATCTGGCACGGATGGAATTCGTTGGTCAGGCCGTTGATGACCGGCACGCGCGAGTGCTCGGCAAAGAGCTCGATCTTGTCTTGCCCGAAAGTCCGGATCATCACGATGTCGACCATGCGGCTGATGACTCTCGCGCTGTCCTCGATCGGCTCCGCGCGGCCGAGTTGGCTGTCGCCGGTGGTCAGATGCACCACGCTGCCGCCGAGCTGGTACATGCCCGTTTCGAAGCTGACGCGCGTTCGCGTCGAAGCCTTCTCGAAAATCATCGCCATCGTGCGGTCGGTCAGCGGCTGGTGCTTTTCGTAGGCTTTGAACTTCTGCTTGATGATCGCCGCGCGCTCGAACACATAGGCGTATTCGTCCGCGGTGAAGTCGGAGAACTGCAGGTAGTGGCGAACCGGCTGGCTGGTGGCTGCGGTCATTTGATCGGCTCCGCCAGAAAGGCTTTCACCAGCGGTGCGAGCAGGGCGACGATTTCGTCGGCCTCGGCCGTGCTCAGGATGAGCGGAGGCACCAGGCGGATCACACTGTCGGCCGTCACGCTCAGGAGCAGGCCAGCTTCGCAAGCGCGATTCAGGATGATGCCGCAGGGACGATCGAGTTCGATGCCGATCATCAGCCCCTGTCCGCGCACGTCCTTCACGCCCGCCAAGCCTTCGAACTCGCTCTCCAGCGCCGCCTTCAAATGGGCGCCCACTTTGGCCGCGTTGTCGAGCAGCTTGTGCTCTTCCATGATGCGGATGGTTTCGACGCCGGCACGCATCGCCAGCGGGTTGCCGCCGAACGTGGTGCCGTGGTTGCCCGGGCCGAAGATATGCGCGGCCCTCGGGCCGGCCACCACCGCGCCGATCGGCACACCGGAGCCCAGGCCCTTGGCCAAAGGCATCACGTCGGGCAAGATGCCGGCCCACTGGTGCGCGAACCACTTGCCGGTGCGACCCATGCCGCACTGCACCTCGTCGATCATCATCAGCCAGTCTTTCTGGTCGCACAGGGCGCGCACTTGCTTCATGTATTCCAGCGCCATCGGGTGGATGCCGCCTTCGCCCTGAATGGCCTCGAAGAACACGGCGACGACGTTCGGATTGCCTTGGGTGGCGTTCTTCAACGCCTCGATGTCGTTCAACGGCACACGGATAAAGCCTTCAACCAGCGGGCCAAAACCGGCCTGAATTTTCGGGTTGCCGGTGGCCGACAGCGTGGCGATGCTGCGGCCATGAAAGGCGTGCTCATAGACGACGATTTCAGGTCGCTCGATGCCCTTGTCGTGACCGAACTTGCGCGCCAGCTTGAGGGCCGCCTCATTGGCTTCCAGACCGGTGCTGCAGAAAAACACGTTGGTCAGCCCCGACAGTTCGCAGAGCTTGGCGGCCAGTTGCTCCTGGCCGGGCACGTGGTAGTAATTGGAGCTGTGAATCAGCTTCGAAATCTGGTCCTGCAAGGCCGGCACCAGCTCTGGATGGTTATGGCCGAGCGTGTTGACCGCGATGCCGCCCAGTCCGTCCAGATAAGCCTTGCCGTTGGTGTCCCAGACTCGGCAGCCCTGGCCGTGCGACAGCGCGATCGGCAGCCGACCGTAAGTGTTCATGACGTGGGGCGAGGTGGGTTGCACTGGGGCGCTCATGCGGTACTCCGAGAAAAGGAAAAGGAATTCTAGGCGGCGTCATCGTCGCAGGCGGTGACGATTCCGCATCACAGCAATGCCCTTGGCACGTCCTGTGCAGAGCGCATGGCTAAAATCATGGTGCGCTGCAGCATCCTGGTGCAGTTCAACCCGATTCATGGACTCCCCCGCCTCTCAAGTCATATTTGTCCAGGGCATCACGAGTGATGGCCGTGCATTTCGGCCCAGCGATTGGGCCGAACGTCTGGCGGGCGTCATGAGTTCGTTCAGGCCGGGCGGCGCCGTGCCAGGCGATCATTTGAGCTATTCGCCTTGGTGCGTTCCGACCACCATCAACGGCGTCAAGTGCGTGATCGTGAATCGCGAACTGCGCGAGCACGAGGTCATGGCCTGGGACTTCGTCATGAACTTTGCCCGCGACAACGGTTTGCAGGTCGGTGAGGTTTGCGGCGTGCCGGATGCCAAGAAGGCTTAGAACTCAGATAGCGCAAAGAGCGCAGACATGAAAAAACCGCCCGAAGGCGGTTTTTTCACTTTGCTGCAGCGCACCCCGATCAAACGGCGGACGGGAGACCCGTCCGGGCTGTTTGCCTGACTGGTGTCAGGCGGCGGCCTTTTCAGGCGCCAGGACGAGGTTCTTGACCTTCGTCGAGAGGCGGCTCTTGTCGCGAGCTGCCTTGTTCTTGTGGAAGATGCCCTTGTCGGCAACCGTGTCCACAATGCTTTGTGCCTTGGCGAACAGTTCGGTCGCCTTGGTCTTGTCGCCGGCCAGAACAGCCTTTTCGACGTTCTTGACCGCGGTGCGGTACTTGGAGCGCAGCGAGGTGTTCGCAGCGTTCAGTTTCGTGCCCTGACGGACGCGTTTACGGCCCGATGCGAGGCGGGGGTTCTTTTTCTTGGGTTTGGCTGATGCCATGATTCGGATCCTTTAGTGTCTGAGGATGATGCAGCAAAGCCTTCTATTATAAGCGGAGCCGGACGCGACGCCATCCGCAGCGGCACGGTGCGCACATACACTCGACCGGTGTCACTTTTTCGCTCTGCCTCCACCGTCTCGCTGCTGACCCTGGCCTCGCGCATCACCGGTCTCGTGCGTGACGTGCTGATGAGCTCGGTGTTCGGCGTCAGCGCGCTCACCGACGCTTTCTACGTCGCGTTTCGCATCCCCAACCTGTTTCGTCGCGTGCTCGGCGAAGGCGCCTTCAGTCAGGCCTTCGTGCCCGTGCTGGCCGCCTGCAAGACGGAGCACGGCGACGAAGGCGCCAAGCAGCTCATAGACCACGTCGGCACGTTGCTGACCTGGACCCTTGTGGTGCTGTGCGTGGTCGGCGTCGTGGCCGCGCCGCTGATGGTGTGGGCGATGGCCAGTGGACTGAAGCAATCGGGCGGCTTCGACAGCGCGGTCGTCATGACGCGCTGGATGTTTCCGTACATCGGCTTCATGGCGCTGGTGGCGTTGGCGGGCGGCATTCTCAATACGTGGCGGAAGTTCGTCGTGCCGGCTGCCTCGCCGGTCTTGCTCAACCTGGCGCTGATTTCTTCGATCGTGCTCGGTGCACCGCTTTTCAGGCGCTACGGCATCGAGCCCATCTATGCGCAATGCATCGGCGTGATGGTCGGCGGCATCTTGCAACTGGCGCTGCAAATTCCTGCGCTGCGCTCGCTCGGCATGATGCCGCGCATCGGCGTGCGATGGGCCGCGCTCCGAGCCGCATGGGCCGACCCGACCACGCGCAAGATCCTCAGGCTGATGCTGCCTGCGCTCATCGGTGTCAGCGGCGCTCAGATTTCGCTGCTTATCAACACGCAGATCGCATCGCATCTGGCCGAAGGCAGCGTTACCTGGATCACCAACGCCGATCGGCTGATGGAGTTCCCCAGCGCGATGCTCGGCGTGGCGCTGGGCGTGGTGCTGATGCCGCAACTCGCCGCCGCGCGTGCCGCCAAGGACGACATCCGTTACTCGGCAATGCTCGATTGGGGCCTGCGCCTCGTGGTGCTGCTCACCGTGCCGTGCGCCGTCGCGCTGCTGGTGTTTCCGCAGCCGCTGGTAGCGGTGCTTTTTCACAACGGCGCGTTCAGCGCGCTCGACGTACAGCGCACCACGGCGGCCTTGATGGGCTACGGCACCGGCCTGCTCGGCATCGTCGCCATCAAGGTGCTTGCCGCCGGCTACTACGCGCGGCACGACATGCGCACGCCGATGCGCATCAGCCTCGGCGCGCTGGCGTTGACGCAGGTGCTCAACATTTTTCTGGTGCCGCAGATGCAGCACGCAGGGCTGACCCTGTCGATCGGCATCGCGACGCTGGTGAATGCGCTGCTGCTGCTCATCGGCCTGCGCCGGGCCGGCAGCTTCAAGCCTGAACCCGGTTGGGGCCGCTTCATTGCGCAAGTGCTGGCCGGGACAGTGGTGCTGGGCGCGCTGCTCGTGTGGGGTAACCAGCACTTCGACTGGATCGCCCTGCGCGAACAGCGCCTGCTGCGTGTCGGGCTGCTGGCAGGCATCGTCGTGAGTGCCGCGGCCCTCTACTTTGCAACGCTGGCGCTGGTCGGCGTCAAGCTTCGCAGCTTCATGCGGCGTTGAACTCCTCGACGCAGCGCTGAACGGGTCCGTGCGTCAGAGCTTGACGCTCCCGGATGCCTCCACTACAAAGACACATGTCCCTCCGCTTTTCAGCGCCCACCGCTCTTGAGTATTTCGGCTCGCTCGTGCAGAGCGACGACCACTTTCCGCTGCTCGAAGCCGCCGCCAGCCTGGCGCAGGATGAGTACCCCGAGCTCGATGTGCAACAGGTCCTCGGCGATGTCGACCAATTGCTGGCCCGGCTCAAGCGCCGCCTGCCGGCAGATGCCGCGCCGCTCCAACGGCTGCGGTTGCTCAATCAGTTCTTCTTTCACGATCTGAGTTTCGGCGGCAACGTCAACGACTACTACGACCCGGACAACAGCTATCTGAACGCCGTGCTGCGCACCCGCCGCGGCATCCCAATCTCGCTCGCGGTGCTGTGGATGGAGCTGGCGCAGGGGCTCGGGCTGCACGCACGCGGCGTTGCCTTTCCGGGTCACTTCATGTTGAAGGTGACCTTGCCGAAAGGACAGGTCGTGATCGACCCTTTCACCGGCAAATCACTCTCGCGAGAAGAACTCGGCGAGCGGCTCGAACCGTACAAGCGCAGCAATGGCCTGGTCGACGATTTCGATGTGCCGCTCGGGCTGTACCTGCAGCCCGCGGCACCCCGTGAAATCATCGCGCGCATGCTGCGCAATCTGAAGGAAGTGCACCGCACGCAGGAAGACTGGCAACGCGCCATCGCGGTCCAGGATCGTCTCGTGGCCCTGTTGCCGGACGCATGGTCGGAGCACCGCGACCGCGGCCTTGCCCATGCCGAACAGGGCAATACCGCGGAGGCGGTGCGCGATCTCGAAACCTACCTGACGCACGCCGACGACGCGCTCGACATCGACGTCATCGCCGAGCGCGTGGCCACGCTGCGGCGCGTGGCATGAGCACCGCGCCGGTTCCGCGGCTCGGCGTTGTCGACCTCGGCACACTGCATCGATTCCACGGCATCCAGCCGGTGTTGCCCGTCGCCGATGCGGCGCGTGCCGCACGCTATTTCTGCGACGTGCTGGGCTTCGAGCTTGACTTCATCGCTGGCGAGCCGCCGAGCTATGCGCGCGTCAAGAAGGGCGATCGCACCCACGGTGACCCGGTCTACATCCGCCTCTGGCAATGCAATGCGCGCGAGACGCGGCAGTGGCGGGGCGAGATCGTCGTCCACGTTGGCCACGATGTCGACGGCTTGCACGAGGCTTACCTGAAGCGCGGCGTGACGGTGATCGAATCACCCGTATCGCAGCCCTGGGGCCTGCGCGAGTTCGCGATTCGTGAACCCGACGGTCATGCGTTGCGCTTCTGCGGCTACGTCTAGGCGTCGCCGCCAAAAGCAACCACCGCACGCGCTGCGCCTGCAGATGACGCTATCAAATGGGTAGCGCGGCGGCAGTTGCAAACTGGGGGCGCGGCCACTTGGCACGCATCCTGCACCACTACATAGCAATGACCAATTCGACCCTCCATTCCCTGCGCCAGCATTGGCGCGCGCTCGCTGCGCGTGCCCAGCCATTGCGCGTGCTGCTCGCGCTCGGCAGCCTGATGGCCGCCTGCTGGCTGACTGAGCGGCAGGACGTGATGATCCCGCTCTTTCTTGGTGCCATCGCCAGCGCGCTGGCCGAAACCGACGACAGCTGGCGCGGCCGGTTCCGGGCGCAGGTGGTTACGCTGGCCTGCTTCGCGGCGGCGGCTTATTCGGTCGAATTCCTCTTCGATTGGCCGCCACTGTTTATCGCCACACTGGCACTGACAGCCTTCGTGTTGACGATGCTCGGCGCCGTTGGAGCGCGCTACAAAGCCATCGCTTACGCCACGCTGATCCTGGCGCTGTACGCCACGCTAGCCGCCGACAACGCGCTGAGTGCCGGATTGCCGCACGACGGTGAACCATTGCTCTTGCTGGCGGGCGCTGCGTGGTACGGCGTGCTGTCGGTGGCGTGGTGCGCCTTGTTTCCTGCACAACCCGTGCAGGCGATGCTGGTGCGGCTCTTCACCGTGCTCGGTGACTACGTGCAGTTCAAGGCGTCGCTGTTCGAGCCGTTGCGCGATATCGACATCGAGCACAAACGGCTCGCGCTGGCGCAGCTCAATGCGACCGTGGTGACCGAACTCAACAATGCCAAGGAAAGTATCTTTCGCCGCATCGGCGCACGGGCTCCGACCGGTCGTATCGCACGCTATCGCGGCCTGTACCTGATCGCGCAGGATGTGCACGAGCGGGCGAGTTCGTCTCACGAGGACTACAACGCGCTGGCCGATGCGTTCTTTCACAGCGACCTGCTCTATCGCTGCCAGCGTGTGCTCGGGCTTCAGGGGCGCGCCTGCCAACAACTGGGGCAGTCGATCGCGCGACGCGAGCCATTCGTGTCAGACGGCTACAGCGTTCATGCACTAGCCGAACTGCGGAATGCCCTCGAACATGCG
Organism: Variovorax sp. PAMC28562; assembly: GCF_014303735.1. NCBI lineage: Bacteria > Pseudomonadati > Pseudomonadota > Betaproteobacteria > Burkholderiales > Comamonadaceae > Variovorax > Variovorax sp. PAMC28562. The sequence goes on along the minus strand of NZ_CP060296.1, from coordinate 4,565,939 downwards.
CGCGCCGAAGCGGACGCGCATTCCCCGGACGCGGCCAAGTCAGAGGGTCGCGCGGCGCGGGCGGCCTTGCTGCCGTCCGTCGAAGCGCTGGCGCGCAACCTCGCGCAGCTCGACGGTCAACTGGCCGGCGCCAGCCACACCGCGCACCCGGCCGCGGGCCTCGGCCGCACCGACATGAGCCTGCTCGACCGGTCGCCGCGCTCCTGGCGCGATGCCGCCGAGCGCGTGCAACGGCAGTTCACGCCGCGCGCACCGCTGTTTCGCCACGCGATGCGGTTGGCCATTGCGCTGACCGTCGGTTACGGCGTAATGCGCGCGATCCATCCGGCACAAGGCTATTGGATTTTGCTCACTACGCTTTTCGTCTGCCAGCAAAGCTATGGCGACACCGTCACGCGAATGGGGCAGCGCATCGCCGGAACGGTGATCGGTGTCGTGGCGGGCTGGGCCTTGCTCGATCTTTTTCCGCAGCCATTGCTGCAATCGATGATCGCCGTGGCCGCCGGCGTGCTCTTCTTCGCGACGCGTACCACGCGCTATCTCGTTGCCACCGCGGCGATGACTTTGCTGGTGCTGATGTGCTTCAACCAGGTCGGCGACAGTGAGGTGTTGATCGTGCCGCGCCTGCTCGACACTGCCATCGGCAGCATCATCGCCGGGCTCGCCGTGCTGTTCGTGCTGCCGCACTGGCAGGGTCGGCGCATTCACGAACTGGCGGCGCTGGCGATGCGGCACCACGCTGGCTATCTGCGGCAGATCGTCGAGCAATATCGTTCGGGCGCCCGCGACGATCTCGACTACCGTCTCGCACGGCGCAATGCGCACAATTCGGATGCGGCGCTGTCGACGGCAGTTTCCGAGATGTTCCGTGAGCCGAATTTCGTGCGGCCGCGTGCCGGCGTGGCCCTGCGCTTTTTGATCCAGTCGCACACCATGCTGAGCTATCTGTCGGCGCTCGGCGCCCATCGCGAGGTGTTGCGGGACGTACCGCGTGCGGTCGTCTTGCGCGAAGCGGCCGAACAGGCTGCGCTGGCTTTAGAACGTTTGACCGAGGGGCTTGGCGGCAGCAATCTTTACTGGAACGAGACGCCGGCTGCATTGGCCGCGCGCGCAGCCCTCAATGCACTGGCAGAAGACATCACGGAAGGCGCTGACGATGCGCAAGTTCGTCTGGTGCGAACGCAGCTCGCGTTGATCTGGTTGCAGCTCGATGCACTGCGCAGCCATGCGGCGAAGTGGATGGACCCGGATGCACCGGAAGCCACGCCCTTACCGAACCCGGCTGCACCGACCACCTGACCTGACATCGCCACTTCACACCAGCCGATTCGCTTCCAGCTCTTTCTTCAGGTACGCATAGAACAGCGGTGCCGCCACCAGCCCGGCAGGCCCGAAAACCGCCTCGGCCACGAACATCACGGCCAGCAACTCCCACACCGCCATGTGTGTCTTGGTGCCGACCACTTTGGCGTTGATGACGTACTCGCCCTTGTGGATCACGATGAGAAATACGAGGCATGCAGCGGCAGCCGCAGGCGACACCGACAGGCCGACCAGCGTCAGCACCGTGTTGCACAAGAGATTGCCTACGATCGGCACCAACCCCGCCACGAATGTCAAGGTGATCAGCGCCGGCTCGTATGGCAGACGCATGCCCCACAACGGCAGCAGCAGCAAGAGAAAGCCTGCGGTAAGCAGCGTGTTGAACGCTGCAATCCAGAACTGGGCTGCGACGATTTGCCGAAAGGCTTCGCCGAACAACCGTATGCGCTGCTCCAATTGCGTCGCCAGCGGACCTTGCACCAGATGCCCGCGCGAGACGCCAGCCAGCGCACCGACGATCAACCCGACGTAAGCGAACAGCAATCCGCCCAGCCAGGCCCGGCCCGTGAGCGCCAGCGCGCCAGCTTGCGTACGCAAATAGCTGGCAACCATGCGCTGAACTTCCGCAGCGCCGTCGGGCAGATACACGCTCACTGTCTCAGGCAGCTTGAGCTTCAGTTCGAGCACGGTGCGCGCGATGTAATCCAGCAATTCCTTGTATTGCTCCGGCGCAGTGAGAACGAACTCGCGCGCCTCGGCGAAGGCGAGCGCGACCAGCCCGATGGGGGCGAGCACCACGAAAGCAGCCGCGAGCACGCCGGGCAAAGTCGATGTGATCGGATGACCCATGCGGGCAGGCAGAGCGCGGCGCACCAGGCTTTCGATGCCGCGCGCAAACGCGCGGGTCGCAAGAAATCCGATGCAGACGAAGAGCAGGCCGGGAAGCAGGTCTTTCCACATCACCAGCAGCAGTCCGCCGGTGATGAGCAGGTAACTTGCGATCACGACGGTGCGAGACGCCGGTCGCTCGGCCGCTGTCACGCGCGGCGGCTGCGCACTGCTGCGAGCGGGAACTGCGGATTCGGGAGACTTGTTCGAACGGGCCATGTGCCGGTGTGATGCAAACGGGCGGACAGAGACGGACGGACTGACGCCTGCTCAGGCCACGACGACAGCAGCGCCATCGCCGCGCGCCGCGATCGTGCCGATCTCGTACACCGCTTCACCGGCGGTTCGCAGCGTTTCGGCGCAGGCGGCGGCTTCGGCTGCGTCGAGCACGACCACCATGCCGATGCCGTTGTTGAAGGTCCGGTTCATTTCGATATCGTCGATGCCGGCGATCTTTTGCAGCCACGCAAAGAGCTCGGTCTTGGGCCAGCTGCCCTTCTTCAGGTGCGCGGCGGTGCCTTCCGGCAGCACGCGCGGAATGTTCTCGAGCAAACCACCGCCGGTGATGTGTGCCAGCGCCTTGATCGGATGGGCAGCGAGCGCTGCGAGCACCGGCTTCACATACAGCCGCGTCGGCTGCATCACCGCTTGGCGGAAGGGCTGACCATCGAGCGTCGCCGGCAAGCCGCCGCCGTCGGTTTGCTGCGCCCGCTCGATCACCTTGCGCACCAAGCTGAATCCGTTGGAATGCACGCCGCTCGAGGCGAGGCCGAGCACCACGTCGCCGGGTTGGACGCTCTGACCGGTCAGGATCTTCGATTTTTCGACAACGCCGACGGCAAAGCCCGCGAGGTCGTATTCGCCGTTCGGGTACATGCCCGGCATCTCGGCCGTCTCGCCCCCAATCAGCGCGCAGCCGCTGAGTTCGCAACCCAGTGCGATGCCGCCGACCACGGCCGCCGCGGTGTCGACGTCGAGCTTGCCGCAGGCGAAATAGTCGAGAAAGAAGAGCGGCTCGGCGCCTTGCACCAGCACGTCGTTGACGCTCATGGCGACGAGGTCGATGCCGACCGTGTCGTGCATCTGCCATTCGAAAGCCAGTTTGAGCTTGGTGCCGACGCCATCGGTGCCGCTCACCAGCACCGGCTCCTTGTAGCGCTTGGGCACTTCGAAGAGCGCGCCGAAGCCGCCGATGCCAGCCAGAACGCCTTCGCGCATCGTCTTCTTCGCGAGCGGTTTGATGCGCTCGATCAGCGCGTCGCCGGCATCGATATCGACGCCGGCATCCTTGTAGCTGAGCGGGGTGGACGAAGAAGAAGTCATGGGCGGTCGATAGAAGAAGAGGGCTGAACAGAGACAGGCGCCAGCGACCATGGTGGCCGGGCCGATAGAATTCCTCACGATTTTAAGGGCCGCGACAACTCGCTCCATTGGCCTCCTCCATGAACCTTCCGGGATGAAACAGCTGGCGCTCGACATCGGCATTGCCACAGGTCCGACCTTCGCGGGCTTCTTTGCGGGCCCGAACGAAGCGACGCTGCGGCATCTGCAGTTGTGGGTCGGTGCCGGTGCAGGCCCCGCATTGCATTCCCCGGTGCCGACGTACCTGTGGGGCGAAGGCGGCAGCGGCAAGACGCATTTGCTCGAATCGGTTCGGGTCGCGTTGCGGGAGCAAGGCGCAACCGTCGGCTGGCTGCATGCAGGTGTGATCGAGCCGCTCGAGTTCGATGAGCGATGGAGCGCCGTGCTGATGGACGACGTCCATCTCTACACGGCGGTGCAGCAGCACGCGGCCTTCAACTGGTTCGTCAATGCGCAGACGCTTCAGCGTGGCGTGGTGGCAGCGGGCGCGCTGCCGCCGGCCGACTTGCCGTTGCGTGAAGACTTGCGCACACGGCTTGGCTGGGGGCACGTGTTTCACTTGCAGGTGCTGAGCGAACCCGAGCGCCGCGCGGTGTTGCGCCAGGCGGCCGATGCCCGCGGCGTCCTGTTGTCGGACGATGTGCTCGACTACGTGCTGCATCGATTCAGCCGCGACCTGGGAAGCCTGATGGAGCTGTTGGATCAGCTCGACGGCTATGCACTGCAAACGCAGCGCGCGATCACGATCCCGTTGATTCGCGCGATGCTTGAAAATGAGTAAGAGCTACCAAACACAATGATCAAGACATTCATCGACAAACTGCTCGGCAAATCCGCCGACGGCTCCCGCGGCAAAAGCCGCTTCGGCAAGCGCCAGGAGGTCGCCGCCTCGGTGCACGGCATCGACCCGGCTTTGGTCGATGAGCGCGCGAAGAACGTGGTCACCACGCTTCAACAGGCCGGCTTCGAGGCGTATGTGGTCGGCGGCGCGGTGCGCGACTTGCTGCTCGGCCTGCGTCCCAAGGACTTCGACGTGGCGACCAACGCAACGCCGGAGCAAGTCAAGGGGCTCTTTCGCCGCGCCTTCATCATCGGCCGGCGCTTTCGCATCGTGCACGTGGTGTACGGCCGTGGCCGCGAACATGAAGTGATCGAAGTTTCGACCTTTCGCGCCTACATGGACAACGCCGCCGCCGAGCAGGTCGCCGGTAACGAGCGCACCAGCAAGGGCGAACTGGCCAGCATGAAGCATGCGGTCGACGCCAGCGGCCGCGTGTTGCGCGACAACGTCTGGGGCCCGCAGGAAGAAGACGCGGCGCGCCGCGACTTCACCGTCAACGCGATGTACTACGACCCCGCCAATCAGGTGGTCGTCGACTATCACAACGGCATCAAGGACGCGCAGAAGCTGACGCTCCGGATGATCGGCGATCCGGCCACGCGCTACCGCGAAGACCCGGTGCGCATCATTCGCGCAATCCGTTTCTCGGCCAAGCTGGCTGCGCTCGGCTTCAAGATGGAAGCGAAAACGGCCGCGCCATTGATCGAGTCCAGCAAACTGCTGGCCGACGTGCCGCAGAGCCGCTTGTTCGATGAGATGCTGAAGTTGCTGCAAACCGGGCACGCGATTGCAACAGTCGCACAACTGCGCAAGCTCGGGCTCGCCAAGGGCATCTATCCGCTGCTCGATGTGGTGGTCGAGCGGGCCGACCAGGCCTTCGTCAAAGCCGCATTGATCGACACCGACCGCCGTGTCGGTGAAGGAAAGCCGGTGGCGCCGAGCTTCCTGCTGGCCTGCGTGCTGTGGGCCGATGTGCGCGACGGCTGGGCAGCGCGACTCGAAGGCCGCAACGGACAACGCGGCCAGCCGGCCTATCCGGCACTGCAAGACGCGATCGACGACGTCTTCAATTCGCGCATCGGCGACGTGTCGGGTCGCGGCAAGCTGGCCGCCGACATGCGCGAGATCTGGATGATGCAGCCGCGTTTCGACAAGCGCAGCGGCGCGACGCCTTACAGCCTGGTCGAGCAGGCACGCTTTCGCGCCGCGTTCGACTTCATGCGGTTGCGCGCCGATGTCGGTGAGATCAGCGAGGCCATCGGCGAGTGGTGGCAGGAATTCAGCACGGCAGACGATCTGCGCCGGCAAGACCTGATGGACCAGGTCCGCGACGAACAGAAAACGAGACAACGGGTGCGCGTCCGCGATCCGCTGCCAAAAGACAGTGCTTCGCCGAACGCGCCGCGTGAGCCGCAGGATGTTCGTGGTATCGGCGGTGACCAGGACGATCGCGGTGAACGCGATGAGGCCGATGCGCCGGGCGGTGAGTTCCCGCAGGAGGGCGAGGGTACGGCTGCACCGCGCAAACGACGTCGCCGGCGCAAGCCGCGCGCGGGCGGTGGCGGCGAAGGCAGCGACGGCGGTGCAGAGGGCGATGGGGGCGCTGCAGCAGCATGAGCCGATCTCCAGCGCGTCCGGCCGGACGGCCCAACAGCGGACCGCCACGCGGCGCGCCGCCCCGGCGTGCCGCCAGCGGCAAGGGCGCGCCGTCGAAGCGTTCGGCTGCGCCGGTACGGCGGGGCCGGGACGAGTACCCAACGGTGTCTGCCTACGTCGGGCTCGGCGCCAACCTGGGCGACGCAGCGGCCACGGTGCAAGAGGCGATGACTGCGCTCGGCGCATTGCAGCGAACCGTCGTCACCGCACGCTCGTCGCTCTACCGGAGCGAGCCCGTCAATGCAGAAGGGCCGGATTTCGTGAATGCGGTGGTGGCCTTGCGCACCGGCCTCGATGCCGAGCAGTTGCTCGCTGCGTTGCAGCGTCTCGAAGAAGCTGCCGGACGCGAACGGCCTTTTCCTAATGCGCCGCGCACGCTCGATCTCGATCTGTTGATGTATGCCAACACAGTGCGCAACAGCGACACGCTGACACTGCCGCATCCGCGCATGCGCGAACGCGCCTTCGTGCTCAAGCCGCTGGCCGAGATCGCGCCCGACAAGGTGCCTGCTGCCGCGCTGGCGCGTGTCTCGGGCCAGGTGGTCAAGCGCATCGTCTGAGCGCGGGGCTGCCTTCGCGGCCGGCCATTACACTTGCGCGGTTTTTCACAGCGGCGTCATGAACGTGTGTTAGCCGCGCATTCAGGAGAGCGCTATGTTCGGCAAGCTGCTACCCCGCGAGGGGAATTTTTTCGAGATGTTCAACCAGCACGCCGAGCGGATCGTTGAGGCCGCACGTGCTTTCGAGAATCTTGTTGCCAACTACAACGATGTCCACCTGCGTGAGCAGTACAACCGCGATGTCGATAATGCCGAGCGTGCAGCCGATCGCGTGACGCACGACGTCAACCGGTTGATTCACAAGACCTTCATCACGCCGATCGATCGCGAGCAGATCCACAAGCTCATCAACACGATGGACGATGTGGCCGATCTGATCCAGGACTCTGCTGAAACCATGGCGCTGTACGACGTGCGTCACATGACCGACGAGATCGTGCGCCTCACCGCGCTCAGCGTGAAGTGCTGCGACCGCCTGAAAGACGCAGTCAAGTTTCTCGGCAAGATCGCCGACCCGGCCGTGGCCGAGGCAGTCTTGAAGACGTGCGAAGAAATCGACCGGCTCGAATCCGACGCCGACCGCGTGATGCGCAGCGCCATGAGCAAGCTCTTTCGCGAAGAGCCCGATGTGCGCGAAGTCATCAAGCTGAAGGCCATCTACGAACTTCTCGAAACCATCACCGACAAATGCGAAGACGTGGCGAACGTGATCGAGGGCATCGTCCTCGAAAACTCGTGATTCGGTAAGCGCGCATGGCAGCAGTTCAGGTCAGCCTGTGGGTCGTGGTTTTGCTCGTCGTGCTGGCGATCCTGTTCGACTTCATGAACGGGTTTCACGACGCCGCGAATTCGATCGCGACGGTCGTGTCGACCGGTGTGTTGAAGCCGGGTCAGGCGGTGGTCTTCGCGGCGTTCTTCAATCTGGTGGCGATCTTCGTCTTTCACCTGAGCGTGGCGGCGACGGTCGGCAAAGGCATCGCGCAGCCGAGCGTGATCGACGTGCACGTGGTGTTCGGTGCGCTGATCGGCGCCATCAGCTGGAACCTTGCCACCTGGTACTACGGCATTCCGAGCAGTTCTTCGCATGCGCTCATCGGCGGCATCGTCGGCGCGGTGATCGCTAAGGCCGGCTCGAGTGCGCTGGTGGCTTCGGGCATCTGGAAGACCGTGGCCTTCATCTTCGTGTCGCCGCTGCTCGGTTTCTTGCTCGGCTCCTTCATGATGATCCTGGTCGCCTGGGTGTTTCGCCGATCGACGCCATCGCGGGTCGACCGGTGGTTCCGCCGGCTGCAGCTCGTCTCGGCCGGCGCCTACAGCCTGGGCCACGGCGGCAATGATGCGCAAAAAACCATCGGCATCATCTGGATGCTGCTGATTGCCACCGGCTATGCCAATGCCAACGACGCCAGTCCGCCGACCTGGACCATCGTGTGCTGCTACACCGCGATCGCGCTCGGCACGATGTTCGGCGGCTGGCGCATCGTGAAGACCATGGGGCAGAGGATCACCAAGCTCAAGCCGGTCGGCGGCTTCTGTGCGGAGACGGGTGGGGCGCTCACCTTGTTTCTTGCAACCGCCCTGGGTATTCCGGTGTCGACGACGCACACCATCACGGGCGCTATCGTCGGTGTCGGCGCCACTCAGCGTGCCAGTGCCGTGCGCTGGGGCGTGGCGGGCAACATCGTGTGGGCGTGGGTCTTCACCATTCCTGCATCGGCTTTCGTCGCTGCGATCGCCTACTGGATCAGCCTGCAGATTTTTTAGCAGCCGATCGTGGGCTGGCGCGCAGCGGGCGAAAAGTTACTGCGACATCTTTCGGCCTTCTTCGACCTGGTATTCGAAGTAGCGCTGAAAGCTGAACGCAATGCTCGACATGAGGACCGTCGTGCCGATCAGCAACGACACGACGATGGCGCCGATGGTGAGCCATCCGGTTTGCCCGGGAGGTGCATCGGGTGCCGCTCCGGCGTTGAAGCGCCCGTTCCATTTTTCAGGCGTCATCAGGCCGTAGATGATCGCGGTCAACGCGCACCCAGCGATGGTGAAACCGATCAATGGGATGAGCAGCCAGCTCCATTGGTCATCCAGACCGTTGAGCCGCGCGCGTTCTATGCCGTAGAGGCCCAGCGCGGTCGGAATGGGCAGAAGCCAGCCGAGCATGTCGCCAAGGCCACGCAGGTAGAAGCGATGCAGGCCGAGCGGGCCGCCGACAAAGGCAAGCCACGCGGCCAGGGTCTTGTTTTTCATCGCGCCTTTTTACTCCGGCGCGGTGTCGCTGCCCCGGCCTAAAACTTTGTCCATCAACACCACGTCTCGCCATTGACCGAACTTCCAGCCGCAATCCTTCAACACACCGACGTGTGAAAAGCCTTGCGCTCGATGGACGCCGACCGAGCCGAGGTTGGCCGAATCGCCGATGACCGCGATGAGCTTGCGCACGCCGACCTCTTCGGCAGCCTGCATCAGCGCGGCCAGCAACTGAGTGCCGAGTCCCTGGCCGCGGGCGCTCTCGGCGAGATAGATCGAATCCTCCGCCGAATATCGGTACGCCGGCCGTGGCTTGAACCAATTGCAGTACGCAAAACCGAGCACCTCGCCGTTGTCGCCTGCTGCCACCAGATAGGGCAGATCTTTGGACAGCACATCGGCGCGGCGCGCGGTCATGTCTGCCGCCGTGGGTGGATTGGTTTCGAAGGTGCCTGTGCCGTGCAGCACATGGTGGGCGTAGATCGCGGTGATGGCGTGCAGATCGTCTTCACGGCTGGGGCGAATGGTGGTCATCAGGAAGCCTGGGAGGCGATTTGTGGTGGACGAGGTACGGGGGCGGGACGGGCCGAGTCTGACAATCAGGTGGGCGGGCTATAATCATGGGCTTTTCAGCGTGTCGCTGGCCGGGTGGCCATGTCGCGTGTCTCGACGCTGGAAGAACACCGTGTGCAAGCGTTATCGGGATTTTCCCGGCTTGCTGCACCACCCGAAGGATAAATCATGGTCGTCATTCGACTCTCCCGCGGCGGCTCCAAAGGCCGTCCGTTTTTCAACATCGTCGTGTCGGACAAGCGCGTTCGCCGCGATGGCCGTTTCATCGAGCGTCTGGGTTTTTACAACCCGGCCGCCAAGGAAAATGAAGAGAGCATCCGCATTTCATCGGACCGCCTGGCTTACTGGACCGGCGTCGGCGCACAGGCTTCTCCGACCGTGATGCGTCTGGTCAAGCAAGCCGCTGCTGCGGCACCCAAGGCAGCAGCCTGATCGGCGGTAGGTAATGCTGCCCACGCTCGAAGCCGCCGCACTGCCGGCGGATGCGATCGAGGTGGGGCGCATTGCCGATGCCTGGGGCATCAAAGGCTGGTTTAAGGTCATGCCCCACAGCGCCCAACCCGAGGCGCTTTTTTCTTCCAAGCGCTGGTTCATCCAGCCGCCTGGCGGAACTTCCGGCCCCTTCAAGCTCGCGATTCGCGAGGCCAAAGAACATTCCAATTGGGTCGTCGCGCACTCTGACGACGTGCCTGACCGCACCGCGGCTGAAGCGCTGCGAGGTGCGCGCGTTTTCGTACCGCGTTCGAGCTTTCCGACTGCGGCTGAAGACGAGTACTACTGGGTCGATTTGATCGGTCTCGACGTCGTCAATCGCGAGGGCATAGCGCTCGGCAGCGTGCGTGAACTGCTCGCGACGGGTCCGCAAACCACGCTGGTGTTGACGGCCGAAGAAGACGGCAAGCCGATTGAACGCATGGTGCCGTTCGTGTCCGTCTACGTCGACAAGGTCGACCTCGCCGGCCGGCTGATCACGGTCGACTGGCAGCCCGAGTACTAGGCGCCGCGCGTTAGTCGCTCATCGAACCGCCATGCGCTTCGACCTCATCACGCTGTTTCCCGAACTGTTCGCGCCCTTCTTTGCGAGCGGTGTCACGCGTCGCGCTTACGAATCGAAGCAGGTCGAGGTCGTCCTCTGGAATCCGCGCGATTTTGCGCAAGGCAACTACAAGCGTGTCGACGATCGACCCTTTGGCGGCGGTCCGGGCATGGTCATGATGGCCGAACCGCTCACCGCTTGCCTCGTTGCGGCGCAGGCTGCGCGGGGGGATTCGTCAGTTGCCGCACCCGTCGTGCTGTTCTCGCCCATCGGCGAAGTTTTGCGGCACGCGGCTGTCGAACTTTGGTCGGCGAGCGAGGGCGCGGTGTTGATCTGCGGACGCTACGAAGGGATCGACCAGCGCTTTATCGATACGCGCGTCACGCATCAGATCAGCCTCGGGGACTTCGTGCTGTCGGGTGGAGAGATCGCTGCGATGGCCTTGCTCGATGCCGTTGCCCGTCTGCAACCTGGCGTGCTCGGCGACGAGGCCAGTCATGCGCAGGACAGTTTCAACCCGACGCTCGATGGCTTGCTGGACTGCCCGCACTACACGCGCCCCGAGCAATGGAACGGTGTGAGCGTCCCAACGCCGTTGATGTCTGGTCACCACATGCAGATCGAGCGTTGGCGGCGCGATCAACGCCTTGCGATCACGGCGGCGCGACGCCCCGAGCTTATCGAGGCAGCGCGCGCAGCTGGTCGTCTGGATGCGGCCGACGAGACGGCTTTGAAGAAAAAGCTATAATTTCGGGCTCCCCGATCCTCTGCCCGGCCGCGTGACGTACCTCGACTCTTTCAGAGTCGAACCCGCCAAACGCCTTTTGTGTAGCGCGAGCACGATCGACATCAGGAAAGTCATGAATCTCATCGAAACCCTCGAGCAGGAAGAAATCGTCCGCCTCGACAAAAAGATCCCCGTTTTCATGCCCGGTGACACGGTCATCGTCAGCGTGAACGTGGTCGAAGGTACCCGCAAGCGTATTCAGGCCTACGAAGGTGTCGTGATCGCCAAGCGCAATCGCGGCCTCAACAGCGGCTTCACGGTGCGCAAGATTTCGAGCGGAGAAGGTGTGGAGCGTACGTTCCAGACCTACAGCCCGCTGATCGCCGCCATCGAAGTCAAGCGCCGCGGTGACGTACGTCGCGCCAAGCTGTACTACCTGCGCGAGCGCAGCGGTCGTTCAGCACGCATCAAGGAAAAGCTGCAACTTCGCAGCAAGACTGCCGCACCGGCAGCCGCTGCGCAATAAGCAGCCTCCAGGCACTTGTTCCTGTGCATCGAAAAGCCGCCGTCATGGCGGCTTTTTGCATTGGCGCCTCGATTGGCCGGACGCGACGGCAGTCTTCGTCGTTGCGCGCTATGGTCAGCGCATTCTGTGACCTCTGCGTCTTTTGTGCCGTTTCAGGCGCTCACCATCGAAGCCGATCCCTATTTTTTCCATGCAATCCGACCCTATCGAACCGATCAACGCGGCGCCTTTCGTGCCCATGCCATCGTTCGATCCACGCACCGTGCCCGTTACGGCCGTCGACCACCAGTTGCCCGTAGTCGCTGCGTCGCAGCTGACAGCCCTTGCGTTGCGTGCGCGCTTTGGGACACCGCCAACCTGGTCGCCTGAAGTGCGGCGTGAGCCGCGCTTTGCCGACCGCGTGCCGGCTCAGGCAGCGGTGCTGGTTCCGATTGTCATGCGCGAGGTGCCGACGGTGCTGCTGACCGAGCGCACGACGCATCTGTCGACCCACTCCGGCCAGGTGGCATTCCCGGGTGGCCGTGTCGATCCGGAAGACATCAACGTCGCCGCGGCGGCGATGCGCGAAGCGTGGGAAGAGGTCGGATTGGAGTCGCGTTTCATCGAGGTTCTGGGCAGCTTGCCAACTTACACCACTGGCACTTCTTTCATCATCACGCCAGTGGTCGCGCTGGTGAAGCCGGGGTTCGAGCTCACCATCAACCCCTACGAAGTCGCGGACTCGTTCGAAGTGCCGCTGGCGTTCCTCATGAACCCTGCGAACCACCGTCGTCACACCATTGTGTGGCGATCAGCCGATGGCGAATCGCAGCGGCGCGAGTGGTTCTCGATGCCTTACCAGGACGGTGCGCACGAGCGCTTCGTTTGGGGCGCCACGGCCGGCATGCTGCGCAATCTCTATCGCTTCATGATCGCCTGATAGCCGTTGTCGCAAAAGCCCTCGTCGCTATCATCGAAGAATGAGCTTTTTTGCCATCCTGTGCGCGTTGCTGATCGAACAGGTGCGGCCGCTCGCCTTTCATAACCCGATCTACGGCGGCGTGCTCGCCTGGACGCGCTGGATCAGCCGCAATTTCGATGCGGGCAAGCCGCATCACGGGTGGATCGCATGGACCATTTCCGTGTTCATACCGACGCTGATCGCACTCGGCGTGCACTGGCTTTTGGTGCTCACCCTGGGCTTGCCTTTTGCCGTACTGTGGAGCATCGCGGTGCTTTATGTCACCTTGGGCTTTCGGCAGTTCAGCCATCACTTCACCGGCATTCGCGATGCGCTCGACGATGGCGATGAGCCGCTCGCCCGATCGCTGCTGGCGCATTGGCAGCGTGTCGACGCAGCCGACTTGCCGCGCAGCGAAATCGTGCGTCATGTGATCGAGCATTCGGTCATTGCTGCTCACCGACACGTGTTCGGCGTGCTGGCGTGGTTTTCGATTCTGGCCGCGTTCGGGCTCGGGCCGGCCGGCGCCGTTTTCTATCGCATGAGCGAGTTCGTGGCGCGCTACTGGGCGCACAAGAGCGGCGCTACGAACCAGCCGTCGAGCGTGTGGGTGCAGCAGGCGGCGCACCGTGCGTGGAGTGTCATCGACCGGCTACCGGCGCGAATCACGGCGCTCGGCTTCGCGGTGGTCGGCAGCTTCGAGGAGGCGATCGATTGCTGGCGCAACGACGCGAGTCGCTTCCCTGATCCGAACGACGGCGTGATCCTCGCAGCGACCTCGGGCGCAGTGAATGTGCGGCTAGGCGGCGGTACGCTCAGCCCGGTGCCGATCACCGATCCGCTGCAGCGCGCCCAGGCCGGCGACCCTCTGCTGAGCGCGCGCACCTTCGACAGCGGAAGCACGCCGGGCCGCGAGCCCGAGCCGGCGCATCTACGCAGTGTGGTCGGCCTGGTGTGGCGATCGGTCGTGATGTGGATGGTGTTGCTGGCGCTGTTGACGCTGGCGCGCCTGCTTGGTTGAGCGCGTTGAGCGCGCCCGGGTCAAGCTTCTGGAGCCCGCGCATCGCGGCACTGCAACCGTACGTGCCGGGCGAGCAGCCGCGCATCGACAATCTCGTCAAGCTCAACACCAACGAGAACCCGTACCCGCCGTCACCGCTTGCCATCGATGCGATACAGCGTGCGTCTGAAAGCGGGCTGGAGCGCTACCCCGATCCGACTTCGATGGCGTTGCGTGAAGCCATCGCGCATCGACATGGGTTGAACGCGCAGCAGGTTTTCGTCGGCAACGGATCGGACGAAGTGCTTGCGCACGCGTTCTTCGCTTTCTTTCAGCGGGCTGAACCGCTGCTCCTTCCCGACATCACCTACAGCTTTTACAAGGTGTACGCGCAACTCTATGGCATCGCCTGCGAGCTGCAGCCAGTGGATGATGACCTGCGCATCGACGTCGATGCGCTAGCTGCGCGCGCGCAGTCTGTCGACGGCTGTGCCGGCATCGTCATAGCCAACCCGAATGCACCGACCGGCATCGGCCTGCCGCTCGAACGCATCGAGCAATTGCTGATTGCCTGCCCGCATCGCGTCGTGCTGGTCGATGAGGCCTACGTCGACTTCGGCGGCGAAAGTGCATTGCCGCTGGTGGCGCTTTATCCGAACCTGCTCGTGGTGCGAACTTTGTCGAAGTCACACTCGCTGGCCGGATTGCGTGTCGGCTTCGCCTGCGGGCAGTCGCATCTGATCGAAGCTTTGACGCGCGTCAAAGACAGCTTCAACTCGTATCCGCTCGATCGCCTCGCGAGCGCTGGCGCAATCGCGGCGATCGAGGACGGGCGCTATTTCGAAGCCACGCGCAAAGCGGTGATGGACACGCGCGAGGGCCTCAGCTTGCAGCTGGAAGACCTGGGCTTCGAAGTGCTGCCGTCACAAGCCAACTTCGTCTTCGTGCGCCATCCTGATCACGATGCAGCCATGCTCGCTGCCGCGCTGCGGGAACGGGCCGTGCTTGTGCGCCACTTCGCACGGCCGCGCATCGACCAGTACCTGCGTATCAGCATTGGCACGCGCGATCAGTGCAGCACACTGATCGATGCGCTGCAGACCGTGCTCGGCTGATGTCCTGCGCCGGTCTCGGTGTCGATCATGGTCGCCGCTACGGTGGCCGCTGGATGGCAGCCTTCGTGATCGTCGTCGCGTGGCTGTCGCTGTGGGCCAGCGCGGCGCATGGGGCCGAATGTCCGCCCGCGCCGAAATTGGCTGCAGACCAGCTGACACCGACGCTGGGCGAACCGCGCGATCGCGGTTTTCTTTGGCGCATCAGTGCGGCCAGCCACACGTCATGGCTCTATGGAACGATCCATATCAACAAGCAGGACTGGGCGTTGCCGGGACCAAAGACTGCTGCGGCCTTGCGCGCAAGCAAGACGCTCGCGCTGGAAATGGACGTTGACGATCCTTCGATCCAGCAGCGATTCGCGAAGCTCATCTCGCGCCACGCTGGCGACGTGCCGACGGCGCTCGTGCCGCGGGTGAATGCGCAGCTGGCACGCGTTTGCCTGCCCGAAACTTTGGTCGGAAAAATGCACCCCTCGATGTTGCTGAGCACCATCGAATTGATCGGCCTGCGTGCCGATGGCTTGTACTTCGAATACGGTGCCGACCAGATGCTGGCCGAGCAGGCACGCCCCGAACGCAAGCCGATCGTCTCGCTCGAAACGCCGGAGGTACAGGCCGATGCGATGCTTGGCCCGGACGCTGTGGTCGACGTCGACGAAATCAGGGAGGCGCTCGACGCGCTGGAAGGAGATCGCTCCAAAGCCTTGACCCGAACGCTGCTGGCGACCTGGGCGGAGTCGGATTTGTCCAGACTCGAAAGCTACGCACAGTGGTGCGATTGCATGACCACGCCAAAAGAGATCGCCGCGATCAGGCGCTTGATCGACGACCGCAATCCGGCGCTCGCCGATGCCATCGATGCGCTACACAAAAAAGGCCGCAGCGTGTTCGCCGCGGTGGGCGCGCTTCACATGATCGGGCCCGCCGGCCTGCCAGAGCTCTTGCGCCAGCGCGGCTACCGGGTGGAGCGCGTGGCGTTCGCATCGGGTGCGGCTGTCATACCGCGCGCCGCTCCTAACGCACTGCCTGCTCAGTAGCGCGTCTGGCTCAACTCGGCAAACAATTCGCCGTATATCTTGTAGCGAGTCGCGCTGATGTCGCCGGGTTTGTCGGCGGTTTCTACATTCGCAATGACACCGCAGCCCGGTTCGTGCAGATGCGTGCAGTTGTAGAACTTGCAGTTGTTCGCGTGCGCGGCGATATCTGGCATCAGGCCGGTGAGCTGCGTCGGCGCGATGTGATGCAGGCCGAACTCCTGGAACCCCGGCGAGTCGATCAGTCCGGTGGTGTGGTCGGCATCGACCCAGTACCAGGTCGTGCTGGTGGTGGTGTGCTTGCCCGAATTCAGCGCCTGTGAAATTTCGCGGGTCAGCACCGAGGCACCCGGCACCAGCAGGTTGATAAGCGTGCTCTTGCCGGCGCCCGAGGGGCCGAGCACCAACGTCGTTTTGCCAGCCAAAAGCTTCATCAGCGATTCGCGATCGGCCTCGCCCGATGCCTTCAGAGACAACGGCAGCACGCCATGCTGCATTCGCCGGTACGGCAACAGCTTTGCCCAGGCGCGTTCGAAGGGCAGCGCCAAGTCGCTCTTGTTGAGCGCGATGATCGGTGTGATGCGCTCAGCCTCGGCAGCGATCAACGCTCGCGCAAGTTGATGCTCTGAAAATTCAGGCTCGGCGGCGATCAGGATCAGCACGTGGTCGAGGTTGGCCGCGAACGACTTGGTGCGGATCTCGTCTTGCCGATAGAAGAGGTTGCGACGCGGCAGCACCTGCTCGATGGTGCCTTCGTCTTCGGTCGCTTGCCAGCGCACGCGGTCACCGACGACCGATTGGCTCTTCTTGCCACGCGGGTGGCAAATGAGGCGTTCGCCCTCGGGCGTTTCGACGAGGCAGTGACGGCCGTGGGCAGCGATGACGAGGCCATCGCGCAGGGTGGCGCCGCCGGGAAGATCGCGTGGCTGCTTAGCCAACGGCGCGATACCTGATATGGCTCATGCAGCGAATCTCATGCGGTGGAAGCGGTGGAAACGGTCGATAGCAGCGCATCGGCTTGGCGGGCGCAGTCGAAGTCGGTGGCTGAAAGTCCGCTCACGTCATGTGTGTTGAAGCGCACCACGCATCGGTTGTAGTGCACCGACAGATCGGGGTGATGGTCTTGCGTGTGGGCGATGAGGGCCAGCGCATTCACGAACGCCATCGTCTCGAAGTAGTTGTTGAAGCTGTACGTCTTTTCGATGACGACATCCGCGCCGTCGCCGCTCAGCTTCCAGCCGGCGAGCTTCGACAGGCTGGCGACGATCTCGGTCGCAGTCAATGCCCTGCGCGGCAAGACTTTCCAGTCTTTGGGTTTGAACATGCTGTCGCTCATGGTGCGCTTTCAGGGTCAGGCTGTTGCCGGCGCGAGCGCCATGCGTTGCAGGCGCTCGGAGGCGGGCGGATGCGAGTAGTAGAACTTGACGAACACCGGGTCAGGCGTGAGCGTCGAGGCGTTGTCTTGATAGAGCTTGAGCAGTGCGGCAGACAGGTCGGCGCCACTGCTTTGCGAGACGGCATACGCGTCGGCTTCGAACTCGTGCTTGCGCGACAGGCGTGCCGACAGCGGCGCCACGAAGAAGCCGAAGACCGGCACAGCGATCATGAAAAGCAGCAGGGCCAACGCGCTGTTGGGCGAACCCATGTTGGGCTGCACGCCCAGACCGGCAAAGAACCAGCCCTGCAACGAGACCAAACCCAGCAACGCGAAGCCTGCGAGGCTCAAGGCGAACATGGCGACCAGTCGCTTCACGATGTGCTTGTGCTTGAAGTGTCCGAGTTCGTGTGCGAGCACGGCCTCGACCTCGGAGGCGCTCAGCTGGCGTAGCAATGTGTCGTAGAACACAACGCGCTTGCTTGCACCAAAGCCGGTGAAGTACGCGTTGGCATGCGCGCTGCGCGTGCTGCCGTCCATCACGAACAGGCCTTTGGCCGCGAAGCCGCAACGCTTCATCAACGCGGTCACGCGCGCCTGCAGCGTCGGGTCGTCGAGCGGCTTGAACTTGTTGAAGAGCGGCGCGATGAAGCTGGGGTAGATCAGCATGAGCAGCAGGTTAAAACCCATCCACGCGCACCAGGCCCAAAGCCACCAGAAGGTGCCGGCTGCGCCCATCAGCCAGAGGATCAACGCAGCGATGGGCAGGCCGATTACCGTGCCCAACACCGTCGACTTCACGGCATCGGCCAGCCACAGCTTGAGCGTCATCTTGTTGAAGCCGAAGCGCTCTTCCAACCGGAAGGTTTGCCAGAGCGTGAAGGGCAGTTCGAGCAAGCCACCGATTGCCGCGAACGCGACGAGAAGCGCCAATTGTTGGGTCATGCCGCCGCCAAGCCAAGCGAGCAGCAGCTTGTTGACCACATCGAGGCCACCGAGCAGCGTCCAGCCCAGCAAAATTACAGCGCCCCACGCCATTTCGATCAAGCCGAAGCGCGACTTGGCGATGGTGTATTCGGCCGCTTTCTGGTGCGCCGCCAGGCTGATGGTTTGAGCGAACGGCGTCGGCACGTTGTTGCGGTGCCGGGCGACGTGGCGCATCTGCCGTGAGGCGAGCCAGAACTTCACCAGCAGGCCGGCAACCAGCGCAGCGGCGAAGGCGACAGTAAAGATCATCGATGAGGACATGGGCGATGAGTTTAGTCCCCGCGCCTGCGCCTCGCAGGCCATCGGTGACAATCCCCCGATGCCTGAACCTACTGATTCGACTGGTGCTCCGACCACTGCTGCAACCGCGACCCCTGCGTCCGCCGCAGCGCCTGTAACGCTTAAAAAGAGCGACCTGAACCTGGTCTGGCTCGATTGCGAGATGAGCGGCCTCGATCCGGAAAAAGAGCGCTTGCTCGAGATCGCCGTTGTCGTCACCGGTCCCGATCTGACGCCTCGGATCGAAGGCCCCGTGCTGGTCATTCACCAGACCGACGAAGTGCTGGACGCCATGGATGCGTGGAACAAGGGCACGCATGGCCGTAGCGGCTTGGTCGACAAGGTGAAAGCGTCGACGCTCGACGAAGCGGCCGCCGAGCAGCAGATGCTCGAGTTCGTCTCTAAATACATTCCCAAGAACAGCTCGCCGATGTGCGGCAACACCATCGGTCAGGACCGGCGGTTTCTGGTCAAGTACATGCCGAAGCTCGAGGCGTACTTTCACTACCGCAACCTTGATGTGAGCACGTTGAAGGAACTGGCCAAGCGCTGGAAGCCGAGTGCGTACAGCAGCTTCAAGAAGCAGCAAGCGCACACCGCACTGGCCGACGTGCACGAGTCGATCGAAGAGCTGGCGCACTACCGCACCACCTTTCTGCGTTTGACCGACTGACGATTAGGTAAAAACCCGGAGCCATGCGATAATCGATGGCTTCGCTGCAGTGAGCCTTAGGTGGCAACGGCAGCGTCTCTCGCATCTCCCTGTCTTGCACACCGCGCCCGATTGCTTTCGGTAACCAGTCTTTCTGGTTCCGGCTGCAAATCAAAAAGGCCGCAGCCCTGGCGAAAGCCTCTGCTGAATGTCGTTGGATGGTTGATGTTTTTAACCACCAACGGAGCGCCGCTCACGGCAGCGCTCGCGTATGAAGATTGAATCATGACCGACGCTTTTGAAGCGCAGGGCGAATTCGCGCCTGTGCAATCCACTGAGTTTTCCGTTGCTCCCGACACCGTGTCGGAAGCGCCCATCCTGGAAGCACTCGACGCAGTCGCGCCGGATGTCGAACCAAGCAACGAAATCGCTACCGCTGCTGATGAAGCAATCGTGCAAGCGCCTGCGCTGCCAAACGGCTTCATCCGCCTCGGCCTCGCACCTGAACTGATCGCCGCCGTGGCCGACCTGGGCTTCACCCAGCCGACCACCGTGCAAGACAAGGTCATTCCGCTCGCCATGGGTGGCGATGTCGATCAAAACGGCGCTGCACGTTTCGTCGACCTGATGGTGTCGAGCCAGACCGGCAGCGGCAAGACCGCCGCTTTCCTGCTGCCTGTGCTGCACACGCTGCTCAAGCGCCAGGCAGAGGCCGAAGCCGAAGCCAAGGCCGAGTTTCAGCGCCAGGCCGCTGAAGCTGCTGCCCGCGGCGAAGCACCGCTCAAGAAGCCGAAGCGCAAAGACCCGACCAGCAACCGCAATTTCAAGGCTGCCACGCCCGGCGCCTTGATCCTGTGCCCGACGCGCGAGCTCGCGCAGCAGGTCGCACACGACGCCATCGAGCTGGTCAAGCATTGCCGCGGCCTGCGCATCGCCAACGTGGTGGGCGGCATGCCCTACCAGTTGCAGATCGCCAAGCTGCAGAACGCCGACCTCGTCGTCGCCACGCCAGGTCGTTTGCTCGACCTGCAGCGCTCGATGCAAATCAAGCTCGATCAGGTCAAGTTTCTGGTCGTCGACGAAGCCGACCGCATGCTCGACCTCGGTTTTTCCGACGATCTCGCAGAAGTGAACCAGCTCACGATCGGGCGCCAGCAAACGATGATGTTCAGCGCGACTTTTGCGCCGCGCATTCAGCAACTGGCCCAGCGCGTGATGCGCGAACCCCAGCGCATCACCATCGACAGCCCACAAGAAAAGCACGCGAACATCAAGCAAGTGCTGTTCTGGGCCGACAACAGCCAGCACAAGCGCAAGCTGCTCGACCATTGGTTGCGTGACACGACCATCAACCAGGCGATCGTGTTCGCCAGCACGCAAGTCGAGTGCGACGGCCTCGCCGCCGACCTGCAGCAAACCGGCTTCAGCGCCGTGGCATTGCATGGCGCGCTGAGCCAGGGCCTGCGCAATCGTCGCCTGATGGCACTGCGCCAGGGCCAGGTGCAGATCCTGGTGGCAACGGACGTGGCCGCTCGCGGCATCGACGTGCCGACGATCACCCACGTCTTCAACTTCGGCTTGCCGATGAAGGCCGAGGATTACACCCACCGCATCGGTCGTACAGGCCGTGCAGGGCGCGATGGTTTGGCCATCACGTTCGCCGAGTTCCGCGATCGCCGCAAGATCATGGACATCGAGCAGTACAGCCGTCAGCAGTTCAACTCCGAGACCATCCCCGGTCTGGAACCGCAACAGCGCATGCCGCAATCGCGCCCGCCGATGGGCGAGTTCCGCGGCGGTGCCCGCGACAGCCGTGACAACCATTCGCGCGACCGCAAGTTCGGCGGCGGTGGTGGCGCTGGCGGCCATCGTGGTGGCTTCGGCGGCGGCAATGGCGGCGGCTTCGGTGGCGGCAACAGCAACTACGCTGGTGCGACCGGCTTCAACGACCGCGCTCCGCGTGGTCCGAGCGCACCGGGCCCGCGTGGCAACTACCAGGGCAACAGCGGCGGTAACGGCGGCGGCAATAGCGGCTTCGGCGGTGGCAACAATGCCGGCTTCGGTGGCGGTGCTCGCGAAGAAGGCGGCGGCTACGGTCGCAAGCCTGGCTTCGGCGATGGCGCACCGCGCGGTGGTGCTGGCGGTGGTCGCAGCGAGGGCTTCGCGCCCCGCGGCGCAAGCGCTGGTCATGGTGCAGGCCACGGTGGTGCCGGCAAGGTGTTCGTTCCTCGCGAAGCTGCCAAGCGCGCTCCGTTCAAGCCGACGCGCTAAACCGAATGTCAGCGCCTCAATGGCGCTTGATCGAAAGGCCCGCCCTCGCAAGACGGCGGGCCTTTCGTTGTCTACTCAACTCGCATGTTGCAAGCCGTTCATGAGTCCGGTGCGTGCATGGCAGTTGATGTACTCGTAGCGCTGCTCGTCCGCCTTCAACACCGAGACCTCGTGATACACGCGCAGCTTGACCTGGAACTCGAGCGCCTGCACGTAGCGCATGAAGCCTCCGAAGATCGCCACGTGCGTCGGATGCGATTCGGCCCAGCGTTCCATGTCTGCCAATGACCGCCAATAGCTGAGACCGAACGACTTTTGCAGTGGCGCACCCGCGGCGTCGAGATGGGTCATGTAGCGGTTGCTGTAGCAGCCGATCGACAAACCCCGGTCGCGCAGAAAGTCCATGCCTTCGCGCAACACGGGCTCCATTTCTTCGACGTACATCGTGCGTTCCGTGCCCGCGGTGTCGGCCCATTCCTGACCGGAGCGGATCATCGCGATGTTCTGGTGACCAGCGACTTGAACGCGCTGACCTGGCAGCGGCGCACCGGTCACGATTGCGCGCGAGCCCGACGGCGACATCGCATCGGTCTGCGACAGTGGAATGCGGTCGCGCATCGAGCCCCAGTAGCCGTGCTCCTGCAGTTCGCCGCTGAGTTCGCCCATGACCATGCCGACACCTTCGAAGCGATCGGGCGTGTTGAACATGGTCTCGTAGTGCTCGACACGCGGCGATGCGATCTCGCGAAAGTAGCCGAGCCCTTCGGTGAGCCGCGCGTCGTCGTACCACCATGCATCGATTGCGGGAGTCGCGCACCAGCGTGCATGGCTCGCCGTGTCGTTCCAGTACGCGATGGCGATCATGTTGTCGAAGCCATCGGTATCGACATAGTGCGTGAGGTCGTGATGGCCCGGTCCGTCGGCAAGCGCGAAGCCGGCAGCGATCTTCATCAGTGCAGCGCAGGCTTTGCCCTGCATCGCAACGCCGCGCGACTGCACGCCGAAGTAGCCCATTACGACCTGCGTGACCGACGGCGCGGCACGCGCCGACCACACCGGGTAGGGCGGTGCGTAGTCGTCCTCGACCCGGCGATGCCGTGTACGCGGACACTTCAAATGCTCTGCGATGGCGGATTCCATGAGGTGCTCCGTGGCTGGGTTGCAATGTCGGTTGCGGTCAGGCAGCGAGCGGGACGCGCGCGCCTGGCGAGGTGGATTCCGCGGCAACGGTGGGCGAAGGGGCGACCGCCGCCGCCACCTCGAACGCACCCGATTCGCGCTCGGCCGGCCGCTCGAAAACCACCGCCTCACGCCGTGTCTTGTTCAACAGCAGGCGCGTGACGTCGGGCCGCGAGTAGTGCCCGCTCGGGTCCCCCGCCGCCTTGGCGAGCGAGATCATTCCGAGGTCGATGTCGGCGATGACCAGGCCTTCCTGGTCTTCCGGGAGATTGGTTCCCATTGGCGAGCCGTCCGGGCCGTAGATGCGCGCGAAGCCGCCTCCGGTGAGCAGCATCTGCTTCTTGCCCGCGTCGGTGCACAGCAGGTCGCTCATCGTCGGCGACACGGTGGCACAGGGTGCGATCACGAAGCACTGGCCTTCCGCCGCATAGACCTGGCTCGCCGCGTTGTTGACCTCGGCTCCAAGCGCGTATGCGCCACCGCGGTAAAGAGAAAAGCTCGGCCATGCGCCGCAATGGATCTGCTCGTTCTGCGCGTACATGGCGTACTTGCTGAGCGGTTGCAGATGCTCCCAGCAGCAGAGCGAGCCGATATTGCCGATCGCTGTTTCGCACACCGTCAGGTCGGAGCCGTCGCCTTCGCCGAACACCGTGCGCTCGACGTGCGTGGGCTTGAGCTTGCGGCGCGTCTGCACCGTGTTGCCCTGGTCGTCGATCAGCATCTGCGCGATGTAGAGGCTACCGCCGGCTTTCTCGCTGTAGCCCGTGGACAGCCAGATCTTGTGCTTGCGCGCCGCATCGCGGAGCCGGTCGAAGTCGGGTGAGCCGACCACCAGCGAGGTGTCGTTGTAGCGCTGCACGAACTGCATGCCCCACGCTGGTGAATCGAGCCAGATCCACCACGGATAGCCTGGCAGCCAGGTCTCCGGAAACGCGATGAGCTTGACGCCTTGCGCGGCAGCGTCGGCCATCAGGTCGATGGTCTTGTCGATGGTGCCGTCGAGGTCGAGGAACACCGGCGCCGCCTGCACGGCAGCGACGCGAAACTTGGGATGGGCAGCACGGGGCATGTTGATTTCTCCTGGCGGGTTGGAAGGATCGGCCGCGCCGTGCGCTTCGGGTTTGCGCGATGGCATGCGGGTTGCTTGAAGCGTAAGTTCGCCGCCAGCAAACACTTTGTCCGACACGCGCGGCGTTCTTGTTCCAGCGTGGCAGAACGCATTTCGAGAACGCACTTCGGGAGTTACCCATGAATCAATTGCTCAGCACCGACGCGGTTCCACGCAACCAGCGACTCGCCTACTGGACCGACATGATCTGCAACGTCTACGTGCAGCTCGGATGCGATCCGGTACGCCCGGACGAGGCGGGCAATTTCGAAGGCAGCATCCGGCAGCACACGCTGCCCAGCCTCGACGTGTCTGTGGTGACGTCGAGCGCACAGAACGTGACGCGCACCGCAGGCCACATTGCACGCTCGTCGGACGATTATTTTCTGGTGAGCATCCAGGCGCGCGGCAAAGGGGTGGTGCGGCAAGACGGCCGCGACGCGGTGCTGTCGGCCGGCGACTTTGCGCTGTACGACAGCACTCGGCCCTACGAGTTGCTGTTCGACGATGCGTTCGAGCAGATCGTGCTCAAGCTGCCGGGCGAGCGCCTGCGCAGCGAACTGCGCAACACCGAAACACTGACCGCCACCACGGTGTCCGGCCGTGAAGGCGCCGGGCACCTGTTGCTCGGCATGATTCGCACGCTGCGAGAAGACATCGACACCTTGCAGCCGGCTTCAGCGCTCGCCGTGGCCAACGGCGTGCAGAGCATTCTTGTCGCGGGTCTGCAGACCTTGCCGGCGGCGCGCGCACCCGGCCTCAGCAATCTGACGGCCTATCACTTGGCGCGCGTGAAGCGCCGCATCGACGAGCAACTGGCCGACCCGACGTTGTCCGTGAGCAGCCTGGCCGCCGAGCTCGGTGTGTCGGCCAGCCACATCCATCGGGTCTTCAAGAGCGAGCCGCTCACCGCCTCGCAATACATCTGGGAACGCCGACTCCAAGCGTGCAGCAAAGACCTGCTCGAGCCACGGCTGGTCGGTCGGCCTGTGGGTGAAATCGCCTATGCGCGCGGCTTCAACGACGCCGCGCATTTCAGCCGCGCGTTCCGTGAGCGCTTCGGTCGGTCACCGCGCGAGTGGCGTAATTCACGGATGCAATGACCCTGAGGCGCGCAGCCCGCTTTTAGCTCGCAGCCGTGCGAAAGTTCCCTATTTGTAACTGATATGTAACTGACAATCCGGGCATGACACAACCCGACCAACTGACAGATCAAGACCTCATTGCACGCACCTTGAACTGGCGCCGCGCGGTCATGCATGGCGACGAGGGGGCACGTCATGTGGCGCAAGCGCACGAGGAGGAAGCGCGACGTCGCTTCGCCGGCGCGACGACCATCAACGGGACGTTGGAGGCGTTGGAGCCAAAGCGCAAGCCGTTGTGGCAGCGGTTGCTTCCTTGATGTTCAGATGAGCTTCAGCGCAGCACCAGCACCGGCAGAGAAGAGTGCGTGAGCACATGCTGCGTCTCGCTGCCCAGCAGCAACCGCTTCAACCCCTTGCGGCCATGCGATGCCATCACGATCAGGTCGCTGCGATGCTTGCGTGCCGCGCGGATCACCGACTCGGCCACCTGATCGGAACTCATGGTCGCGGTCTTGATGTCCACGCCTTTGGCCTTGGCGGCCGTAACGATGTCGTCGAGCACGGCTTGCGCGGAATCGGCCCAGCGCTTTTCGGTGGTTGCGATTTCCTCGGCAGAAAACGCCATCGCGCCATCGAGGTAGCTCGTCGGATAGCGCGGCACGACGGTCAGCGCGACCAGTTGCGCGTCGTGCAGCGCCGCCAGCGTGATGGCAGCGCGCACGGCCTTCTTCGACAACGTAGAGCCGTCGGTGGCGACAAGAATGCGTTTGAACATGGATCGATCCTCAAGTGTCTGGCGCGATCTTCCGGCCAAGCGATGTCGTCGGCCTTGACGCACATCAAAGCCGCCGCACCTTGAGCGTCTGCCGCGACCAGTAAGGACCGTCGAGCCGGTCGAGCCGTACTTCGCCACCAGTCGAAGGCGCATGCACGAAGCGCCCTTCACCGACGTAGATGCCGGCATGCGTCGGCCGTCCGTGTCCGAAAAGCACCATGTCGCCGGAGCGGAGTTCGCGTGTCGCTACCGGATCTCCGAAGTCGGAGAGTTGCGCCACCGTGCGCGGCGGCGCGGCGCCCATGCGGGAGCGGTAGACATAGCCGATGAGGCCGCTGCAATCGAAGCCGCCTTCGATCGTATTGCCCCCGTATCGATAGGGCGTACCGACCAGGCCGAGTGCATGGATCGCGATGTCGTTGGCTTGCTCCGATGACAGCGCGGCGCGTGGCGCGCGGGGCGCTGAAGTTTGCTGACTGGCACAACCCGAGAGCAATGCGGCGGCCAGGAGAAGCGCCGAGCCGGGCAGCCGCCGCATAGGCGTCATCGAACGAGCGCCATCAGGCGAGATGCTCGGCCAGCACGCCTTGCGCCGACACATAGCGGGTTGGAGGCGCGATGCCGAGGCGTTCGCGCGCTGCGGGCAGCGGCTCGTTCAAAAGCAACTCGTAGTCTTCACCCAGTAGCCACGCCGCCTTTCGGCCGTTGCGCCAGCCTTCGATCACCGCACGCGCGAACACGGCATTTCCAGTCACGCGCAGACTCTTCAAGGAGGCAGCCAACGCAATAAAGGCCCAGCCCAGTCCGCCCGATTGGGCGAAGCTGAACGCGACCAGCGCCGCTTCACCCAGACTCTCGTCGGTCTTGTAGCCGGTGAGCACGTGCCAGATGTCGTGCACGTCGCGCGTCCGCCTTGCGCTCCATGCGTAAGGGTCTTCGACCAGCGGCTCACGGTTGAGATTGGAGATCTCTGCCAGACCGGCGGCGCTGTATCCGGTTCGTTCAAGAAACGCGCGGTACTCAGCGCCGACGGTGCCCGGCGCAAAGCTCGCGATGAAGGCCGGATCAGAGAACCGATCCGCGAGTTCGACGCGTCGGTAGGCAAGCTTTCTGCCAGCCGGCGTCTGCATCAAGCGAGCGTAGTTCTGGCGCGGTACCGGGCCGTTGAGCGCTCGCATGATGACGAACACCTGTGTCGTGTCGTTGCCATCGGCGAGCAGCTTGCGAATGGCGCCGAACGCCGTCGGGAAGTCTCGTTTGTAGGGAGTCGGAGATGCGGAAGTGGTCATCGCGCTTTCTTGAAAAATCCCGGGGTCAGACGTATTTTGGGGGCATCTTCATTGTCCTCGAAGACCTCCGTTCCGAGCGGCACTGGTTGACTTCCGCGCGCACCGTGCCCAGAATCAACACCGCTCCGGGGTGCACGCAAGCGCGTGCTGAGATGGTCAGTCCGAACCCGCGAACTTGATCTGGTTCATACCAGCGTAAGAAGAGCTGCGACTCCCCTGAGTGCCCGTCCGCCGATGACGGGCGCCGCCCAGGAGCCATCGCGGAGCACCCGTTGTCTTGCAACCAGGAGTGCCCCGCATGAATGCCATCGACAAGTTCGCGTCTCTTCTCGCGCTCACCCGCGAACCCTTTCCCGCTTCGACCAAAGGCGTCATCGCCGGCAGCCGCCCAGACCTCAACGTGCCGGTGCGCGAGGTGGCGTTAACCAATGGCGAGCGCGTCTCGCTCTACGACACCTCCGGCCCTTACACCGATGCCGCGATCGACATCGACGTGCGCCGCGGACTGCCGAGCGTGCGCGATGTGTGGGTGGCCGAGCGCGGCGACACCGAAAGCTACGAAGGCCGCCTGCATCTGGCGCTCGACGATGGTGCCACGCATGCCGACCGCGATGCCCAGCGCATTGCCGAATTGCGTGCCGGCGCCGCCGCGTTGCAACGCACGCCACGGCGCGCCCGCACCGGTGCCGGCCAGAGCGGCAACGTGACGCAGATGCACTACGCGCGGCGCGGCATCGTCACGCCGGAAATGGAATACGTCGCGTTGCGCGAAAACGGCAAGCGCGAATGGATGGCGCAATACATGTCCGACGCCGCGCGCGAAAAACGCCTCGCCGGCAACCCGATGGGCGCGCAGATCCCGAAGATCATCACGCCCGAGTTCGTGCGCGACGAAGTGGCCCGTGGCCGCGCCATCATCCCGGGCAACATCAACCATCCCGAAGTCGAGCCGATGGCGATCGGGCGCAACTTCAAGGTCAAGATCAACGCGAACATCGGCAACTCGGCGGTCACCTCGAGCATCGAGGAAGAAGTCGAAAAGCTGGTGTGGTCGATCCGCTGGGGCGCCGACAACGTGATGGACCTTTCGACCGGCCGCAACATCCACACCACGCGCGACTGGATCGTGCGCAACAGCCCGGTACCGATCGGCACGGTGCCGATTTACCAGGCGCTCGAGAAGGTGAACGGCGTGGCCGAAGACCTGACCTGGGAGATCTACCGCGACACGCTGATCGAGCAGGCGGAGCAAGGCGTCGACTACTTCACCATCCACGCCGGACTGCGCCTGGGCTTCATCCATCTGACGGCGGGGCGGCGTACCGGCATCGTGTCGCGCGGCGGCTCGATCATGGCCAAGTGGTGCATCACGCACCACAAGGAGAGCTTTCTCTACACGCACTTCGAAGACATCTGCGACATCATGAAGGCGTACGACGTGAGCTTCTCGCTGGGCGATGCGTTGCGCCCGGGCTGCGCATCGGATGCCAACGACGAGGCCCAGTTCGCCGAACTGCACACGCTGGGCGAGCTCACGAAGATCGCCTGGAAGCACGACGTGCAAACCATGATCGAAGGACCGGGCCACGTGCCAATGCACTTGATCCAGGCCAACATGGACGAGCAGCTGAAGACCTGCCACGAGGCGCCGTTCTACACACTCGGCCCGTTGACCATCGACATCGCGCCGGGCTACGACCACATCGCCAGCGCCATCGGCGCGGCCATGATCGGCTGGGCCGGCACCGCCATGCTGTGCTACGTCACGCCCAAGGAACACCTGGGCCTGCCGGACCGCGACGACGTGAAGCAGGGAATCATCGCCTACAAGATCGCAGCCCATGCGGCCGACGTGGCCAAAGGGCATCCAGGGGCACGGGCGCGTGACGATGCGCTGTCGCAGGCGCGTTTCGACTTTCGTTGGCAGGACCAGTTCAACCTCGGTCTTGACCCCGACACGGCACGCGAATTCCACGATGAGACCTTGCCCAAGGACAGCAGCAAGGTCGCGCACTTCTGTTCCATGTGCGGCCCGAAATTCTGTTCGATGAAGATCACGCAGGAGGTGCGCGAGTTCGCGGCACTGCGCGGCCTGACGGAAACACAGGCGCTCGATGCGGGCATGGCCAGCAAGTCCAGCGAGTTCAAGGCAGCCGGCGGCGAGCTCTACATTCCGATCGTGCCGCAGGCCTAGTGGGGTCCTCGACAACGTCCTCCACAACGCTCTCCATGGCGCACGCCAAAAGCATGGGCATCGCCGGTGCCGGTTTGCTCGGGCGCTTGCTCGCCTGGCAACTGTCGCGCGCCGGCCATGCGGTGACGGTGTTCGATCCGGCGGACGACGCGGTAGCGCGCTTCGACGGCCAGGGTGCCGCCGGCTTCACCGCGGCCGGCATGTTGAGCCCGCTGGCCGAACTCGACAACGCGACCTCCGACATCGCCGTGCGGGGCCTGCGTTCCGTTGGGCTTTGGCGCGACATCGTGCGGCAGCTACCGGGCCCGCCGCACTTCGCGGAACGCGGCAGTCTGATG
Source organism: Variovorax sp. PAMC28562 (assembly GCF_014303735.1). Lineage (NCBI taxonomy): Bacteria > Pseudomonadati > Pseudomonadota > Betaproteobacteria > Burkholderiales > Comamonadaceae > Variovorax > Variovorax sp. PAMC28562. The sequence goes on along the minus strand of NZ_CP060296.1, from coordinate 4,536,579 downwards.
CTCGCGCACCGCGCCGACAAGGGCAGCGCCGAGCGCGTGCTCGCACGCCTTCGCAACCACGAAGTCGCTGGGCTGATGCCGGCAGAGACTCTCGATGCAGCCGCATTGGCAGCGCTCGAGCCGGCGCTGGCGGGCGTGGCGCACGCATGGCTGTTGCCGGGTGAAGCGCAAATCGACGCCGTTGCCGCGATGGCGGCGTTGCACGACGGCGCGGCCGGTGTGCGCTGGTGTTGGCAGCGTCGCGTGACCGACCTCGAGCCCGGCGCCCTGTACGTCGAGGGACTCGGCTGGCAGCGCTTCGACACGGTATTCGACGTGCGCGGCCTGGGCGCGCGGCCCGCCTTGCCGGTGCGCGGCGTTCGTGGTGAAACTGTCTGGCTGCATGCGCCGGGACTCGGGCTGACGCGGCCGGTGCGACTGCTGCATCCGCGGCACCGCGTGTATGTCGTGCCACGCCCCGGCGACGTTGTGATCGTGGGCGCCAGCGAGATCGAAAGCGAAGACCGGTCGCCGGTGTCTCTGCAAAGCGCGGTCGAGTTGATGGCTGCGGCGCACAGCGTCTTGCCGGCACTTGCCGAAGCACGCATCCTGCGGCTCGACCGCAACCTGCGACCGGCGTTGCCTGACCATGCGCCGGTGGTGGAAGTGCGCGACGGACTGGTGCGCATCAACGGACTGTTCAGGCATGGCTGGCTGCTGGCGCCAGCGCTGGTGGAAGAGGCGCTTGCTGCATGAACGACGCCACCGCCACCGCCACAAACACGCATCCCGGCATGCCCATCGCAACGATCACCGTGCAACTCGACGGTGCACCGCGCGAGGTCGCTGCCGGCACAACGCTGGCTGCATTGATGCAGGCGCTGGGCCACGCCCCGCTGGCCATGAGCACGGCCATCAACGGCGACTTCGTGCCGCGCGCTCAACGCGATCGGCGCGTGCTGCAAAGCGGCGATGTCGTGCTGTTCTTTCAACCCATCGTCGGCGGCTGAGCCGGGGAGACTTCGATGACACGACAACAGGCGCAACCAGAACGACCCGCTGCCGACCTCTGGACGGTCGACGGCGTGCCGATGAGCAGCCGCTTCCTGCTGGGCACGGCCGGCTATCCATCGCCCCATACGTTGCGCGATGCCATCGAAGCAGCCGGCACGCAGGTGGTCACCGTCGGCCTGAAGCGCGCGATGGCAAGAACGGATGGCGGCGGTGGCGACAACGGCTTCATGACGATCGTGCGCGAGGCATTGGCGCAGCAGGGTGCGCGATTGCTGCCCAACACCGCCGGCTGTCGCACCGCACGCGACGCGGTCACGCTGGCCCACATGGCGCGTGAGATGTACGACACCCGGTGGATCAAGCTGGAGGTCGTGGGCGACGAGCACACGCTGCAGCCCGACCCGGCCGAACTGCTGGTCGCTGCGCACGCCCTGGTGCGCGATGGCTTCGTGGTCTGGCCGTATTGCACCGACGATCTGGTGACTTGTCGACGATTGCTCGACGCGGGCTGCGCCGTGCTCATGCCGTGGGGTGCGCCGATCGGATCTGGGCAGGGCCTGCTCAACCCCTGGGCCCTGCGCACCTTGCGCGAGCGGTTGCCGGACGCGACGTTGATCGTTGATGCCGGCCTCGGTGCGCCCTCGCACGCGGCGCAGGCGATGGAGATGGGCTTCGACGCCGTGCTGCTGAATTCCGCGGTGGCGCAGGCGCGCGATCCGGTGCGAATGGCGACCGCGTTTCGCCATGCCGTCGAGGCCGGCCGCGGTGGCTGGCAAGCCGGTGTGATGGCGCGGCAAGATTTTGCGGTGGCCAGCACTCCGGTCGGCGGCCAGCCGTTTCTGCTTGGCGAGGCCGCGCGATGAGGCCGCCCGTGATCTGGAGCATCGCCGGCACCGACAGCGGTGGCGGCGCGGGGCTGGCGGCCGATCAGCGCGCGGCCGATGCCTTCGGCGTTCATCTCTGTACGGTCGTCGCCGCTGTCACCGCGCAGAACTCGCACAGCGTCGCGCGCATCGAGCCGCTGCCGGTCGCGTGGCTCGACGCACAACTCGAAGCACTCGCTGCCGACATGCCGCCGCTGGTCATCAAGACCGGATTGCTCGGCGGTGTGGCGCAAGTGGAATGCGTCGCACGATGGGTCGACCTGCTGCGACGCGAGCGCCCTGTCGCACTGGTGGTCGATCCTGTGCTGGGGGCGAGCACCGGTGCGCAGTTCGCCGACGCGGCCGTGTTGCGGGCGTACCGCGATCTGCTGCTGCCGCGCGCCACGGTCGTCACGCCGAACCTGCACGAGGCGCATCGCTTGTTGGAGGCGCACGACAGCGGCCTTGGCGATAGCGATGACGCTGGCCGCAGCGACGTGCCGGCACTCGCCCGGCGACTGCGCGCGGCCGGCGCTGCGGCGGTTTGCATTACCGGCGGCGACAGCACGGACCACGTGCAGAGTGCGGAGCGTGAAGCACTCGACTGGATCGACACCGAGCACGCCGCCGGCTGGCTCGCATCGCCGCGTGTCGACACGAAGCACAACCACGGCACCGGCTGCACTTTCGCGAGCAGTGTTGCCGCAGCGTTGGCACTCGGCTACGTCGCGGCCGATGCGCTCGTCCTGGCAAAGATGGCGACCACGCAGGCACTGCGCGGCGGTCATGCGGCGGGCGCGGGCGCGGGACCTGTGATGGCCCTGCCGGGCTTCCACGCCGACCCTGCGCTGTTGCCGCGCATGTCGTGGGGCGAGGCGGCCTGCTTCGCGGCACCACGCCGCAGCGACGACCCGTTGCTGGGTCTCTACGCCATCGTCGACAGCGCCGAACGGGTGCGGCAGGTATTGGCCGCGGGTGTGCGCTCGGTGCAACTGCGCATCAAGACGCCGCCGCTGTCCGATGCAGCGAATCCGGCCCAAGCGCCCGACGCGCGCTGGACCGCGCTGCTGCGCGACGAAATCGCGCGCAGCGTGGCGGCCTGCCGCGCGGCGAAGGCGGAGTTGTTCATCAACGACCACTGGGCGCTGGCGCAAGAGTTGGGCGCCAGCGGCGTGCATCTCGGGCAGGAAGACTTACTGGCGCTGGGTGAGGCGGGTCGCGGCGAGCTGCTGCGCAGCGGGCTGGCACTCGGCATCAGTTCGCACAGCCTGTGGGAGCTGTGCCGGACCCGTGCCCTGGCGCCGCGCTACGTGGCGTGTGGGCCGGTGTGGCCGACGCTCACCAAAGACATGCCGTGGCGCCCGCAAGGTCTGGACAACTTGCGCTGGTGGAACGCCATGGCCGGTGCGCCAGTCGTTGCGATTGGCGGCATCCTGCAGCCGGGGCAGGTGAGTGAGGCGGCCGCGTGCGGTGTCTCTGGCGTGTGCGTGGTACGCGCGTTGGGCGTCGACGCGACGACCACCGTGCCGGTGCTGGCGACGGCATTGCGCGAAGGCGTCGCGACCACGGCATTGAAGAAGCACGAGCGACCGGAGCGAGCTCGGCAAGAGTCGCTGCTGCCCCTGCCGCACCCGAGCCTGCCTAACGGTTGGGGACTTGCGCCGCCGCCCGGTAGTTGTCCTTGAAGCGATCCGGCACCCGTGGATCGTGACCCATCGCCACGCGCCGAACTTCGTCCGAATCCGTCGGTGCATGCCCGACGCCGAGTGCAGAAGCGCGCGGCACCGGCCCCGCGACGACGTGACTCGAAAGGCGCCCGATACCGGTAATCTCCACCTCGACCGTGTCTCCCGGATCGACCGATCGTGAATGACACGGCGTGCCGGTGAGCACCACGTCGCCGGGCATCAGCGTGATGTGGCGCGCGATGTCGGCCACCATGTAGTGCGGGCCCCAGACCATTTCTTCGCCGATGTGGGCCTCCTGCACGAGCAGGCCGTTGCGGTAGGTGCGCAGGGTCTGGTCGAAGATGTTGACGCCGGTCACCAGGCCGGGACCGATCGGCAGCAGCCCGTCGGCGCCCTTCACGCGCAACATCGAGCCTTGATCCGTATCGCGAAAGTTCTGCAGTCCCATATCGAGCGCCGGCGCGAAGCCGAGCATGTAGTCCCACGCTTCGTCGGGCGTCACGTTGCGGCACACCTTGCCGATGACCACGGCGAGTTCGCCTTCGTAGTTGAGGTAGGTGCAGTCGGCAGGCTTCACGAGTTCACCGCCATGTGCATTCATCGCGGTGGGAGGCTTGGTGAAATAGGTCGGCGTCTCGGTCGGCCTGGCCTTGTTGCGCGTCTCCATGCCGCGCGAGCTGTACGACAGATGCACGCAGATGATCTTGGTCGGCTCGCACGGCGGCAGGTGCGTGACATCTGCCAGCGCGACCTCGCGACCGTCGTCGAGTCGCAGCGTGTTGCCGTCGATCACAGTGCCCCAATAAGGCGAGCCATGGCTCAGCACACGGCGGCGCTCGACACGCGGGCCGCGCATCACCGCGGGCAGTTCGGCGAACGGAAATTCGTGCAGGTACTTGCTCATGCCAGAGCCTCCAGTGTTGTCTTCGCTTCGGTGGTCTCGATGTCGAACCACATGTGGACGTTGCCGGTACCGCGTGCGTTCTCGTAGTCGGACAACGCGGTCCCCTTGCTGCGGCAATCGGCGCCACCGAGCGCACCGATCATCTGCAGGTAATGGCCGCCAAAACCTTCCCAGGGCAGCGGGCGAAACTTGCTGTCCCACTGGTCGAGGACGAGGTCGTGCCGCCCTTGCGCAAGCAGCGCGATCGCTTCCTTGTCGGCCGCCACGTTCGATGGCCGTGACACGTTGGTCTCGTGGTACATCCGCGGATGTTTCTGCACCCAGTCGATCTCATTGAACTTGTGACTCAACGCCCCGGAAGCCAGCAGCACGATGCGCTCGCCGATGTCAACGCCCATGCGCCGAATCGCCTCGCCGATGACGCGGCCCGACTCGAGGTAGTGGCGCGGCTGGCAGTTCTGGCAGGTGCTGACCGACACCACGCGCTCGCCCCTCACCAGCTTGTTGACCACGTTGATGGTCGCGTAATGTCGCGGCAACGCTTCGTCATAGATCGCCTTGCTCATCACGCCCTGTTCCACCGCGACCTCTTCGATAAGCCCCGCGAGCGAGGGCGATCCGCGGTAGTCGTAGTGCTGGCCGTGCAGGTACCAGGGCATCTCGTCGGAGGTGTAGGTGCCTTGCATGTGCGCACCGCCGTCGACCAGGTGGTAGCCGGTGGTGAACCAGTGGGTATCGAACAGCACGAAGGTGTCGGGCCGCACTGCGTCGATGCGGTCGCGCAGGCGCTGGTAACCAGCGATCAGGTCAGAATCCGCGCCGTTGCCCATCTTCACGCGGAAGTCGTCGTCCTGCATCAAGCCGGGGTGGTGCGACACCAGTGCGGCGCCGACGATCTGTGCCATGTCGTTCTCCTTTCAGCGGTGGCTGAAGCTGGCCTTGAAAGGCTTCTTCGGCACGACGACGTCTTTCACGTCGCAGAAAAATTCGAAGCTCCAGTCGCCACCTTCGCGTCCGACACCGGAGCGCTTGATGCCGCCGAACGGCGCCGCCAGATCGCGGATGCCGAAGGAGTTGACCCAGATGAAACCGGTCGCGACCTGCATGGCAATGGCGGTCGCATGCGCCACCTCTCCGTAGCAGACACCGCCAAGGCCGTAGTCGGTTCCGTTGGCCATGGCGATGACCTCGTCGTCGTCGTCGAAGGTCTGCAGCGTGAGCACCGGGCCGAAGACTTCGTTCTGCACGATCTCCGAACCCTGCTTCACCTGAGTGAGCATGGTCGGCTGGAAATACTGCGCGCCGAACGGATGCATTGCGCCGCCCCACAGCAACTCGGCGCCGTCTGCCAAGGCGCGTTCGACGAACGCTTTCACGCGCTCGACCTGGCGCGGATGAATGATGGGGCCGACTTCCGTTGCAGCCTCGCGCGGATCGCCGACGGTCAGCTGTTCGACATGCGCCCGCATGCGCGAGACGAAGACGTTGACGACCTTCGAGTGCACGAGAAAGCGCGTGCCCGCAAGACACACCTGACCGGCGTTGCGGTACATCAGCGCACCCGTCGCAGCAGCGCCGTCGAGGTCGGCATCTTCGAGCACGATGAAGGGCGACTTGCCGCCGAGTTCGAGGCTGCATGGCACGAGGTTGGCCGCAGCGGCCTGCGCGATGCGCTTGGCCGTACCGACCGAACCGGTGAACGAAACGCGCGCGAGTCGCGGATCACTCACCAAACGCGCGCCGGTGGTTGCGCCCGCGCCCTGCACGAAGTTGAGAACACCCGGCGGCAGGCCGGCCGCATGGGCCGCGTCGGCCAGCATCGAGCAGGTGAGCGGCGCCCATTCAGGCGGTTTGACGACGACCGTGTTGCCCGCTGCCAACGCCGGACCGAGCTTCCAGGTCGTGAGCATCAGCGGCGCGTTCCACGGCGTGATGATGGCGACGACGCCGGCCGCATCGTGCCGCACGATGTGCGTCGCCTGCTCGGTCTCGATCGGTCTGTCTTGCAACGTCAGTGCGTGCTCGGCGAACCAGCGGATGTTGAGCATCGCGCGTGGCACGACGCCATGCTTCATGCGCGACAGCAGCACGCCGGCATCGTTCGATTCGAGCATGCAGAAGGCGTCGGCACGCTTGCCGATTTCGTCGGCGAAGCGGTCGAGGATGGGCTTGCGGCCTTCGGCGCCAAGTGCGGCCCAGGCAGGGAATGCGCGCTGCGCTGCCGTGATGGCGGCGTCGACCTGGGCATCGCTGCCTTCGCTGATATGGCCCAGCACGCGCTGGTCGATCGGCGAGCGCAGCTCGAAGGTTTCGGTCGATGCGACGCGCTGGCCGTCGATGTAGTGGTCGGGCGAGACGTGGACGCCGGCGACGTGAATCATGGAGGTCATGGTGTGTTCAGACGAATCGAAATGCGATGGCACCGAGCGGGCCGTAGTCGGCGTGAAAAACATCGCCCGCCGCCGCTGCTACAGGCCGCGTGAACGAGCCCGCCAGCACCACTTCGCCGGCCTTCAATCCTTCGTCGTGCGCTGCCAGTTTGTTGACCAGCCACACGATGCCGTTGGCGGGATGGTTGAGCACGGCCGCTGCCAAGCCCGACTCTTCGATGACGCCGTTCTTGTAGAGCAGGGCGCCGCACCAGCGCAGGTCGACCGCATCGGGCTTGACCGGCCGGCCGCCCATCACGATGCCGGCGTTGGCGGCGTTGTCCGCGATGGTGTCGAACACCTTGCGCGGCACTTTCGTGAGGCGATCGGCCTGCTCGATGCGCGCGTCGATGATCTCAATGGCGGGCACCACGTAGTCGGTCGCTGCGAGCACGTCGAAGATGCTGACGTTGGGGCCACGCAGGTCGCGCTGCAATATGAAGGCGAGCTCGACCTCGACGCGCGGAAGAATGAAACGTGCGGCCGGAATGTCGGCGCCTTCGCGAAAGAACATGTCGTCGAGCAGCGCGCCGTAGTCCGGCTCGGTGATGTTCGACGACACCTGCATCGCGCGCGATGTGAGGCCGATCTTGTGGCCTTTTATGGTGCGGCCCTCGGCCAGCTTGAGGGCGACCCATTCGCGCTGGATGGCATAGCTGTCTGCGATCTCCATCGCCGGATAGCGCTTGGAGAAATGTTCGACCTGCACGCGGCTGCGTTCGGATTCGTGCAGCTCGAGCGCGAGCGTCATGTGTGTCGCGTGGTCGAGCATCGCGTTGTCTCTCGTTCGTTGTAACGGTCGCAAGTCTCCCTGCTAGCGGCCATGAAGACAATCGATGCTTTTGGGTCGATTGCGTAGCTGGGCTGGATAATCGAACGATGCCATTGCCCCGCTACACACTGCGCCAGCTCGACGCCTTCACTAGCGTTTCCGACACGCTCAGCTTCACTGCCGCGGCCGATCGACTGGCGCTCACGCCATCGGCAGTGAGTCAACTCGTCGTCGAACTCGAGTCTTCGGCTGGCTTCAAATTGTTCGAGCGCAGCACGCGTCGCGTCGCGTTGACGGCTGCGGGCAAGGAGTTTCTGGGTGCCATCGAGCCCGTGCTCAAGCACCTGCGGCTGGCCGAAGCGGCCGCTGCCGATCTGCGCAATCGCGCGGCCGGGCTGGTGCGAGTGGCGGCGCCGATGGTTATCGCGAGCGCCATGCTGCCGCGCGCGATCCGCGACTACGCAGGGCTGCGGCCCAAGGTCGTCGTCCGCATTCGCGACGCCGCGGTCGAGCAACTCGTCGAGATGGTCGCGAGTGGTGATGTCGATCTCGCGATCGGTCCTGACAGGCCGACCGGCGACGATGTGCAGCGCGTGCCGCTGTTCGAAAGTCCGTGGGTGTTGTGGTGTGCGCCGGACCATCCGCTGGCCACCAAGCGCACGCTGCGCTGGCGCGACCTGCGTGCGCATGCGCTCGTCACCGCCGGTCGCGACCACGAGCGCAGCGTGGCGCAGATGCGGCTCGGCCTGCCGGAAGAAGAGCGCATCACGCCGATCGACGTGGTCGACAACATCTCGACTGCGCTCGGCATTGCCGCGGCGGGCCTGGCAGCGACGCTGTCACCGGCCTATGTCGGCGTGTGGGCGGGTGAGCGCTGGGGCCTGGTGATGCGTCGTGTGACGGCACCCGAAGTCGTGCGCCACGTCTGCCTGTACCGGCCGCTGCGCCGCGTGACGTCACCGGCGTCTGCAGGCTTCGCGGAAGCGCTGGAAAAGTGGATGAAGGCCGAAGGCCCGCGCTTCACGCCGTCGCCCAGGCGCGGGTGACTTGCCTGCGACGTGGTCAGTCTGTTCAGACCGCGATGCGCCGGCCGATCTCCGGCCAGCGGCCATGCAGCCAGACCCACGCCACGAGCCCGATGGACAGCATCAGGATCGACGTCACCGCGAGCGCCAATGGCGAGTGCATGACGAGCGGCGCGATCACGCCAGCGACGATGCCGTTGGCGGTCGAGCCGATGACGGCCTGCAGTGACGACGCCATGCCGCGGCGTTCGGGATGCAGATCGAGTACCAGCAGCGTGACCACCGGAACCATCAGCGCCCAGCCGAACGCGAAGAAGGCGATCGGCCATAGCGACCAGGCCGCGTGCGGCGCGAAGACGGCGTTGGCCGCCACGTTGGCGATAGACGTGACCAGCATGATCAGGAAGCCATCGCGAATCTGCCGCTTGGGCGTGACCTTGCCGGCCATGCGGCCGCTGACCCATGCGCCCGACATGATGCCGCCGATGGTCAGCAGGAAAAACCAGAAGAACTGCGTCGGCGCGAGCTGCAAATGGTCACCGAGAAAAGCCGGTGCAGCGAGCACGTAGAGAAACATGCCGTTGAACGGCACGCCGCTGGCCAGCGCAAGCAGCAGAAAGCGCGGGTCGGAACACAAATCCCGATAGCCGCGCATCAGGTGTTTGAACTCGAAGGGCTGTCGGTGGTCGACATGCAGTGTCTCTGGCAGCAGCTTGTAGTTGGCGATGAACAGCACGCAGCCGACCGCCACCAGAAACCAGAACACGCTGTGCCAACCCAGGTGCACGAACAAAAAGCCGCCGACGATGGGCGCAATGGCCGGCGCGACGCCAAAGTAGATCGTGACTTGCGACATGACGCGCTGTGCTTCGGCGGGCGGAAACATGTCGCGAATCACCGCACGCGACACCACGATGCCGGCACCGGTCGACAGGCCCTGCAGCGCGCGGAACAGCACGAGTTGGCCGATGCTTTGCGACAGCGCACAGCCGAGCGACGCGAGCGTGAACACCGCCATACCCCACAGCACGACCGGCCGACGCCCGAAGCTGTCCGACAGCGCACCGTGGAACAGGTTCATGAAGGCAAAGCCGAAGAGGTACGCCGACAGCGTCTGCTGCATCTCGACCGGCGTCGCCCCAATCGATTGCGCGATGCCCGAGAACGCCGGGATGTAGGTGTCGATCGAAAAGGGCCCGACCATGCCGAGCACAGCCAGCAGCGCGGCAAGCGCCCATCGGGGGGCTTGCCAGAGTTTGGCGGCGTCCGGATTCATGCTTGTCTCTCTTTGTTGTCGTGCGATAAAAAAAGCGCCCGGCACCCTGTGAAGGGCGCAGCGGGCGCTTTGGCTCGAGATCCTTGTGACGGGATCCGGGGGGTCAGAGCGTGTCGATGAACGAACGCAGCTTGTCCGAACGGCTCGGGTGCTTCAACTTCCGCAACGCTTTCGCTTCGATCTGGCGAATGCGCTCACGCGTCACGTCGAACTGCTTGCCGACTTCTTCGAGCGTGTGATCGGTGCTCATCTCGATGCCGAAGCGCATGCGCAACACCTTGGCTTCGCGTGGCGTCAGCGAGTCGAGGATGTCCTTGACCACGTCGCGCAGGCCCGCCTGCATGGCAGCCTCGATCGGCGCCGTGTTGCTGCTGTCCTCGATGAAGTCGCCCAGGTGCGAATCGTCATCGTCGCCGATCGGCGTTTCCATGGAGATCGGCTCTTTGGCGATCTTCATGATCTTGCGGATCTTGTCTTCCGGGATCTCCATCTTGGCAGCCAGGATGGACGCATCAGGCTCGAAGCCGAACTCCTGCAAATGCTGCCTGCTGATGCGGTTCATCTTGTTGATCGTCTCGATCATGTGCACCGGAATACGGATGGTGCGTGCCTGGTCGGCGATCGAGCGGGTGATCGCCTGGCGAATCCACCAGGTCGCGTACGTCGAGAATTTGTAGCCGCGACGGTATTCGAACTTGTCGACCGCCTTCATCAAGCCGATGTTGCCTTCCTGGATCAAGTCGAGGAACTGCAGGCCGCGGTTGGTGTACTTCTTGGCGATGGAAATCACGAGGCGCAAGTTGGCTTCGATCATTTCCTTCTTGGCGGCGCGCGACGAATATTCGCCCTCGTTCATGCGCTTGTTGATGTCCTTCAGCTCAGGCAGAGGCACCACGACGCGCGCCTGGATGTCGGCGAGCTTTTGCTGCAGTTCCTGTACCGGTGGGATGTTCCGTGCGAGCACCACGCTCCAAGCCTTGCCGGAGGCGGCGTGCTTCTCGACCCATTTCTGGTTCAGCAGGTGCGAGGCAACGCGGTTGCCGTTCTTGTCGTAGCCGCTGAAGTCGCGAATGAAGTCGTCCTGCGGAAAGCCGCACTTGTCCACGATGATGCGGCGCAGCTCGCGCTCTTTCTTCCGCACATCGTCGACCTGACTGCGCACCATGTCGCACAGCTTTTCGATCGTCTTTGCGGTGAAACGGATGGTCATGAGCTCTTCGCTCAGGGCTGCTTGCGCCTTGACATACGAAGGCGTGCCGTAGCCTTCTTTTTCGTAGATCTTGTGGATCTTTTCGAACATCGTGGCCATGCGGTCGAAGCGTTCGAGCGCATCGCGCTTGAGTTCTTCGAGCTTCTTGGTCAGCGCCTTGGAGCCGCCTTTGCCGTCGTCGTCGTCTTCGGCATCGAACTCGTCGAAGTCTTCTTCGGCCACATAGTCGTCGGCCTCGTTGGGGTTCGAGAAACCGTCGACGAAGGTGGTGATGACGGCCTTGCCCACGCCGGCACGAATTTCGTTGGCCAGCCGCAGGATTTCGGCGATGGTGGCGGGCGATGCGGAAATCGCTTCCATCATCGCCATCAAGCCACCTTCGATGCGCTTGGCGATTTCGATTTCGCCTTCACGCGTCAGCAGTTCGACGGTGCCCATTTCGCGCATGTACATGCGAACCGGGTCGGTCGTGCGGCCGAATTCGCTGTCGACGGTCGAAAGGGCAGCTTCGGCTTCTTCTTCGGCTTCTTCGACGGTCGCGGCAGTCGGGGCCGTGTTGTTCAGCAGCAGCGTTTCGGCATCGGGTGTCTGCTCGTAAACCGCCACGCCCATGTCGTTGAGCATGGTGACCACGACTTCCATCGTTTCGGCGTCGACCAGCTTGTCGGGCAAGTGGTCGGAGATTTCTCCGTGCGTCAGGTAGCCGCGGGTCTTGCCGAGCGTGATCAGGGTCTTGAGGCGCGACCGGCGCTTGGCCAGATCTTCTTCAGACAGCACGGTCTCGTCGAGACCGAACTCCTTCATCAAGGCGCGTTCTTTCGCCTTGCTGATCTTCATGCGCAGTGGCTTGACCTTTTCTTCGGTCGACGTCACGACGGGTTCACCGGCCAGATCGTCCTCGATGTCCGACAGGTCGACGTCGCTCGTGGGTGCTTCGTTGCCAGCCTTGGGCTTTCGGCCGCGCTTGGCGCCGGTGGCAGCGGGTGCGGCCGCGCCTGAAGCAGCGGCTGCCTTGGGCGGACGGCCCACTTTCTTTGGAGCGGGTGCGGCTGGCGTCGCGGCCACGGCGGTTGCAGCGGGCTTCTTCAGGTCGGCGGAAGGATTCGATTTGGTCGTGGGCACTGTTTTCACTTTCGTTGCGGCAGCCGGCTTTGAGGCGGCGGCACCCGCTTTGGTTACCTTTGCACTTGAGGGTGCAATGGTCGCCTTCAACGGTTTTTTAGCAGCGGGGTGGCTGGCGGACACGGCAGGCTTCTTTGAACTGGGCATACAACCTCGAACATCAAGAATTAACAAGCGGAATCACACGCGCACCACGGACCCGGCGCAGGCATACAAGGGGGCACAGAGGAAATAAATCCTCATGGGCCAAACTGACTAAGCACACCGGCAAGATGTTGGGCGAACATTTGGTGTGCAGTCCTTGCGGTGTATTGGCCCGTTCCCGCTAGGGGAGTGCATTGCGCATGGGGCCGGACCGGAGGTGCTGCTGTCGCTCTTGCCGAATTCGCTGATAGCGAAGCCTGACATTATAGCGCGCTGCGCTTTTTTCAAGCAGTGTCTGTGTTGCTTTTAAGGCGAGCGCGCAGCGTCAGCCGGCGCGATTCGAGCGCTTTGTAGCGCTCCAGCGCCTGCGGGTCGGTGCCGACCGCCGCGATCGCCTCGCTCTGCTGCGCTTTGAGCCGATCGTCCAGCATGAAGTCGAGCACGCTGCGCAGTTCGCGCGCTGCATCGGCCGCCTGGTCTCCCTCGGGATCGCCGATCGGGCCGCCGTCGGGGGCTGTCATGAGCCGCGTCGCCAGCCCGTCGAACGGCTGCTCGCGCAGGCCTTCGCGCAACGCCGCCCACGGCTGAGCTCCGTGCTCGTGCAGTTGGCTGTCGAGCCAGGCGAACAAACGGCCGTGCTCACCGGGCAGGTCGCACAGCATGGCGTGCTGTTCGTGCGAGAGGCCTTCCCATTCGGTCATGTTCGAAAGCAGCAGCCGCACCGCCAGGTCGGGGCGGGTGAGCGGCAGCACGCGCCCGCGGCTCGGCGGCCGACTTTGCGATGGCTTGCCGCCATACCGACCATCGGATACGGTTCGGTCACCGTCGTTTCTGTAACGACTGGTCGGCACAGACGCGGATGACGGCGCATTTCGAGGCGCTGCCGTCGAACCCCAAAGTTCGTTCAGCGCCTCGACGCCCATCTGAACCATGCCTGCAATGTCGCCCAGCAACTGGCGCTTGAAGGCGCCGTCGGGCAGGGCGCCCCACAGCGGTCGCACGTTGCTGGTCATGTGAGCGCGCCCTTCGGCGGTTGCCAGGTCGCAACCTTCGCGCGCGGCTTCGAGCATGAAGCGCGACAAGGGTGTCGCGTCGTCGATGAAGCGAGCAAAAGCGTCGGCGCCGAACTCGCGAATGAAGCTGTCGGGGTCGTGCTCGGTCGGCAAGAAGAGGAACTTCATGCTCCTGACATCGTTCGCATATGGCAGCGCAGCGTCGAGCGCCTTGCGCGCTGCGCGCCGGCCGGCCGCGTCGCCGTCGAAGCTGAACACGACCGATTCGGTAAAGCGAAAAAGCTTTTGCACATGCTCCGGCGTGCAGGCCGTACCGAGCGTGGCGACGGCGTTCGGAAAGCCCAATTGCGCCAGCGCAACCACGTCCATGTAGCCCTCGGTCACCAGCGCGAAGCCGCGCTCCCGGAAGGCTGCACGTGCTTCGTACAAGCCGTAGAGCTCGCGGCCTTTGCTGAATACCGGCGTCTCGGGCGAGTTGAGGTATTTGGGTTTTTCGTCGCCGAGCACGCGTCCGCCGAAGCCAATGCACTCGCCTTTGACGTTGCGAATCGGGAACATCACGCGGTCGCGAAAGCGGTCGTAACGTCGCGCTTCGCCTTCGCTGGCCTGCGCCCCGTTCACGCCTTGCGTGTCTTCGCTGACGATGACCAACCCGCTTTCTGCGAGCAACGGATCGTCGTAGTTGGGGAAGACGCTGGCCAGCGCGCGCCAGCCGGCCGGCGCATAGCCGATGCCGAACTGTTTAGCGACCTCGCCAGAGACGCCGCGGCGCTTCAGGTAGTCGATGGCGCCCGGTGCATTGCGCAAATGCTTGCGGTAGGCCTCGCCGGCTTTTTCGAGCACGTCGAACAAAGTCGCCTGCTTTTGGCGCTGCCCGGCGGCGCGGGCGCGCTCCTCCGGCGAGGCATCGTCTTCAGGCACCTGCAGGCCGTATTGACCGGCCAGATCGTGCACCGCTTCAACGAAGCCCATGCCCGCGTGTTCCATCAGAAAACCGATCGCGTTGCCATGCACTCCGCAGCCGAAGCAGTGATAGAACTGCTTGGTCGGGCTCACCGAAAACGAGGGTGATTTCTCGCCGTGGAACGGACACAGCCCCATGAAATTGGCGCCGGCCTTCTTCAACTGCACATAGCGTCCGACGATCTCCACCACGTCCGCCCGTGCGATGAGTTCCTGGATGAAAGAGGCGGGGATGGTCATGTGGGACGGGAGCGCCAAATCATACGCATCCGCTCGCGGCCACACGCTCAGCCGGCATACTTGCCTCAACAGGTTCCATCCGGTTTATCGCCGCCTCATGACACCCCGCCCCCTTCGACAAGCCGCACGTCATGCGGCGCCGCTGCTGCGCCATCCGGTCCGTTTCATCTGGGACGCGCTCAAGGCTTTTCGCGCCAACCAGGGTTTGCTGCTCGCGGGCGCGGTCGCCTATTACGCGCTGCTGTCGATCGTCCCTCTACTGATCGTCAGCGTCATCGCGCTGTCGCATTTCATAGATCAGCGCGAGTTGCTCATGACGATCGGCCGCTATCTCGAATGGCTGCTGCCGGGCCAGTCGAAGGCCGTCGTGCAGGAGCTGTCGAATTTTCTCGACCATCGCGACGTGCTCGGGCCGGTGCTGCTGGTGACGATGATCTTCTTCAGCTCGCTGGCCTTCACTGTGCTCGAAGCGGCGATGACAGTGATCTTTCATCACCGCAAGTCGACTCATCGGCGCCATGCGCTGTTGTCGGTGGTCATGCCCTACGTCTACATCCTGTGCCTGTGCGTCGGGCTGCTGCTGGTCACGGTGGTGTCGGGCGCGCTGCAGCTCATCGGGCAATCGAGCGTCGACCTGTTCGGGCGCAGCTGGTCGCTCTCAGGTGTGTCGGGCGTGCTGCTTTACTTGCTTGGCCTCGGCGGCGAGATCTTCATGCTGACCTCGCTCTACCTGGTGATGCCGGTCGGGCGGCTGTCGCTGCACCACGCGCTGCTGGGCGGCATTACTGCGGCATTGTTGTGGGAAGTCACGCGACGCATCCTGGTCTGGTATTTCTCGTCGCTGTCGCAAGTCAATGTCGTATACGGCTCGCTGACGACGGCCATCGTGGTGCTTCTGAGCCTGGAAATCGCCGCGACGCTGGTGCTCTTCGGCGCCCAGGTCATCTCGCAATATGAACGGCTGGAGCGCACCGGGAGCACCGAGCCGATCGAAGGCCGCATCGGCGTTGCAGACGACGCTTGACGCCGTCAGTCATGGGCGAGGCAGTTATTGCGGCGGAAGCCGGATCGCCCCGTCGAGGCGAATCACTTCGCCGTTGAGCATGTCGTTTTCGATGATGTGCTTCGCGAGCCTGGCGTAGTCCTCCGGCGTGCCGAGGCGCGACGGAAACGGCACGCTGGCGGCCAGCGCGTCTTGCAGGTCTTGCGGCATGCCGAACAGCATCGGGGTGCCGAAGATGCCGGGAGCGATCGTCATGTTGCGGATGCCGTTGCGCGCAAGATCGCGCGCGATCGGGAGTGTCATGCCGACCACGCCGCCCTTCGACGCAGCGTAGGCGGCCTGGCCCATTTGCCCATCGTAGGCCGCCACGGAAGCCGTCGAGATCAACACGCCGCGCTCGCCGGTCGACTCGGGCTCGTTCTTGGCCATGGCTTCGGCCGCGAGGCGGATCATGTTGAAGCTGCCGATGAGGTTCACCGTCACCGTTTTGCTGAAAACAGCCAGCGCGTGCGCGCCGTTCTTGCCCACCGTTTTTTCGGCCGGCGCGATGCCGGCACAGTTGACGAGGCCGAAAAGCTTGCCCAGCTTGAGCGCGGCAGCGACGGCGGCTTGCCCGTCGGCTTCCTGACTTACGTCGCACTTGACGAACACGCCGCCGATGTCTTGTGCGACCGCTTCGCCCTTGTCCTGCATGTCGGCGATCACGACCTTGGCACCGTTGGCGGCCAGCATCCGTGCCGTGCCCTCGCCCAACCCCGACGCGCCGCCGGTGACGATGAAAACCTTGCCTTCGATCTGCATGCGTATCTCCAAATAGTGAGGGTCGCATTATCGAAGACGCCGGCATGCAGGGTGCGCAAAAGCGGTCGGACAAAAAAAGAGGCCCTGTCCGAAAACAGGGCCCTGAATTGGATCCGTGAGGACCCAAGGAGACAACTTGTGAATTAACGCTTGGTCTTGGCGGTAGCGGTCTTGGCAGCGTTGACGGCTTGCGTCGACACGGCGGTGAAGTTGGCTTCGGCAACGTCGGAAGCTTGCTTGACAGCCTTCTGCACCGATTCGAATGCGTTGTTGGCGGCAGCCACGGCGCTCTTCATCATGGCGACGGCGGTTTCAGAGCCTGCAGGTGCGTTCTTCGAAGCGCTGTCGACCATGCCGACGATGGTGGCTTGCGTTTCGGCGGCCTTGGCTTCGAATGCCTTGGTGAACTCGGCGCTGGTGCCTTGTGCGATGTCGTACAGGTGACGGCTGTAGGCAGCGGTCTTTTCGGCGAGCGGCTGGAACAGGCTGGCTTGGAGAGCCAAAAGTTCTTGTGCGTCCTTGACGCCCATCACGGCTTTGGCGGTGCCAGCAGCTTCGGTCAGTGCTGCCTTGGAGGCGGTCACGTTCAGTTCGACCAGCTTCTCGACGCCTTCGAATGCCTTGGTGGTCAGGCCGAACAGGGTTTCGAGCGAAGCTTTTTGCGAAGCGATGAGTTGGTCAGCGTTGAGGGCCATGATGATCTCCAGTAGTGTTGAAAAGGGGTGCTTGGTACGTTGCCGAGCCGTCTATGTTGCGCTGCAGCATGGACTGAAGTATAGGGAGCTGACTACAGCTTTCAAGCGTTTTTTGCTGCTATGCAGCAATTTAGAACGGGCTTTCTAAAACGCCTGCCGATGCAGTGGCTGGCAGAATTCGGCGCCATGAGCGAACGTCCACAGCCTCCTGTCATTGCCCGTCCCCAACCTCAGAGTCGCAGCGCCTACCGCACTTTCAGGACCATCCCCACGCGTTGGGCCGACAACGACATGTACGGCCACGTGAACAACGTCGTGTACTACGGCTGGTTCGACACGGTGGTCAATGCGGAACTCATCGAGCGCGGCGTACTGGACATTCACGCGGGCCAGATCATCGGCTTCGTTGTCGAGACGCAATGCAACTACTTCGCGCCGCTGGCGTTTCCGCAAACGGTGGAAGCTGGCCTGCGTGTCGCTCAGGCCGGCAGTTCCAGTGTTCGATACGAAATCGCGCTGTTCGCCCGGGGCGCCGAGATGGCTGCAGCACAAGGGCACCTCGTTCATGTGTATGTTGACCGCTCGACACAGAGGCCGGTACCGTTGCCCCAGGGGTTGCGGCACGTTGCCGACGAACTCCGAGCACAATAAAAAACGGCGCACGAGGCGCCGTTTTTTTGCTGATAGCCAAGAAGCCGTCCCAAAAGGCGACCGCTGGATCAGCCTTTCTTCATGGCCTTCATGTCGGCCTTGGACTTGTCGTGATCGGCTTTGGCCTGGTTCACGCATGCACTCTTGGCATCGCCCTTCTGGTCGTCGCACTTTTCCTTGGCGACGTCATAGGCCATCGTTGCCTTTTCTTCAGCGACCTTGCGGGCGTGGCTGTCGCTCGGCTTGTATTGCTGCTCAAGGTCGGCCTTGGCCACGTTCTCGGTGCCCTTGGCCTCCTTCATGCACACGTCCTTGGCGTTGTCCTTCATCGTGTCGCACTGCGCCTTGGCGACCTTGTAGTCGGATTCGATCTTTTGCTTGGCGACTTTGTACTCGTCCTTTGTCATGGCGCTGGCGTGCGTCATCACGAAGCAAGACGATGCGAGTGCCAGCATAAGCAGATGTTTTTTCATGAGAGTTTCCCTCGTTGAGTTGATAAATTGAAGATTCAGCGGTTCAGACTTTTTCGAACCAGAGTGCGTCAGGCGTACGGCCATCGCGGCCCTCCCAATCCTTGACCTGCTTTTCGGCCTCGTCACGGCTGATGCCGTGGCGCTCCTGGATGCGTCCGAGCAGCTGGTCGCGCTTGCCGGCGATGACGTCGAAATCGTCGTCGGTCAGCTTGCCCCACTGCTCCTTGAGCTTGCCCTTGAGCTGTTTCCAGTTGCCCTCAACGGTGTCTTTGTTCATGACTTTCTCCTTCGGTTTGGGTGGTCCGGCGTGCCGTGTTGCCGTGGAGAAAATGTACGTAGCGGCATCGTGGCGAGCCGGTAGGACGCCCCGGCAACCGACCGTAGGCACATGCCGACGCGCCCCGTGATAATCGAGCCACCCCAAGCGACGTCATCGTCGACGCCCAGTCGCAAAGCCTTGCACCTTGAAGAGAGACACACGCGCTGCACCATGATCATTCAAAGCCTGCTGGACACCGACCTCTACAAGTTCACGATGATGCAAGTCGTGCTGCACCACTTTCCTGGGGCGCAGGTCGAATACCGATTCAAGTGCCGCAACCCGGGCGTCGATCTGGCTCGCTTTGCCGACGAGATTCGCGACGAAGTGCGTTCCCTATGCTCCCTGCAGTTTCTCGACGCTGAACTCGGATACCTGCGTTCGATGCGTTTCATCAAGAGCGACTTCGTCGACTTCCTCGGGCTCTTCAAGCTCAACGAGAAGTACATCGACATCGTCCCGCAACCCTCGGGCGAACTCGAGATCAGCATCAAAGGACCGTGGCTGCACACCATCCTGTTCGAGGTCCCGGTGCTGGCCATCGTCAACGAGGTCTACTTTCGCAACACCCAGCCGCAGGCCGATGTTGACGAGGGGCGGCGCCGGCTCGAGAACAAGATCTCGCAGTTGCAGGCAGACGGTCTCGAAGACCTGAAGATCGCCGACTACGGCACGCGTCGCCGCTTCTCCAAGGAATGGCACGAAGAGATACTGCGGACCCTCAGTGCCCAATTGGGGCCGGTGCTGGTGCCGTCCAGAGCCACCCCCAAGCCGCCGCAATTCGCCGGCACCAGCAATGTCCTCTTCGCGATGAAGCTCGGTCTGATCCCGCTCGGGACCATGGCGCACGAGTATCTGCAGGCGTGTCAGGCGCTCGGCCCACGGTTGCGCGACAGCCAGGTCTTCGGCTTCGAAATGTGGGGGCGCGAATACCGCGGCGACCTCGGCATCGCACTGTCCGATGTGTATGGCATGAGCGCTTTCCTGCGCGACTTCGACTTGTTGTTCTGCAAGCTCTTCGACGGCTCGCGGCACGACAGCGGCGACCCTTTCCAGTGGGGCGAACGCATGCTGGCGCACTACACGGCCAACCGTGTCGACCCGCGTACCAAGACGCTCATCTTCAGTGACGGACTCACGGTGCCGCGCACCATTGAGCTGTACCAGCAGTTTCGCGGGCGGTGCCTGCTCGCCTTCGGCATCGGCACCAACCTGACAAACGACCTCGGCTACGAGCCGCTGCAGATCGTGATCAAGATGATCCGCTGCAACGACCAGCCAGTCGCGAAGCTGTCGGACACGCCATCCAAGAACATGTGCGAAGACGAAAAATATCTGGCCTACCTGCGCCAGGTGTTTGAGATCGAGCAGCCCGCATGACGGCCCGCACGACGGTACAGCGCTGATGGACGGCGCCACGCTGTCCGTGATGTGGGCGCTGCCCTTTGCCGGGTTGCTGCTGTCTATCGCACTGCTGCCACTCATTGCGCCGCACTTCTGGCACGGGCATTACGGCAAGGTGGCGTTGGGTTGGGCGCTTTCGTTTCTGTTGCCGTTGATGACCGTGTTCGGCTCCTCGTCCGCGGCGCATGAGCTTGTGCATGCATTGCTCGCTGAGTACGTTCCGTTCATCTTGTTGCTGGTCGCGCTGTTCACGGTATCGGGTGGCATTCATATCAGCGGCAATCTGCACGGCGACCCGGTGACCAATACGACCATCCTTGCCATCGGCGGGCTGCTGGCGAGCGTCATGGGCACCACCGGCGCCTCGATGTTGTTGATACGTCCGCTGATCCGCGCCAACGACAACCGGGTGCACAAGGTGCATACGGTCGTGTTCTTTATCTTCATCGTGTCGAACATCGGTGGCTCGCTGACGCCGCTGGGCGATCCGCCGCTGTTCCTCGGCTTTTTGAAAGGCGTGGATTTCTTCTGGACTGCGCGCAACATCCTGCCCGAGACACTGCTGCTGGTCGCCGCGTTGCTCGCCATCTTCTATCTACTCGACCGCCATTGGTACCGCAAAGAAGGCGTGCTGCCGCAAGACCCGACGCCCGATACCAGGCGCATCGGCATCGACGGTGGCGTCAACTTCATCTTGCTGGCCGGCGTGATCGGGCTGGTGTTGATGAGCGGCCTGTGGAAGTCGGACATGGTGTTCGATGTGTATGGCACATCGGTCGGGCTGCCGGGACTGGTGCGCGATGTCGGCCTGGTGGTGCTGACGCTGATTTCTCTCAAGCTCACCGCCGCCCCGGTTCACGCCGCCAACCAGTTCGAGTGGGAGCCGATGCGCGAAGTGGCCAAGCTCTTCGCCGGCATCTTCGTGACCATCGCGCCGGTCATCACGATGCTCAAGGCAGGGGCGGCTGGGCCGTTCGCCGCGGTGGTCGCAGCCGTCACGCTGCCCGGTGGTGAACCGAACCCGCCGATGTATTTCTGGGCCACCGGATTGCTGAGCGCGTTTCTTGACAACGCACCCACCTACCTTGTCTTTTTCAACACCGCCGGCGGCGACGCGGATGTTCTGATGACCGCACGTGCATCGACCCTGGCCGCCATCTCGGCCGGCGCGGTGTTCATGGGGGCGGTCAGCTACATCGGGAATGCACCGAACCTGATGGTCAAGGCCATTGCCGAGAGCCGGGGCGTGCGCATGCCGGGCTTCTTCGGCTACATCGCCTGGTCGTGCACCATCTTGCTGCCGCTTTTTGTCGTCTGCACGTTCCTGTTTTTTCGCTGAACGTGCGCTGAAAGGATCATCATGAGCAAACCAAAAATCCTGATCGCGCGAGCCATCTTTCCCGAGACCATCGAGCGCCTGTCGCAGCACTTCGACGTCGAATCCAACCAGGCCGACGACGTGTGGTCTAAAGCCCGGCTTATCGACAAACTCAAGGGCAAAGCCGGCGTGTTCACCACCGGCAGCGAGCGCATCGATGGCGAGTTGCTCGACGCTTGCCCCGAGCTGAAGATCTGCGCCAACATGGCCGTCGGTTACAACAACTTCGATATCGATGCCATGGTCTCTCGCGGCGTCACGGGCACCAATGCACCCGACGTGCTGACCGAGACGACAGCCGACTTCGGCTTCGCGTTGCTCATGGCCACGGCGCGCCGCATCGCCGAGAGCGAGCACTACTTGCGCGCGGGGAAGTGGAACAAGTGGGCGTACGACATGTTCTCCGGCTCCGACATCCACGGCGCAACGCTTGGCATCATCGGCATGGGACGCATCGGACAGGGCATCGCCAAACGCGGCGCGCATGGATTCGGCATGAAGGTGATTTATCACAACCGTTCGCGGCTCGATGCTGCACTCGAAGCCGAGTGCAAGGCCAGCTATGTGAGCAAGGAAGAATTGCTAAGGACCGCCGATCACGTGGTGCTGGTGGTGCCCTACACACCAGCGTCGCACCACACCATCGGCGCCGCTGAACTTGCGTTGATGAAGCCGACCGCGACGCTGGTCAACATCGCGCGCGGCGGCATCGTCGACGATGCGGCGCTGGCCGCTGCATTGCGCGACAAGCGCATCGCCGCGGCGGGCCTCGACGTGTTCGAAGGCGAGCCCAAAGTGCATCCCGATTTGCTCACTGTGCCGAATGTCGTGCTGACTCCGCACATCGCCAGCGCGACGGTACCGACGCGGCGTGCCATGGCCGAATTGGCAGCGGACAACCTGATCGCATTCTTCGAGGGCAAGGGGCCGGTGACGCCGGTCACACCCCTGGCCCAGGCAGGAACATAAACCGTCGACATGCCATTCGATTTCCCATTGATCCTTCTCGTGTTGATGGTGCTGGCGGCTGTCGAGCTGGTGCTCCTCGTGTGGTTGCTGGCACGTCGTGCACCCAAGCCGGATCACACCGAACTGATCGTGACGCTCGGCGCTGGCAACGAGCGCATCGAGCGCGAGTTACGCCGAGAGATCGGCGAGAACGCGCGTGGCACGCGGCAGGAAACGGCACAGGTCTTCGCGACGTTCCAGCATGCGTTGCTTCAGCAGGGTGCCGAATCGACCCGCACGCAGAACGCGCAGATCGACGCGTTCGGCCAGCAATTGGCAATGCTGCAAAAGACCCTGGCCGACACGCTCAACACGCAGTTGCAAGGCCTCTCGGAATCAAACGCACGGCGCTTGGCCGAGGTGCGCACCACCATGGAAACGCAGCTCGCGCAGCTTCAGCAGAGCAATACCGCCAAGCTCGAAGAGATGCGCAAGACCGTCGACGAGAAGCTGCAAAGCACGCTTGAAGCGCGCCTCGGCGAAAGCTTCAAGCAGGTGGCCGATCGACTCGAACAGGTGCACAAGGGTCTGGGCGAAATGCAGACCCTGGCGCAGGGCGTGGGCGATCTCAAGCACTTGCTCACCAACGTCAAGACGCGCGGCATCTTCGGCGAGGCGCAACTGGGTGCGCTGCTGGAACAGGTGTTCACTGTCGACCAGTACGCCGCGCAGGTCGTGACGCGTCCCGGTGCGCGTCATACGGTGGACTTCGCCATCCGACTGCCGGGCCGCACCGCAGAAGGCGACGCGCTTTGGCTGCCGATCGATGCCAAGTTTCCCAACGAGGACTATGAGCGCCTGCTCGACGCGCAGCAGCGCGCCGACCCGATCGCCGCAGAACTGGCTGGCCGTGCCTTGGAGGCACGCATCTGGCTGGAGGCGAAGGCCATCGAAGAAAAGTACATCGCGCCGCCTCATACCACCGACTTCGCGATCCTCTTTTTGCCGACCGAAGGGCTGTATGCCGAGGTGCTGCGCCGCCCTGACCTCATGCAGGGGCTGCAGCGCAAGCATCGCATCACGCTGGCGGGCCCGACGACTTTGCTCGCCATCCTCAATTCGCTGCAGATGGGATTCCGTACGCTGGCGCTGGAAAAGCGTTCCAGCGAGGTGTGGCAGGTGCTGGGCGCGGTCAAGGCCGAGTTCGGCAAGTTCGGCGATGTGCTCGCGCGCGTCAAGAACCAGGCGCAGACGGTGCTCAACACGCTGGACCAGGCGCAGACGCGCAGCAACGTCATGCACCGCGCGCTGCGCCAGGTCGAGGCGTTGCCTGAAGCCCAGGCGCAGGTGTTGCTGCCACCGGCCCTCGAGGGAGATGATGAGACGCCGTGACAGCTGAACTGCTGCGCCTGATCCTGGCGCAGGTCTGCCTGCATGCCGTGATGACCGGTACGCGTCTCGCCGCCCCGCTGCTCGCGCTGCAGCAGGGCTACAGCCCGGCGGCCGTCGGCGTCATGCTGGCGCTGTTCGCGCTGACGCAGGTTTTTCTGGCGCTGCCGGCCGGGCGTTTCGCAGACCGGCATGGCTTGCGCAAGCCGCTCTTGATCGCTGTTGTCTCTGCGGCACTGGGCGCTGCGTTGTGCGCGGCGTTTCCGGTCTTTCCGGCGTTGTGCGTCGCCGCACTTCTCACCGGAGGCGCTACCGGCATCGCAGTGATCGCATTGCAACGGCACGTCGGCCGCGCTGCGCAAAGTCCGGCTCAGTTGAAGCAGGTTTTCAGCTGGCTGGCTATCGCGCCGGCTGCTGCCAATTTTGTCGGTCCGTTCGCCGTCGGGCTGCTGATCGACCATGCGGGCGGCGCGCCTGGCGACATCGTCGGCTACCGTGTGGCATTCGGACTGCTGGCGCTGCTGCCGCTCGCCTGCTGGTGGCTGGCGCGCAGTGCACGCGACCTGCCGATGCCGCCGTCGGCCCTCGGCGCACCGAAGCCGCGCGCCTGGGATCTGTTGTCGGAGCCGATGTTCCGTCGGCTGTTGTTCGTCAACTGGCTGCAGTCCGCGTCGTGGGACGTCCACACCTTCGTGCTGCCGCTGCTCGGTCACCAACGCGGCTTGAGTGCCTCGGTCATCGGGTCGATCCTCGGTGCTTTCGCGGTGGCCGCAGCCGCCGTGCGCGTGGTGCTGCCGGCCATTGCTTCACGGGCCAGCGAGCGCAGCGTGATCACCGTGTCGAACGTCGTCACAGCGCTCGTGTTCGCTGTCTATCCATTCATGACCACAGCCTTCGGCATGGGTTGCTGCTCGGTTGCGCTCGGCCTGGCGCTGGGCGCAGTGCAACCGATGGTGATGAGCATGTTGCACCAGACAACGCCGCATTCACGTCACGGCGAGGCGCTCGGCTTGCGTCTGATGACGCTGAACGCATCGAGCGTGGCGATGCCGATGCTATTCGGTGCGGCTGGCGCTTTGATCGGCGTGGCGGGCGTGTTCTGGATCGTCGGTGGCGTGGTGGCTGCCGGCACGCGCTCTGTATGGGGCCTCAAGGTGCCGCCGCCCGAAGCACCGGCACCGGAGGCACAGACAGCTCAGAGCTTGTAGAAAGCCTTGATGGCTTTCCAAGCATCGGCGGGCGCGTCGACGTATTCGAAGAGCTTGACGTCGTTGGGCGAGATCACACCTTCGTCTACCAGAAAATCGAAGTTGAGCAGCTGCTTCCAGTAATCGGAGCCGAACAGCACGATCGGCACCGGCTTCGACTTCTTGGTCTGGACCAGCGTGATGACCTCGAAGAGCTCGTCGAGCGTGCCGAAGCCGCCGGGGAACGCGACCAGTGCCTTCGCCCGCATCATGAAGTGCATCTTGCGAATCGCGAAGTAATGGAACTTGAAGCTCAGCGCTGGCGTGACGTACGGGTTGGGTTCCTCTTCCATCGGCAGGGCGATGGCGAGGCCGATGTTGAGGCCACCGCCTTCGTAAGAGCCTCGATTGGCGGCCTGCATGATGCCGGGGCCGCCACCGGTGCAGATGAAGAGCTTGTCTTCCGGCTCCTTGTCGTTGCTGTACTGCGCGACCATCTTGCCGAAGGCTCGCGCCTGCTCGTAGTAGTGCGAACCGCGTGCCAGGCGGCGCAGGCGCTCCACCGCGATGGCATCGCCCGCCGCCTCGGCCTGGGCGATCAGCGCACCGGATTCTTCTTCGCTTCGAAAGCGCGCGCTGCCGAACACGACCACGGTGTTCTCAATGCCGTGCGCCCGCATCTCGATGTCGGGCTTCATCAGCTCCAGCTGCATGCGAAGGCCGCGGGTCTCGCGGCGCAACAGGAATTCCGGGTCGGCGAACGCAAGGCGGGACGGGTCCGGATCGAGCGGCAAGCCCTTGTCGGAGTGGGTTTGCAGCGTCGCCCAGGCGTCGGCCAGGCGTTTGTCGTGGAGGTTGTGTGTGTTGTTCATGCGTTGGCTCCGGGAGTCTTGCTGATTGTGCTTGCTGCGTCTGCAGGAGAGGCCACAGCAGGATACGGGCCAGCTCACCCGGCAGCTTGGGGAACGGTCAGCGGCGGGGCACGAGAGAAGGTCGGGTAAGACATAAAAAAAGCTCCCGAGGGAGCTTTTTCGACAGCGGGCGAAACGCTAAAGGAGCGCTCAGACGCGCTTGCGGTATTCGCCGGTGCGCGTGTCGATTTCGATCTTGTCGCCTTGCGCCACGAAGAGCGGCACCGGTACTTCGAAGCCGGTCGAGATCTTGGCCGGCTTGAGCACCTTGCCCGACGTGTCGCCCTTGACGGCGGGCTCGGTCCAGGTGATTTCGCGCTCGACGCTGGTCGGCAGTTCGACGGAAATGGCCTTCTCGTCGTAGAACACGACTTCGAGTGTCATGCCGTCTTCGAGGTAGTTGAGCGCGTCGCCCATGTTCTCGGCTTCGACTTCGTACTGGTTGAACTCGGTGTCCATGCAGACGTACAGCGGGTCGGCAAAGTACGAGTAGGTGCACTCTTTCTTCTCGAGCACGATCTGGTCGATCTTGTCGTCGGCCTTGAAAACCTGCTCGGTGTTGAAGTTGGCCACCAGGCTCTTGAGCTTCATTCGGACGGTGGCGGAATTGCGGCCGCCGCGGCTGTATTCGGTTTTGAGGACAACCATCGGGTCCTTGCCGTGCATGATCACGTTGCCGGCGCGGATTTCTTGAGCGATTTTCATATCAGGGTCTCTGGATGTTGGGCCGCTCGGTGCATCGAAAAGCCAGTGTGGCGGTCTTTGTCCAGTGCTACCTGGTGATGCATGGTTCCCGCGGCGGGTTCGGCGGTCTGACCGCAAAGCCCGCTATTTTAGCTTTTCCCGGCGCACATCTGCATCAGTTGGGTGACGAGGTCGTCTTGTGCGAGGAGGCGGTCACGCGCCGCGTTGATCGTGGCCTGCCATTCAGGGAGCGCTTCGGCTTCGAGTGCGGGCAGTGCCGCTTCGCCAGAATCGACACCGCCAAAGCCGTTCCATGTCCTATGAAACGCTCGCAGCGACGGTGGAGCATCGAGCCAGTCGAGCCATGCGCCGAGCTTGACGTGGTGTGCGTCGTCGTCCTGCGGATAAATCTGCCAGACCATGGGTGCACCGGCCCAAAGGGCGCGCACGAAAGAGTCTTCGCCTCGTACGAAGTTGAGGTCGCAAGACCACAGCAGCCTGTCGAAATCTGGCTGCGTGAGGTGCGGCAGGTAGGAGATGGACAAGGCGCCTTCGCTTGTTGAAGCGGCATCAGGGTTGGCACTGCTCGACAGGCACGCTTGCACTGCCAAGGTCGCACGGCCGGCCGTCACCAGCAGCCGCGTCGGTTCCATCGCGGTCGCCAACTGGTTCAGCAGAGCAGCGAGGGCGGGAGGCTCGTAGCAGAAGAGAGAAATCAATCGTTCGCCATGCCAGTCGATCTGTCGCTGCGCCAGCCAAGCTGCGCGATCGAATCGTGTGCGTTCGGCCATGAGGTCGGGTTCACGCAGCAACCCGCCGGTGCCTGCCGTAAAGCCGGGATAGAAGAAGCGCTTGGTCAGGCCCGCGCCTGGACCGCGAAAGACAGGAGAGGGCAGACTATGCAAACGTTCCACGTAGGGTTCGGCCGAGAGGTATTCCAGATTGATCCACGGCCGGCGTCCATGCGGCAATGTCGTGGTGTCTTGCGCGTTCGCAAAACGCTCGATCAGTTCCGGCGCCGGGTCGCAGCCGAAGGCCTCGATCAGTACGTCGCAAGGGGTGCCCGAGGCGGCGGCCTTCACTGCGTCTGGATCACTCCAGTCGATGACCGATACGCCCGCGCGTCCCTTCGGCGCCATCCACTGCAGCGCCGACCGCTCATCGAGCCACAGGCGGACGCGTTGCCCGCGCATTGCAAGCTGGCAGCACAGGCGCCAGCACACGCCCAGATCGCCGTGGTTGTCGATGACCTTGCAGAAGATGTCCCATTGCATGCGGGCACTTTAGCGTCAGGGCCGACGCGCGGCATGGCTGATGTACCCCGTGCCGCCGCGCCACAATAGCCGCCATGTCAGACGTGCATTCCGATCAACTGTTGAGTGAAGTGGCAGCCCTGCCGCAATTGCCGGGCGTGTACCGCTATTTCGATGCGGCGGGCGCCGTGCTCTACGTGGGCAAGGCGCGCAACCTGAAGAAGCGGGTCGCCAACTACTTCCAGAAGAGCCACGGCGGCACGCGCATCGGCCACATGATCTCGAAGATCGTGCGCATGGAGACGACCGTGGTGCGCTCGGAAGCCGAGGCGTTGCTGCTCGAAAACAACCTGATCAAGTCGCTCAAGCCGCGCTACAACATTCTCTTTCGCGACGACAAGAGCTATCCGTACCTGAAGATCGCTTCGCACACGTTCCCGCGCCTCGCCTACTACCGCGGCGCAACCGATCGCAAGCACCGCTACTTCGGCCCCTATCCGAGCGCGTGGGCGGTGAAGGAAACGATCCAACTGCTGCAGAAGGTTTTCAAACTGCGCACCTGCGAGGACACCGTGTATGCGAACCGGACGCGGCCATGTCTGCTGTATCAGATCAAGCGTTGCACCGGGCCGTGCGTAGGCAACATCACGCCCGAGGACTACGCGCACGACGTGACCAACGCGGAAGCCTTTTTGATGGGTGACACGCACCTCGTGCTGACCGCGCTCGAAGGCCGCATGACGAGCCACGCGGAGCGCCTCGAGTTCGAGCAGGCGGCCGAGCTGCGCAACCAGATGTCGGCGCTGTCGCGCGTGTTGCACCAGCAGTCGATCGAGATCGCCTCGGACAAGGACGTCGACATCCTGGCGGTGAAGGTGCAGGGCGGCAAGGCCTGCGTCAACCTGGCGATGGTGCGCGGTGGTCGGCACCTCGGCGACCGGCCCTACTTCCCCGTGCATGTGGAAGACGCGACCGCCATCAACAGCGATGACTTCGAAGCCGAGCAAGCCGATGTAGCCCATATGGGCGCACCGGCTGCCGCCATCGATTCGGTCGCGGTCCAGGTGCTCGAGGCATTCATCGCACAGCATTACATTGACGTGCCGGTGCCGGCCACGCTGGTGTTGAGCGAACTCGTCAGCCGCGAGCTGATCGAGGCGGTGTCGCAGCAGTCGGGCACGCGGATCACGGCCGTGTTCCAGCCGCGCGAGCAGCGTCGGCGCTGGCTGGAAATGGCGCAGACCAATGCCGGCCTGCAGCTGGCGCGCCTGCTGGCCGAAGAAGGCTCCCAACAAGCGCGGACGCGCGCACTGACCGATGCGCTCGAACTCGCTCCCGACGATCTCGACAACTTCCGCGTCGAGTGCTTCGACATCTCGCACACGGCTGGCGAGGCCACGCAGGCATCGTGCGTGGTGTTCGAGCATCACACGATGCAGAACCGCGAATACCGCCGCTACAACATCGAGGGCATCACGCCGGGCGACGACTACGCCGCCATGAGGCAAGTTCTGCACCGTCGCTACAGCAAGTTGGCTGAAGTCATGGCGGCAGAGACGGATGCGCCGACCGCGGGCGATGCGAGCGGCGCTGGCACCGATGCGCCCGCCAAAACCCGTGCCGCGCGCATGCCCGACCTGGTGCTGGTCGACGGCGGCAAAGGCCAGGTGTCGATGGCGCGCGAAGTCTTCGGCGCGCTGGGGCTTCCACTGTCGCTGATCGTCGGTGTCGAAAAGGGTGAGGGGCGCAAGGTCGGGCTGGAAGAACTGGTGTTTGCCGATGGGCGCGAAAAGGTCTACCTTGGCCGCGATTCCGCCGCGCTCATGCTGGTCGCGCAGATCCGCGACGAAGCGCATCGCTTCGCCATCACCGGCATGCGTGCCAAGCGCGCCAAGGTGCGTGTGGGCGGCAGCCAGCTCGAAGACATTCCGGGCATCGGCCCGAAGAGGCGTGCGCGTTTGCTGCAACGTTTTGGCGGCATTCGGGGGGTGGCAGCGGCGAGCGTCGAAGACATCGCGTCGGTCGATGGCATCGCAACGGACCTGGCCGAAGAGATCTATCGGGCGCTTCACTGACACAGGTCTGCAAGAAGCGCCGTAACCCCGTCATCGAACCACGTCACAATCGACCGATGTTCTGGACTCTGCCGACCATCATGACCTGGACGCGCATCGTCGCGATCCCGTTGATCGTCGGCGTGTTCTATTTGCCCATCGCCGAGCCGATGCGCAACTTGATCGCGACGGTGATGTTCATCATCTTCGCCTTGACCGATTGGCTCGACGGTTACCTGGCACGCAAGCTCAACCAGACATCGGCTTTCGGTGCATTCCTCGATCCTGTGGCCGACAAGTTTCTGGTCTGTGCTTCGCTGCTCGTGCTGGTACATCTGCAAAGGGCCGATGTGTTCGTCGCGCTCATCATCATCGGCCGTGAGATCGCCATCTCTGCGTTGCGTGAGTGGATGGCGCAGATAGGGGCCGGAAAAAGCGTCGCCGTGCACATGCTCGGCAAGGTGAAGACGGTCGTGCAGATGGTCGCAATACCGTTCCTGCTTTTCAACGGAAGGCTCTTCGGCCTGATCGACACCGGGTTGTGGGGTCACTGGCTGATCTGGATTTCTGCCGTGCTTACGGTCTGGTCGATGGTGTACTACCTGCAGAAAGCCATTCCGGAGATCAGGGCCCGGGCCAAATGACTTTCGCGAGAACATGACGGCCCGCGGCGCGGGCTGGTTGCGAGCGATGCCGGTCGTGTTCGTCTTGATATGGAGCACCGGCTTCATCGTTGCGCGCTACGGCATGCCCTTCGCGCCGCCGTTCAAGTTTCTCGCTATGCGCTACGCGCTGTCGCTTGTCTGCTTCTATGCATGGGTCCGGCTGGCGAACGTGACCTGGCCTGCATCCCGCTCCCAGTGGGGGCATCTTGCGGTGACAGGCACGCTCATTCAGGCGGGTTATCTCGGGGGCGTATGGGCTGCAGTCAAGCTCGGCATGGGCTCGGGGTTGGTGGCATTGCTCGTCGGGGTCCAGCCTGTGCTGACGGCTATCTGGATGTCGATGCGAGGCGGCGCCGTCAGCCGCCGCCAATGGGTGGGCTTGTTGCTCGGGTTCGCCGGACTGGTCCTTGTCGTGGCGCGCAAAATCGGGCAGGGCGGGGAGGTGACGGGCGTCACCATGAGCCTTGCCTTGCTGGCACTGCTCTGCATCACCGCAGGCACGCTGTATCAAAAGAGGTTTTTGGCGCCATGCGATGTGCGCAGCGCCAGCGTGGTGCAACTCGGTGCGGCGCTGATCGTGACCTTGCCTTTCGCAATGCTCGAATCTGAGGCGATTCAGTGGAACTCGCATTCGATCGGCGCCCTGACGTGGTCGGTGTTGGCACTGACATTGGGCGGCAGCTCGTTGCTCTACATCCTCATTCAGCGCGGCACTGCGACAGCCGTAACAAGCCTGCTTTATCTGGTGCCGCCTTGCACAGCCGTCATGGCATGGTTGCTGTTCGATGAGCCGATCACCGCGGTCGCCGTGGCTGGTATCGCGCTGACTGCCATCGGTGTCAGCCTGGTGGTGCGCGCGGAACGCTGAACCGGCGCTGACGATTCCATGCAGGTGACCGTGCGACGCACAATCCGATGATGTTCAGCGCGATGACTCAGTTCACACCCTTCGACGTACAGAGAGACGACGTCGTGCTGCACGGCCGCATCGGCGGCAACGGTGCGCCCTTGCTCCTGCTTCATGGCCATCCTCAGACACACGCCATCTGGCACGGTATTGCCCCAGCATTGGCGGAGCGCTTCACCGTCATCGCGATGGACCTGCGCGGTTATGGCGATTCGGGGCGACCGGCCGACGATGCAAACCATGTCGCTTACAGCAAACGCGAAATGGCACGCGATGCCAGAGCCGTGATGGCGCATCACGGATTTTCACGCTTCGGCGTGCTGGCGCACGACCGCGGCGCACGCGTGGCGCACCGGCTCGCCGCCGATCATGGTGAGGCAGTCGACCGCATGCTGCTGCTCGACATCGCCCCGACGCTGTCGATGTACGGGAACACTTCGGAAGCGTTCGCGCGTGCCTATTGGCACTGGTTCTTCTTGATCCAGCCGCCGCCCTTGCCGGAGGCGCTCATCGCATCTGATCCGGTCCGTTATGTGCGCAGCGTGATGGGCGGGCGGCACGCGGGGCTCGCACCTTTCGCGCTGGAGGTCATGGCGGAATATGAGCGTTGCATCGTCATCGATGGCACGGCCGAATCGATCTGCGCCGACTACCGGGCATCGGCCACGATCGACCTCGTGCACGATCGCGAGGACGTTGCTGCCGGCCGCAAGCTCGCGTCGCCATTGCGCGTGCTGTGGGGCGAACATGGCGCGGTCGGCAAATGCTTCGATGTGCTGGCGCTGTGGCGCGAGGTCGCGCACCACGTGTCGGGCCATTCGGTACCGTGCGGCCATTACGTCCCTGAAGAAGCGCCCGATGCAGTGCTCGCCGAAGCATTCGACTTCTTTTCGCCCCTGAACAAAACATAACCAATCCGCAAGGACAGACACCATGACCAGCCACAGAATCGCAGTCATCGCCGGCGACGGCATCGGCAAGGAGACCATGCCTGAAGGCCTGCGTGTGCTCGATGCCGCTGCGCGCAAGTTCGGCATCGATCTCAAGTTCGACCACTTCGATTTTTCGAGCTGGGACTATTTCGAGAAGCACGGGAAGATGCTGCCGGACGACTGGAAGAAGCAGATCGGCGGGCATGACGCGATCTTCTTCGGCGCCGTTGGCTGGCCGCAAAAAATTGCGGACCATGTGTCCCTGTGGGGCTCGCTGTTGCTGTTTCGACGAGAGTTCGATCAGTACATCAACCTGCGGCCCGCGCGGCTGATGCCCGGCATCATCGCGCCGGTGGTGCGCCGCGACGGCTCGCCGCGGCTGCCCGGAGAGATCGACATGTACATCGTGCGCGAGAACACCGAGGGCGAGTACTCGAGCATCGGCGGGCGAATGTACGAAGGCACGCAGCGCGAGATCGTGGTGCAGGAAACCGTGATGTCACGCGTCGGCGTGGACCGCGTGCTGAAGTTCGCTTTCGAACTGGCGCAGTCGCGGCCCAAGAAGCACCTCACCAGCGCGACCAAATCGAACGGTATCTCGATCACCATGCCTTACTGGGACGAGCGTGTGGTCGAGATGGCCAAGAACTACCCGGGAGTGATGCTGGACAAGTTTCACATCGACATCCTGACGGCGCACTTCGTGCAGCGCCCCGACTTTTTCGACGTGGTGGTCGCGAGCAATCTGTTCGGCGACATCCTGTCGGATCTGGGGCCGGCTTGCACCGGCACCATCGGCATTGCACCGAGCGCCAACCTCAACCCCGAGCGCACCACGCCATCGTTGTTCGAGCCGGTGCACGGCTCGGCGCCGGACATCGCCGGCAAAGGCATTGCCAATCCCATCGGCCAGATCTGGTGCGGTGCAATGATGCTCGAGTTCCTCGGCCACAAGAACGCGCATGACGCGATTCTCACAGCCATCGAAAAGGTGCTGGCACCGCAGAGCGGCGCACCGCGCACGGCGGACATCGGCGGCGACGCCGGCACCGCTGATGTGGGAAAAGCGATCGCCGCGGCGCTTTGAGACAACAGTTCAAAAGGACTTGAAAGCAGTTCGCGAAAACGCCCCTAAAATCGCGATCCTCACAGAGCTGAGCAACGTCGTGTCGTATTGACACCCCGTAGAGCAGTGGTTGTAATCTTTTTCGGCAGTGCGCTGTCGACTTGTCAGAAAGCCCATCCTCTTGCCAGAACGAAACGGCATTCGTGTCGCCGAGAGGATGGCTGCGCCGCTGACGACACCCGATCAATTTTCAATACCTACAAGGGGCCCTTGTGAATAAGACCGAACTGATTGAGCACATCGCGAAGAACGCCGACATTTCCAAAGCAGCCGCTACCCGCGCGCTGGAATCCACCATCGGCGCCATTCGCACCACGCTCAAGAAGGGCGGCTCCGTTTCGCTCGTTGGTTTCGGCACTTTTGCCGTTGGCAAACGAGCAGCCCGCATAGGCCGCAATCCGCGCACCGGCGAGGCGATTAAAATCAAGGCCGCCAAGATTCCGAAGTTCCGTCCGGGCAAGGCGTTGAAAGACGCGTTGAACTGAGACATCGTTTCCGGTGGGGTGCTTAGCTCAGCTGGTAGAGCGGCGCCCTTACAAGGCGTAGGTCGGGGGTTCGAGCCCCTCAGCACCCACCACCACCATCCGATGCAAAGGCGAACAGGTTGTTCGCCTTTTTTATTGCAGAGCCGACCGGCACACGCGGTCGTGAAAGAGAGTTTTCAATGTTCGATTTCTTCCGCAAGTACAACAAGTTCGTGATGGTGTTCTTGTTCTTGTTGATCATTCCCTCGTTCGTGTTGTTCGGAGTGGAGCGCTACCAGGGCGACGGTCAGGGCGAAAAGGTCGCTACGGTCGATGGCCAGGCAATAACGCAACCTCAATGGGACCAGGAACACCGCAACGAGATCGATCGCATTCGTCAGCAGAACCCGAGCGTCGATGCTGCACTGCTCGACACTGGCGCTGCTCGCTACGCAACGCTCGAGCGCATGGTGCGAGACCGTGTGCTCGCTGCCGCGGCGGCGAAGAGCAACATGACGGTGTCGGAAGAGCGCCTGTCACGCCTGTTCGCCGAAGACACGGGTCTGGCATCGTTTCGCGGTGCAGATGGCAAGTTCGATCGCGCGCAGTTCATGCGTGCCACTGGCCGCACGCCGGAGCAGTACGAAGCAGCTGTGCGTTCGGACCTTTCCACCCAGCAAGTGCTGTTGGGCGTATCGGGTACAGCCTTCGCGACTCGGGGCCAGGCCGATGCGGCGTTGAATGCGTTCTATGACAAGCGTGAAGTCCAGGTGGCGCGCTTCAATCCCACCGACTTTGCAGCTAAATTGACGGTGACCGACGCTGACTTGCAGGCCTATTACGACCAGCACGCTACTCAGTTCCAGCGGCCCGAGCAGGCGAGCATCGAGTACATCGTGCTCGACATGGACGCCGCAAAAAAGAACATCGCGCTCAATGACGCCGACGTCAAGAGCTACTACGAGCAAAACAAGGATCGGCTCGGTACCAAGGAAGAGCGACGCGCGAGCCACATCCTCATCACTGCACCCGCCACTGCGCCCGCCGCGGATCGCGAGAAGGCCAAGGCCAAGGCCGAGCAGCTGCTGGCCGAAGTCAAGAAGGCTCCCAACAGCTTCGCCGATGTTGCGCGCAAAAACTCGCAGGATCCCGGTTCGGCAGAGAAGGGCGGCGACCTGGATTTCGTGATGCGCGGCGCCATGGTCAAGCCCTTCGAAGATGCCATGTTCGCGCTCAAGAAGAACGACATCAGCGATGTGGTCGAGACGCAGTTCGGTTATCACATCATCAAACTGACCGACATCAAGCCATCGTCGGTTCAACCCTTTGAACAAGCCCGCGCTGGCGTCGAGAACGACTTGCGTACCCAGCAGGCCACCGTGGAGTTTGCCAAGGCCGCTGATGCGTTCAAGGATCTCGTGTACCAGCAGCCTGACAGCTTGAAACCTGCCGCGGACAAGCTCAAGCTCTTGATCCTGAAAGCTGCGGATGTGCCGCGCACGCCCGCCCCGGGCGCGACCGGCGCGCTGGCGAGCCGAAATTTCCTGGCCGCGTTATTCACGCCCGATTCGCTCGAACGCAAGCACAACACGGACGCGATCGAGGTCGGCGCCAACCAGCTCGCTGCGGGCCGTGTGACACAGTACGCCGTGGCGCGCACATTGCCTTTCGCCGAGGTCAAAGACAAGGTGCGTATACAACTGCTGGCTGAGCGTTCATCGGCCCTGGCCAAGTCCGAGGGTGCTGCCAAGCTGGCGGCATGGCAAGCGGATGCCAAAGCTGCAACCTTCGGCGCGCCGGTTACCGTGTCGCGGCTGGATGTGCAGTCGCAACCGATCCCGGTCGTCGAGGCCGCACTTCGCGCCGACACGACCAAACTGCCGGCGTTGATGGGTGTCGATCTGGGCGCTGAAGGCTATGCGGTGGTGAACGTCCTCAAAAGCATTCCGCGCGCTGCCCCGACGCCGGAGGTCGCCCAACAAGAGGCCGGACAAATCGCCCAGGCGGTTGCCAGTGCCGAAAGCACGGCGTACTACGACATGCTGAAGCAAAGGTTCAAAGCGGAAATCGTGGCGAAGAAGCCCGTCGATTCGGCGCTGCCAGCGATTCGATAGCCTTTTGACGCTACAATTGTGCGCTCTTCGGTGGCTGTAGCTCAGCTGGTAGAGTCCCAGATTGTGATTCTGGTCGTCGTGGGTTCGAGTCCCATCAGCCACCCCAGATTTATGTGAAAACTGAAGAAATTGCGAAAACGCGCCGGTTCCTGTGACCGGCGCGTTTTTTTTATTGCCGATCGATTTCGCAATTGCAAATTGAATTAGAATTTTTGCCTTGACTCATTCAATCCAAGGAATATTCTGATGGCTTCCACCCTCGCCGATCTCAATTCTCAGATCCAGAAGCATGATGAACAGATCGCCCAATTGCGCAAGCAAGCAGAAGAACTGCGAAATCATGAACGTGCAGGCGTTGTCGACGAACTGCGTAAGAAGATCGCTGAATACGGGATCTCGGCGGCTGACCTAAAGCTGACTGGGCGTGGCCCGGCTAAACGGACGAACGTCGTACCTGCCGCTAAAGGCGTTGCCAAATACAAGGGTCCGGCCGGTGAAACATGGTCGGGCGGAAGGGGGCGCAAGCCGCGTTGGGTGACTGAAGCGCTGGCCGCCGGAAAATCGCTTTCGGATTTCGAGATCTGACGCCTCACCCGAGGAATCGGTTAAGCAATAAAAAGCCCGCTTCAGCGGGCTTTTTCATGGGTGGACGGTTTCAGCCGATGCAGCGGTGCAGCGGTGCAGCGGTGTTGCCGAAAGACGATAGGGTCACCGCTATTGCAACGCCGCGTGAACGGCGTCGCCGGCATATCAGTTAACCATCACCAGTTTGCCTTTGACGCCACGCGAGCCCATGTGCGCGTAGGCGGCTTTGAGTTCTGACATCGGCATCGTGCTGTCGATAACCGGTTTGATCTTGCCCGCGCTGTACCACTGCGCCAATTCCACCATCATCTGAGCATTGGCTTTGGGCTCGCGTTTGGCGAAATCGCCCCAGAATACGCCGACCAACGATGCACCTTTGAGCAGCATCAAATTCAATGGCAACGATGGGATCGGACCCGATGCGAAACCGACAACCAGATAACGACCGCGCCACGCGATCGATCGAAATGCGGGTTCGGCGAAATCGCCGCCGACGGGATCGTAAATAACGTCGGGGCCTTTGCCCTCGGTGGCCGTCTTAACGGCATCGCGAAAGCCGCCGGGCAATGCGTGCGTGGTGTAGTTGATCGTCGCATCGGCGCCGATCGATTTGCAAAGCTCGCATTTCTCATCCGTCGATGCGGCCGCAATCACTTTGGCGCCCGCAGCTTTGGCAATTTGAATGGCCGCGGTGCCGACACCACCGGCCGCCCCAAGCACCAGCACCGTCTCGCCAGGCTTCAATTGCGCACGATCTATCAGAGCGTGCCAAGAGGTGGCATAGATCATGATGAATGCAGCTGCATCGACATAGCCGAATCCATCTGGCAGCGGCATGCACAGCGCTGCTGGTGCCAGGGTGTGCGTACCGAAGCCGCCGGTGCCCGACAGGCAAGCCACGTTTTGCCCGACCTTCAGATGCGTGACGCCTTCGCCCACCGCCTGAACTATGCCCGCGTATTCGGAGCCGGGGACAAATGGGAGCGGCGGCTTCATCTGGTATTTGTTCTGCACGATCAGCAGATCGGGGAAATTCAGGCTGGCGGCCTTGATCTCTATCAGAACCTGCCCGGGGCCGGGCTGCGGCGTCGGCAGTTCTTTCCATGTCAGCGCATCGACGCCGATAGGGTTTTCGCAAAGCCATGCATGCATGTTGTGTCTCCTGAGGTACGGGGGATGGGTGGGGCAAGTGCGGGCGATGATAGGTGGCGTGTTGGAGTGCCGTTGTCCCTGCCGTGACGCAGCCGCCACCTACAATGAAGCGCACTCTCCGACGTCATGAAAATACTCATTTCCAACGACGACGGCTTCCAGGCGCCGGGCATCGTTGCATTGCACGCCGCGCTCAAGGACATCGCAGATGTCGAAGTCGTCGCACCCGAACACAACAACAGCGCGAAGTCGAACGCACTCACGCTCGCGGCGCCGCTCTACGTGCGCGACGCTCACAACGGCTTTCGCTATGTCACCGGCACGCCGGCCGATTGCGTCCACATCGCGCTGAAGGGGCTGCTGGATTACAGGCCCGACCTCGTCGTCTCCGGCATCAACAACGGTGCCAACATGGGTGACGACACGATTTATTCAGGCACCGTCGGCGCGGCCATGGAAGCTTATCTCTTCGGCATTCCCGCGATTGCGTTCTCGCAGATCGAAAAAGGCTGGGCACACATCGATGCAGCGGCACAGATCGCCCGCTTGCTGGTGCAGCGCATCGAGCGCGAACGCATGCTCGACGGTGGCGCGTTCTTGCTCAACGTCAACATTCCGAACCGGCCGCTCGACGAAATCAAGCCGCTCAAGGTGTGTCGTTTGGGCCGACGTCATTCGGCAGAAAAAGTCATCACTCAAGACAGCCCGCGTGGCGAAACGATGTACTGGATCGCCGGCGCAGGTGGTGCAAAAGACAGTGGTGAGGGTACTGACTTTCATGCGACTGCGGCAGGGCATGTGGCGCTCACGCCGTTGCAAATCGACCTGACCGATCACGCCGAACTCGGTGCCTGGCGCGCCTCTGTATCGCGCCTGAGCGCGGCAGACGCCTGAAGCGCACACGTGGCCACGCAGCGCCCCAGTTTTCCGGTGCGGCTCACGCCGACCGCCGCCGCAGCCACGCGTGGGCGCATGCCTGCGGCACCGTCAAGGCCGACGGTACCCACAATAACGGCCACGCCGTCGATGGCTTCAGATGCCATCAGGGCGCGCATGGTGCAGCGGCTCGCTGCACAGGGCATTGCCGATACGCGGGTGCTGCGTGCCATGGGTACCGTCGAGCGCCATCGCTTCGTCGACAGTGCGCTGGTCAACCAGGCGTATGAAGACACCAGCTTGCCGATCGGGCTGGGCCAGACCATCTCGAAGCCCAACGTCGTGGCGCGAATGATCGAGCTGCTCCTCGGTGCCCCGGCGCTGGTCGGCAAGCCGAACGACAAGCTGGGCCGAGTGCTTGAAATCGGCACCGGCTGCGGCTACCAGGCGACCGTGCTGAGCCACGTCGCGACCGAGGTCTACAGCATCGAGCGGCTTCGCGGTCTGCATGAGAAGGCGAGGACCAATCTGCGGCACTTCAGGCTCGCGACAGTGCACTTGCTGTTCGGTGACGGCATGGTTGGATATGCCAAGGGCGCGCCCTATGCCGGGATCATCGCCGCGGCAGGTGGCGAGGCCGTGCCCGAGGCATGGATCGCACAGCTCGCGGTGGGTGGCCGCATCGTCGCGCCGACGCAATCTGCGGGCGGAGGTCAAGCCCTTGTCGTCATCGACAAGACGGCTCGTGGGATCGAGCGCCGCGTTCTCGAGGCGGTTAACTTTGTCCCCCTAAAATCCGGAATCGCTTAAGGAAGAACACATGCAGGGTATTGGAAATCGGAGCTGGGTTACCGGCATTGCGCTGGTCTTGTCGCTCGTGATCGCGGGTTGTGCCGCACCGCGCGGACCCGCACCGGTCGAAGACCGCGGCACGATGAGCAAGGCGCCATCGGCAACGCCCACAACCCCTGGCGGCCCGCTCGTCACCACCGATGCCAATGGCAAGCCGCTGGCGGGCATCGAGAACTACGGCAAGCCGGGCTACTACGCCGTGCGGCCGGGCGACACCATTCGTCGCATCGGGACCGACACCGGTCAGCGCTGGCAAGACATCGCGAAGTGGAACAACCTCGACAACCCGGACTTGATCGAAGTTGGGCAGGTGCTCCGCGTGATTCCGCCGGGCAGCACTGCAGTCGCCGGCGGACCGGGTAGCACCGACGCATCAGGCGTCATTACGCGCCCCGTGGTGCCGCAATCGACGATCAGTGGGCCCGCGCCTGCGACCGGACCCGCAACGGCCGCAACGTCGGCGGCAACGGGCCAGGCAAGCGCTGCGGCGACGCCCGCGAAGCCGCCCGTCACCACGTCCTCCGTGGCGCCCGCTGCGGCCGCATCGGGCGATGAAGACGTCGGCTGGATCTGGCCGGCGCAAGGCTCGTTGATCGCCGGTTTCGATGAAGCCAAGAACAAGGGACTCGACATCGGCGGCAAGGTGGGCGAGCCCATCATCGCGGCTGCCGACGGACGTGTCGTATACGCCGGCGCCGGGCTGCGCGGCTATGGCAACCTCATCATCCTGAAGCACAACAACACCTATCTGACGGCTTACGCTCACAACCAGACCTTGCTCGTCAAGGAAGACCAGTCGGTGCAAAAGGGACAGAAGATCGCCGAGATGGGCAACAGCGACGCCGACCGCGTCAAGCTGCACTTCGAGATTCGGCGTCAGGGCAAGCCGGTCGATCCGGCGCGGTATTTGCCATCGCGTTGAGCGTGCTCCGGCCGGTTTGTGCATGCCTCACTGAGACAATCGCGGCATGACGGAACAGACTGAAGAAAAGAAGACGAAGATTTATCCCGAGCCCGAGTGGCTGAACGTCGAGTCGCTCGACCTCGAAGCTCAGGGCGTGGCGCACCGCGCCGACGGCATCGTGGTGTTCATCGAAGGCGCACTGCCTTTCGAAGAAGTGCAGTTCAATGTGCACCGCCGCAAGAACAATTGGGAGCAGGGCACGGTGACGGCCATTCGTCGCGAGTCGTCGCAGCGGGTGCGGCCGGGCTGCCCACACTTCGGCATGCATACCGGCGCTTGTGGTGGCTGCAAGATGCAGCATCTCGACGCGGTTGCCCAGGTGGCGGTCAAGCAACGCGCACTGGAAGACAACCTTTGGCACCTCGGCAAGGTCAAGCCCGAGACCATGCTCCGTCCGCTCGAAGGACCGGCCTGGCACTACCGTTATCGCGCACGCTTGTCGGTACGCCATGTGGTCAAGAAAGGCACGGTGCTCATCGGCTTTCATGAGCGAAAAAGCCGGTATCTGGCGGATATGAAGATATGCCCCGTGCTGCCGAAGCAGGTGAGCGACATGCTGATGCCGCTGCGTGCCTTGATCGGCTCAATGGACGCGCGCGAGACCTGTCCTCAGATCGAGTTGGCCTGCGGCGATGCACCTGATGGTGGTCTCGGCGTGATCGCGCTGGTGCTGCGACACCTTCACTTACTGTCGGCCGAAGACGTCGAGCGGCTCAAGGCATTCGCAAGCGAGCACCGCGGCGTGCAATGGTGGTTGCAAGCCAAAGGCCCGGACACGGTGAAGCTATTGGAAGAGGGCGGCACGCCGCTGGCTTACGACCTGCCGGCATTCGGCATCACGATGCCCTTTAAGCCCACCGACTTCACGCAGGTTAATCCGCATATCAATCGGTCGCTGGTCGGGCGTGCTTTGCGTCTGCTCGATGTGCAGCCGACCGAACGCGTGGTCGACTGGTTCTGCGGCCTTGGAAATTTCACGTTGCCGCTTGCCAGTGTGGCGCGCGAGGTGCTGGGTATCGAGGGGAGCGACACGCTGGTGGCGCGTGCCACGGCCAACTTCGAGGCGAATCGACCCGCGACGGCCAGTCGCCGCGCGTTGTCAGCGACGAAGTTCGTTGCGCGCGATCTGTTCGAGATGACTGCTGCCATGCTGGTGGCCGACGGTGCGGCTGACAAATGGCTGATCGACCCACCGCGTGAAGGCGCGTTCGCACTGGCCAAGGCGATGGTCGAACTGCACGAAAATCCCGAACTGCGTACCGATGGCTGGGCGCCGCCGCAACGCATCGTCTACGTGAGCTGCAACCCGTCGACCTTGGCACGCGATGCGGGGCTGCTGGTGAACCAGGCGGGCTATCGGTGCACGTTTTCCGGCGTGGTCAACATGTTCCCGCATACAGCACATGTGGAGTCGATCGCGGTTTTCGAGCTTGCATGAAAAAAGGGCTCGAAAGCCCTTTTCATTCATTGCGCTATTGGCGCGTCGCGTTGTGCTGTCGCGCGTAATCCGACGTCGCTGTCAGTCGCGTTCCCCGCCGAAGATCCCAAGCAGTGCGAGCAAGCTTTGAAAGACGTTGAAAAGGTCCAGATACAGCGCCAGCGTCGCGGTGATGTAGTTCGTCTCTCCACCGTCGATGATCTGCTTCAGGTCATACAGCATGTAGGCCGAGAAGATTCCGATGGCCGCGACCGACATCACCAGCATGCCGGTGGTCGAACCGACGAAGACGTTGATGACGCCACCGATCAACAGCGCCAATACGCCGACGAACAAAAACTTGCTCATGCCCGACAGGTCGCGCTTGATGACGGTGGCCAGCGAGGCCATCACGAAGAACACGCCGGCGGTGCCGCCGAAGGCCGTCATGATGAGTTCGGACCCGTTTTTGTAGCCGAGAACCATCGCGATCAGCCGCGACAACATCAGGCCCATGAAGAAGGTGAAACCGAGCAGCACCGGCACGCCAGCGGCGGAATTCTTGGTCTTCTCGATGGCGAACATGAAGCCGAACGCACCGCCGAGGAACACCACCAAGCCGAGTCCTCCGGTAAGTGCGCCAGTAATACCAGTGGCCACGCCGAACCAGGCGCCGAGCACGGTCGGGATGAGGCTGAGCGCAAGCAACCAGTAAGTGTTGCGCAATACGCGCTGTCGGTCGGCTTGTGGCAAGGTCTGGCCGAATGGCCCTTGGCCGGCGGCGGTTTCGAGGGTCGTTACGCGGTCGTTCATTGCTGAAACTCCTTGGATTGCTGCTAGCCAGCAGGTGGGCGCATTCTAGGGGGCTGCAAGAGCGTTGCGAGACAAAAATCTACATTCGCGCAGAGCGACGGAATGTAAGAGCTGGCGGACTCTCGCCGTTATGCTTTCGCCTTTCACATCCTGCTTTTGACCATGAAAACCAAATCATTCCTCGAACTCGCCGACGTCAAGGTCATTGCCGCCGCAGCGGAGTCCGAAGCGCTCAAAAACAACTGGGCCGTGACCATTGCCATCGTCGATGACGGCGGACATTTGCTGTGGCTTCAGCGTATGGACGGCGCCGCAGCCCTTTCCTCGCACATCGGGCCAGCCAAGGCCCACACGGCCGCGCTAGGCCGTCGTGAGAGCAAAGGGTACGAGGACGTTATCAACGGCGGTCGCACTGCATTTTTGACTGTGCCCGGCGTCCATGCTTTGCTCGAAGGTGGCGTGCCGATCGTGAAAGACGGCGTCGTGATCGGTGCCGTCGGCGTGAGCGGCGTGAAGTCGAATGAAGATGCGCAAATCGCGAAGGCCGGGATCGCCGCCTTGGGGCTTTGATCCTTCAGACGTCGAGTTCCGCTCGCTGACAAAAGCAAAACGCCGACTCTTGAGTCGGCGTTTTTCATGAACGTTCAGCGTGAAAAAAAGCTTGGCTGGTCGGCGAACCGTTGGCTAGCAAAAAACGACCCTTCGGAGATGAATCTCCTTGAGTCGCCCCACGATGAAACTTGCGCGGTGGCGGGTCGGTCCCTGACTATTTAGTGAGGATCAACTTGCCGAGTTTGGTGGCCTGCAGCCGGTAGAGCGAACCGTTGTGCAGGATGCCGACCGTTTTGTTGCCGCGAAGAAGTTCTGCGCTTTCCACCAGGCCTGCTGCTGAACTGGAAGCTGTCGTCGGACTTGTGCCGCGCCCCGAGTTGTCGAGCGATGGATGGTTCAAAACGGTAAACGCCTTGGCTGGGGTTGGCATATGAATCCTTTGCACGGGTGAGGCTGACTAACGAAACCGCCGTCTGAGGCCTGCTTCGGAATCGATGAGTAAATGATAACTATTCTCAAATACATAGTCAATCGTGGCGATCAACTAAATTGACTTGCGAAGCGCTTCATTTCTGATCGGGCTCAG
Organism: Variovorax sp. PAMC28562; assembly: GCF_014303735.1. NCBI lineage: Bacteria > Pseudomonadati > Pseudomonadota > Betaproteobacteria > Burkholderiales > Comamonadaceae > Variovorax > Variovorax sp. PAMC28562. The sequence goes on along the minus strand of NZ_CP060296.1, from coordinate 4,492,782 downwards.
TGATAAAGCCGATCTTTCGCACACCTGCTTCACGTGCTTGCGACATCGCCTTGGCGACTCGCTCGTAGCGCACTGCCTTGTCGCCACGGATATGCAACTCCGGCTGTGGCTCCTTGGCCGCTTCGGCGCTCAGTCGACCCGACAACTCGCTGTCTTCGATCTTCTGTTCGTTCCAGTAATAGCTGCCATCGGCCGCCACGCTGAACAGTATGTTCTGCGGCTTGCTCTGCTCCGGCTCGCTCGTGGCGCGAGGCAGATCGATGGCCACGGCGTGCTTCATTACCGGCACGGTGATGATGAAGATGATGAGGAGCACCAGCATGACGTCGACCAGCGGCGTCATATTGATCTCGTTCATCACTTCATCGGGTTCATCTTGGGTTCCGAAAGCCATGTCGATCAGCCTTTCTTGAGCGGCACGACGATGGCTTCGTTGCCGCCACTCTGGACGCGTGCGCCGGTCACGAAGTAGGCATGCAGGTCATGCGCGAAGCTGTTGAGCTTGGTCAGCACGAACTTGTTGCCGCGTACCAGTGCGTTGTAGCCGAGTACAGCTGGGATGGCGACCGCCAGGCCCAGCGCCGTCATGATCAGTGCCTCGCCGATCGGCCCGGCGACCTTGTCGATGGTGGCCTGACCCGCCGTGCTGATACTCATCAGCGCGTGGTAGATGCCCCAGACCGTACCGAACAGGCCGATGAAAGGTGCCGTGGACCCCACAGATGCAAGGATCGCCAAGCCGGTTTGAAGGCGGGCGGTGAACTCGTCGATGCCATTGCGCAAGCTGCGCGTGACCCAGTCGCTCACATCGAGCGTGTCGTGCAGATGCGCCTTGGTATTGCGGTGGTGCGCAGTCGCTTCACGGCCCTCGAGTGCCAGCACGCGAAACGGATTGCTGTCGTCCTTGCCGAGTTTTTGCAGTGCCGTCGCAAAATCTTCGCTGTGCCAAAAATCCGATGAGTGCTTTGCCAGTCGCTTGTATTTGATGACGTCGACCGCCTTGATGATGATGACGATCCAGGATGCGAGCGACATGCCGATCAGCATCACGGCCACGGCCTTGGTGACGATGTCGCCCTGATTCCAGAGGTTCATCAGGCCAAATTGATTGTTCATACGGGGGTCCAGGCTATTCGGAAAGGGTAAAACTGATTGGCGCATTGAACAGAAAAACTGTCTCTGAGTTGCCGCTAACGATAGGGGTGATTTGTGAGCGCAACACGGCGTCGGCGGCGGCACGATCGAGCCGCTCAAAGCCGCTCGATTTCGCAATCTCTGCGCGTTTGGCCGAACCGTTGCTGCTGAAGTAGGCCGCGATGATCACGGTCCCGCTCTCGTTGAGCTTTTTACTCATCGCGGGATAGGCGGGCGACGGCTTGCGTATCCATTGCACCTGGCCCGCGCTCAGTTCGACCAGCTTGGGCGCCGGCGGTGCGGGCGGCTGCGCTGGCGGGGCGGGAGGCGTAGGCGGCGCCGCTGGAGCCGGCGGCTGTGCAGGCGGCGGCGGTTCCACGACACCAACCGGCGCATTCGGCGTTGGCACCGGCCGCGGCTCGCGAATGGCTTGGGGGCGCGGCGGCGGTGGCGGCTTTGTCAGCTGCTTTTGCGGCGGCGGAGGGGGCGGCGGCGGTGGCGGCGGTTCTTTCGGGGGATCGATGAACTGACTGATTATTTCCACCGGGATGACGATCTCTGCTGCCTTGCGAATCAGGCCTGCTTGCAACGCCCACAGTGCGGCAAGGTGAAAGAGTACGACGCCACCAGCGATGACGGTGTTTCGGGACAAGCCCAGCGCGGTTGGCGGTGAAGAAAAGCGGTCAGACACGATCAACCATTCGAGAGCGCGCACGCCAAAACGTGCCCGCGATGCAGCAGAAACCGCGATTTACTTGCGAAATATCCACCAGACCGAGCCGGCCACGAAGATCAGGCTGCCACCGAGTGCCGAGAAGAGTTCCATGCTTTGCTTTCCGAAATGGAATTAGCAAGCTGGATCGACTGCTGCCCGGTTTCGCGGTTCAGCGCGGCTACCGGATGCGACGCGCTGCACTGCGCGACGACATCGCGCGCGCAACCTTCACACTGACCACACTGGGTGGCCACGCCGAGTTCGAACTGCACTTCATCGAAGGTCATGCCAGCGCGCGCATGGCGTGCGATTTCACGATCAGAGACTCGGCGGCAAACGCAAACGATCATGGCGGTGAAGCGGCAGATTGGCTGGCTGTTTTAGAAGCCTGATTATAAATACGAATCTGTCGCATTTGCAATCGCTATTGACGGCTGTCAAGCGTTCAGGAGGGTCATGGTCAGAAGCAGGCTGGATATTTCTTAGTAGACGTCGCGTCGGTAGCGGCCTTCGCGCGATAACGCGTTCAGTTCCGCCTCACCGAGGATCTGCCGCAGCGCAGCGTCCACGCCCGACGCCATGCCTTTCACGCTGCCACACACGTAGATCGCCGCGCCGCGCTTAACCCAGTTCGTCAGTTCGTCGGCGTGCCGCAGCAACCTGTGCTGAACATAGAGTCGTTCGGGCTGATCGCGCGAAAAAACCATGTCTAGACGCTGCAAATGACCATTGAGCTGCCAGGCCTCAATCTCCGCCTGACAGAGAAAGTCGTTCGCAGCGTTGCGCTCGCCGAAGATCAACCAGTTGTCCGCGGTAGCAGCGGACGCTTTCCGGCTGGCAGCGATTGGAGGCGCGGTATCGATTGCGCCCTGTGGATCTCGCGCTCGCAGGTGGCTGCGCAAACCGGCGAGGCCAGTTCCGTTACCGATGAGGATGAGCGGCCGATTGGCGTTGCCCTCGAGCCGAAAACGCGCGTGCGGCCGAAGGCGCATCGCAACCGTGTCGCCGATCAAGAGAGTCGACGTCAGCAAGCCCGATGCCGCGCCCAGCGTGCCATCGGGGTGTTGCTCTTGCCGCACCATCAATTCGAGCTGACCATCGATGGCGATCGATGCGATGGAGTAGTCGCGCAGCCTCCCGGCATCGCCAGCAAGCTGAATCTGCACGAGGTCGCCGGAACGCCAGTCCGCAACAACGCTGCGCGGCGGTCCGAACGCGAGTTGATAGATCGGCGCGCCAGCGCTGCCGGCGTTCAACAGCACTCGCGAGACAAGCTGCCAGGGAGCGAACAGGCCGGTTTCACCGGTTGCCGCGCCACTCGAAGTTGTTTCACCTGAGCTGACCGCGTCGTCTGTAGCCGGGGTTCGCCAATGCGCCCGCCATTGGGCCAAGGCCGCCGGATCTCCGTTGTCGACATCGATGCGCGCCACCATCGGTCGGGCGCCGGTGCGTGTCAGCCACTTGTCGATGTCTCGCCCGAAGCCGCAGAAATTGTCGTAGCCACGGTCGCCCAAAGCGAGGACGGCGTAGCGCAGCGCCGGCAGTTTCAGCGACAGGCCCATCACTTTCTCCGCGAAGACGGCGGCGCCATCCGGCGCATCGCCTTCGCCATAGGTGCTGGCGATAACGAAGGCGCGTTTTGCGCTTTCGAGGGTCGTCGCATCGACCTCGTCGAGCGGCAATACACGCGTCGACGTGCCCGCGTCGTGCAACCAGCGCGCGGTTTCCCAAGCGATCGATTCGGCTTGCCCGGTCTGGCTGGCGAACAGGACCAGGGCTGGTTCTGTGGTGCCATCGCCGGCCAGCGCTTGCGCCGCCAGACGCTTTGCAGCGTGCCGTCTGCGCTGCCTGATGAACACCGCCGAACACAACGCGGCGTAGCACAGCAGCGTCGCGCCTGCGCCCACCGTGCGGACCAACATGTCGCTCATTGCGCCAAGGTATCGCGTGAATTCCACGCCGAGCTGGCGCGCACGTCCAGCGCGTCGGTGCCCCGGCAAACGAACCGTGCGGCGATGTCACCCGTCTCCGCAAACGCCATGCCGTCGACGGGCCCGAGAACCGTGAGCACCGTCGCCAGTGCGTCTGCTTCCATGCAGGACCGATGCAGCACGGTCACCGCAGCGAGTTCGTTTGAAACCGGCTCGCCGCTGCGTGGATCGATGGTGTGCGACCAGCGCCTGCCGTCGCGCTCGCGCGTGTGCCAGCGGTCGCCGGACGTTGCGATGGCAAGGTCGTTGAGTTGCACACGTTGCGGCGTGTCGTCGGTTTCGGAAAGCGGCGAGTCGATCATGACTTGCCATGGATGACCGTCTGGTCGCCGTCCGGCGCCGCGGAGTTCGCCACCGATCTCCATCAGCAAGTCATGCAGCCCGATTGCGTGAAGCGACGCGACGCAATGGTCGACGGCAAAGCCTTTTGCGATGCCTGAAAAATCGAGCGCCAAACCGCCCGGCTGGAGCAACGTTGCGGTCGCTGCGTCGAAGTCAAGCCCTTGCCACCCGGTGCGCGCGCGCGCACCGGCGACTGCATCGGCCGACGGAACGAATGCCGCCGTCGACTCGTCTGCGTCCGGACCGAAAGCCCAACAGCCAACGAGCGCGCCGATCGTGGGATCGATCGCGTTGCCGCTGGCCTCGGCCCACCGTAGCGCGCACATCAGGACATCGCGAAACTCCGGGGCGATGGTGTGACGCGAGCCTGCGGGCGCCGCGTTGAATCGACTGATGTCCGATGCGGGTTCCCAATGACTCATCTGGCCGATCACGCGCGCCAGTGATTCGTCGATGACGGAACGCACTTGCGGCAATGGAAGCATGCGCGGGTTGTCGAAACGCAGCGACCACGTCGTGCCCATCGTGCGACCGCCCAGCTGCTGCAAGCGCACCGGGTCCGCGCGGCGCGGCACCGCAAGATTGGCATAGCCGCCGGCACGCCGAATGGCAAAAGAAGGCGCCGCAGGGCGAGCCGGCGCGTCTAAGCTTGAATGAGCAAGGTCGCGATGCACGTTCAGGGCATGACTTCCAGCGTGGCCGCGTAGCTCAGACGCCGTTCTTTGGCTTGTGGCACGGTGGTCTTGTCGTCTTTGGTGTTGGCGTCGAGCCAATACATGCCGGCGTTCGGCCAGGTCACGGTGAACTGACCTTTGGCGTCGGTCTTGATCTTCGTTTCCTGCAGCTTGTCGCGATACTGCGTGTTGCCGGCGGTCACCGTCACTTCGAGATCCTTGGCGGGCTGGCCGTCGAGGTTCAGCGTGAAGCTCGTCTTCTCGCCCTTGACGAGATCGGTCGGACTTCCGGTCGAGATGAGTTCCAGTCCTTGGCCGATCGGCTTCAGCAAAGATGGCTTGCCGACGGTAACGAAGGTTTCGATGCGGCCCGACGATTGCGAGATGACCACATCGGTCGCGTCGGCCGGGACTTCCCTGGCGATGGTTTCCGCCGTACCACGCGCCCGTTTTTGCGCACCGGCCTTGTCTTTCCAGGAAGCGAACGCGCCGGAATTGATGACCGCAATGCGGTAAGTGCCCGGCTGCGCCACAGCGACGTCGAACACGGTGCGTTGCTTGAGCTTGGCTTCGTTCTCGGGTTTGATCGTGCTGCCGTCCGGCGCTGTGATCAAAAGGCCGTCAAGACGCAGCGGAGCGTGGTTGGCGACAAACAGATCGTTCGACACGGCAGCATCGATGCTGACGACGTCGGCCTTTGAAAATACAGTGGTCGAAGGCAGTAACCAGGCGTTGTGCGCTTGGGCCGTTCCGAGCACGGTGGTAAGGGCGAGGGCCGTGGCGGCGGTCGAGAGAACGGAAATTTTCATAGCTGACTCCGGTGACTGAGAGTGGATCGATCAATCTTGACGTTTGCCCGGATCACGGTTTGAGTTGGAGAGTAATTTCGCCCAGCTCTTCCTTGCCCGTTGCCACCTTGGGCTGTGAGGAATTCGGCGGCCACTGGAACGGGATGCTCACGACTTCGCGCCCACCGGCTTCGCGTGCGGCTTCGACCACCAGCTTGTATGAGCCCGCAGCGAGATTGGGCATCGCACCCGTGCCTTCGGTGAAGTTGAGTTGTTGTTTGCCGACCGGCTTGGTGGCGCCCGTGATGCCGTCGGCAGGCACTGCGAGCTCTCGTCCACCGCGGCGCCACCACTGGCGCAGATCTTTCAGCCACTTGGTGCCTTCGCCTTCGGGGTTGTTGGTCTTGGTGCGCACGTCGTACCAGACCGCGAGCGTGGTTTCGAGCGAATTGTCGGCACGTTCGATCCACGCGGCAACGTAAGGGCGGTGGTATTCCGACCCGCTAAGGCGCGGCACCTCGATGTTCACGCCCAAGCCGCCAGCGAGGGCCGGGGCGGCGAACAGGACCGAAGCGGTGAGCGGGGCCAGGGCATAGCGAAGTTGCACGTAAAACCTCTTGGAAAGGAGTCAATGAATAAAGAGCAGCGCAAGCACCACAGGAATGACGAAGCCCATGCCGACCATCGGCCAGGTGAACGGTCGGTTGCCCGCGTGCATCTTGAGAATGAACAGGCCGGTGATCGAGAAGACCAACGCGGCGCCTGCAAAAATGTCGATGAACCAGCTCCACGCCTTACCGGTGTTGCGGCCTTTATGGAGATCGTTCAGATACGAGAGCCAGCCTCGGTCGGTGCGCTCGTATTCGGCATCGCCCTCGGTAAGGCTGACACGCAACCACGCATCGCCACCGGGACGGGGCAGCGATAGATAGATCTCGTCATCGGACCATTCGGCGTCGCGGCCCGAGGTGTCGACCGCAAACTGTTTCTGTAGCCATGAATGCAGTTCGACCGGCATGGGCGCTTTGCCTTTGCTCGCTTTATCTGCCTTGACTACCGCGGTTCGACTTTCAAGCCTGGACTGCAGTGCCGCGTCGAGCTTCGCGTGGCGATTGGTGACTGCCGGCTTGGCTTCGATCTGGCCTGCGTGGTTAAGGGTGAAGCCAGTCACACTGAAAAGAATCAACCCGATCAGGCACATCGCCGAACTCACCCAGTGCCACTCGTGCAGTGTCTTGAGCCAGTAGGCGCGTCGGCGGTTGTCAGTGGCGGAGGAGGGGGCTGCTGCTGTCATCGGAGGCTGCAATTCTATCCTCACAAATGAGAATGAATACTATTTCCGATAGCAGTTGGAGGCAGGTCTATGGTGGGGAGAATGGCCCGCATAGCCCCGCCTGATTGCCAGCGGAGCTATCGAATAGATAGCATGGTAGCTTGGGTAAACGGCAGGTAAAGCCAAAAAACAAAGCGGGGCCGAGGCCCCGCTTTGTTTGTCAAGACAGGGCTGCCTTATTCGTGTTGGCCCATCTGGCTCTGCAGGTAATTTTGCAGTCCAACCTTGCCGACCAGATCGATCTGCGTTTCAAGGAAATCAATGTGCTCCTCGGTGTCGTCGAGGATTTTCTGCAGCAGATCACGCGAGACATAGTCGCGTACCAATTCGCAATGTGCGATGCCAGCCTTGATGGTCGCTTGCGCTGCGGTTTCTGCACCGAGGTCGCAGTTCAACAGCTCTGGTACATCTTCGCCAATATTGAGCTTGCCGAGGTCCTGCAGATTGGGCAAGCCGTCGAGCATGAAGATGCGGTCCATCAGCCAGTCGGCATGCTTCATCTCGCCGATCGATTCTTCGTATTCTTTCTTGGCCAGCTTGCCCAGACCCCAATGCTTGAGCATGCGGTAGTGCAGGAAATACTGGTTGATTGCAGTCAGCTCGTTTTTAAGCTGCGCCTGCAGGTGTTCGATGACTTGTGGGTCGCCCCTCATGATCTTTTCCTTGTTATGAAGGGAGATTGTCCGAGGTTGAAGCCCGTCGGGGCAAGCAATTCCATGCGCAGGCGGTCTGCATGCGTGTGATGCTGATACACGTTCGCGTTGGCAACCCGGGTGGCGCAGCGTCGCCTCTGGATTTCATAGCGTCATGCAATGCTCTCAATAGCATTGAACTATTAAAATAACTTTGTCGGTAGTTATAATAATCAATCAATTTTTCACAAGCACTAAGGAAACCCAGCATGTCTCTGATCAACACCCAAATCGTCCCCTTCAAGACGCAGGCCTATCTCAATGGCAAGTTCGTCGAGGTTTCCAACGACACGCTCAAGGGCAAATGGTCGGTCCTGATCTTTATGCCGGCTGCGTTCACGTTCAACTGCCCGACCGAAGTCGAAGACGCGGCTGACAACTATCCTGAGTTTCAGAAGCTGGGCGCAGAGGTTTACATCGTGACCACCGACACCCATTTCTCGCATAAGGTTTGGCACGACACTTCGCCTGCCGTTGGCAAGGCAAAGTTCCCGCTGGTAGGTGACCCGACGCATGTGCTCGCCAAGGGATTCGATGTGTATATCGAAGAAGAAGGCTTGGCTTTGCGCGGTACCTTCGTGGTCAACCCGGACGGCATCATCAAGACCGCTGAAGTGCACTCCAACGAAATCGCGCGAGATGTGAAGGAAACACTGCGCAAGCTCAAGGCCGCTGTGTACACCGCTGCACACCCAAATGAAGTCTGCCCCGCCAAATGGAACGAAGGCGACAAGACGATTGCGCCGTCCTTCGACCTCGTCGGCAAGATTTAAGCACCAAGCTGAGCCCGAGCCCGGGCGCGTTTGCTCCCGGGCTTTTTTGTTTCTACAGAAGATCGTTCTTAAAGAAGTGAGTTCGTCATGCTCGACACCGCCACCAAAGCCCAACTGAAAAGTTATCTCGAACGTGCGACGCAGCCGATCGAAATCGTCGCCTCGCTGGACGACAGCAATGCCTCGGGTGAGCTGTTGTCGTTGCTGAAGGACGTCGCTGAATCGTCGCCGCTCGTCAAGCTGACCGAGAGCCGCGACGACAGCCATCGCAAACCCTCTTTCTCGGTGAATCGCCCGAGCGAGAACCACGGTCCGCGTTTTGCCGGCCTGCCGATGGGCCACGAATTCACGTCGCTGATCCTTGCCCTACTGCAGATCGGCGGCTATCCCCCCAAGGTCGAGCAAGCCATCATCGACCAGATCAAGGCGCTGGACGGCGATTTCGAATTCGAGATCTACGTTTCGCTGACCTGTCACAACTGCCCGGACGTCGTGCAGGCACTCAATCTGATGGCGGTGCAGAACCCGCGCATCCGCACCACGATGATCGAAGGCGGCACCTTCCAGGACGAGGTCAGGGAACGTCAGATCATGGCCGTGCCGACCGTGTTCCTGAACGGCACCGAGTTCGGTCAAGGCCGCATGACGCTCGAGGAAATTCTCGCCAAGATCGACACCAGCGGCGTTGAGCGCGAAGCGAAGAAGATCGACGCCAAGGACCCGTTCGACGTGCTGATCGTCGGCGGCGGACCGGCTGGTGCCGCTGCCGCCGTGTACGCAGCGCGCAAAGGTATCCGCACTGGCGTTGCGTCCGAGCGATTCGGAGGTCAGGTGCTCGACACCCTGGGCATCGAAAACTTCATTTCTATCAAAGAAACCGAGGGCCCGAAGTTCGCCCACGCACTCGAGGAGCACGTTCGCAATTACGACGTCGACATCATGAATTTGCAGCGCGCCAAGGCACTGGTGCCAGGCAAGGAATTCATCGAGGTTCAGCTGGAAAGCGGCGCGTCGCTGAAGAGCCGGTCAATCATCATTTCAACGGGCGCTCGCTGGCGCAACATCAACGTGCCCGGTGAGCACGAATTCAAGAACAAGGGTGTGGCGTACTGCCCGCACTGCGACGGCCCGCTCTTCATGGGCAAGCGCGTTGCGGTGATCGGCGGCGGCAATTCAGGCGTTGAAGCGGCCATCGATTTGGCGGGTATCGTCGGTCACGTGACTCTCATCGAGTTCGACACGGCACTGCGCGCAGATGCAGTGCTGGTGCGCAAGCTGATGAGCCTGAAAAACGTCGAGGTCTTCACCAATGCGCAGACCACGGAAATCACCGGCGACCAGAAGGTCAATGGTCTGCTCTACAAGGATCGCGTATCGGGTGAGTTGCGCACGGTTGCGCTCGAAGGCGTCTTCATCCAGATCGGCCTCGTGCCGAATACCGATTGGCTCAAGGGCGTGGTCGAGTTGTCGAAGCACGGCGAAATCATCGTCGACGCACGGGGCCAGACTTCGGTGCCCGGCGTGTTCGCTGCCGGCGATGCGACGACGGTGCCGTTCAAGCAGATCATCATTGCCGCGGGTGATGGCGCCAAGGCTGCGCTCAGTGCGTTCGATCACTTGATTCGAACGACGGCACCGATCGAGGAAGAATCTGCGCAACCGAAGGTCGCTGTCGCTGCCTGAATGCGATGAGCACTCTCAGCAGGAAGCGCGGCGGTCTGAGCGGCTAATAGACGAGTCGTTCGGGCCGCAGTTCCTGAAGGATCGTGGTCGCGATTTCTTCGATCGACTTGGTGGTCGTCGAGAGCCAGCGAACGCCAGCACGCCGCATCATCGCCTCGGCTTCACTTACTTCGTGCCGGCAGTTCTCGAGGCTTGCGTAACGTGAGTTCGGTCGGCGCTCATTGCGGATTTCAGCGAGGCGCTCGGGCTGGATCGTGAGCCCGAACATCTTCTTGCGATGCGGCAGCAACGCCGGCGGCAGTTGGCGCCGGTCGAAGTCTTCCGGAATCAGCGGGTAGTTAGCGGCTTTGAGGCCGTGCTGCATGGCCAGATAGAGCGACGTCGGCGTCTTTCCGCTTCGGCTCACACCCACCAGGATGACATCCGCACCTTCGAGGTCGCGATTGCTCTGGCCATCGTCGTGGGCCAGGCTGAAGTCGATCGCTGCGATTCGCGCGGTGTATTCCTTGCTCTTGCTCACATCGCTGAACCGCCCGATGCGGTGATTGGACTTGACGCCCAGCTCGATCTCCAGTGGGCGCACGAAGGTGCCAAACATGTCGAGCAGCATGCCCTTGCTGCCGGTTTCGATCACCTCGAGCACCTCCATGTTCGCCATGGTGGTGAAGACGATCGGCCGTACGCCCTCGATCTCCGCCGTATGGTTGATTTGCCTGACAGCCTGATGCGCCTTGTCGACCGTGTCGGTAAAGGGCAGCCGAACGTGGCGCGGCTTCATTTCGAACTGGGCCAGAACGGCGTTGCCGAAGGTTTCGGCAGTGATGCCGGTGCCGTCGGAGATGAAGAAAACGGTACGGGTTTGCATGATCTGCGGCCTTGTCCTGCGGCGCGTACAACGGTGCCACGCCTACAATTCGGCCCATTATCGGGAATCTGCTACCCGCCCTCCACACATCCCATGCAGAACGCCTACGCACCCAGAGCAACGAGAACGATCGTGCTGAGTCGACTGCATGCGGCACCGGTTTTAACTTCTGGAGCTTTCCCATGTCTGAACTATTCGAAGCGACCGCCCTGGTCGTACCGTTCGAGAATCTGAGAATGACCGACGTCGAGTCGGTGGGTGGCAAGAACGCCAGTCTCGGCGAGATGATTTCGCAGTTGCCTCAAGGCGTGCGCGTACCGACTGGCTTTGCGACCACGGCCCACGCCTTCCGCGAGTTCCTGGCCCATGACGGACTGGCCGGGAAGATCAGCGCTGTGCTTGCCAAGCTCGACACTGAAGACGTGCGCGAGCTGGCCAGGGTCGGCGCGGAGATCCGGTCGATGGTCGAAGCTCAGCCATTTCCCGACAACTTGCAAAGAGCCATCGGCGACGCCTTTGCCACGCTGAGCGCGGGCAACCCGCAAGCCAGCTTTGCCGTGCGTTCGTCGGCAACGGCCGAAGACTTGCCCGATGCGTCCTTCGCTGGACAGCAAGAAACCTTTCTCAACGTGGTCGGTGTCGAAGACGTGCTGCACAAGATGAAGGAAGTGTTTGCCTCCCTCTACAACGACCGTGCGATCAGCTACCGCGTGCACAAGGGATTTGCCCATGACGTCGTGGCGCTGTCGGCGGGCGTGCAACGGATGGTGCGTTCTGACCTGGGCGCGGCGGGCGTGATGTTCACCATCGACACCGAGTCTGGCTTCGAAGACGTGGTGTTCATCACTTCGAGTTATGGGTTGGGTGAAACGGTGGTGCAGGGCGCCGTCAATCCCGACGAGTTCTACGTGCACAAGCCGACCTTGCGTGCCGGCAAGCGCGCGGTGATCCGCCGCAACCTCGGCTCGAAGCTGATCCAGATGGAATTCGCCAGCGCCGATGAGAAAAAGGCGAGCGGCAAGCTGGTCAAGACAACCGACGTGCCTACCGAACAGCGCAATCGCTATTCGCTGACCGATGCCGACGTCGAGCAACTCGCCAGGTACGCGCTGGTTATCGAAGAGCACTACGGTCGCCCGATGGACATCGAGTGGGGCAAGGACGGCACCGACGGCCATTTGTACATTCTGCAAGCGCGGCCTGAAACAGTGAAGAGCCAGCAGCAGGGCAAAGCCGAGCAACGCTACAAGCTGCTGGGCAAGGGTGCCGTGCTGGCCGAAGGCCGCGCGATCGGCCAGAAGATCGGCACGGGGCCAGTTCGCCTTGTCTACAACATCAGCGAGATGGACAAGGTCCAGGCTGGCGACGTGCTCGTGACCGACATGACCGACCCCAACTGGGAGCCGGTGATGAAGCGCGCAGCCGCCATCGTGACCAATCGCGGCGGGCGCACATGTCACGCCGCCATCATTGCGCGCGAGCTCGGCATTCCGGCCGTCGTTGGTTGCGGGGACGCGACCGATCTGCTGAAAGAAGGAACACTCGTCACTGTAAGTTGCGCGGAAGGCGATACCGGCTTCATCTACGACGGCTTGCTCGAAACCGAAGTGACCGAGGTCGAGCGCGGCACGATGCCGGACATCGATCTGAAGATCATGATGAACGTCGGCAACCCGCAGCTTGCTTTCGACTTTGCGCAACTACCGAACCATGGGGTCGGGTTGGCGCGGCTCGAGTTCATCATCAACAACAACATCGGCGTGCACCCCAAGGCGATCCTCGACTACCCCAACGTCGACAACGACTTGAAAAAGGCCGTCGAATCGGTGGCGCGAGGCCATGCGTCGCCACGCGCTTTTTACGTCGACAAGGTGGCCGAAGGCATCGCGACCATTGCCGCAGCCTTTTGGCCCAAGCCCGTGATCGTGCGACTGTCTGATTTCAAGTCGAACGAATACCGCAAGCTGATTGGCGGTTCGCGTTACGAGCCGGAAGAAGAGAACCCGATGCTCGGCTTCCGCGGTGCCGCTCGCTACATCAGCGACGATTTCCGCGAAGCCTTCCTGATGGAGTGCGAAGCGTTGAAGCGGGTGCGCAACGAGATGGGCCTGGTGAACGTTCAGATCATGGTGCCGTTCGTGCGCACGCTGGGTCAAGCTGAGCGCGTGACCGGCCTGCTGGCAGCCGAAGGTCTCAAGCGCGGCGAGAACGACCTCAAGATCATCATGATGTGCGAAGTGCCGAGCAACGCCATCCTGGCGGATGAGTTCCTGGAGTTCTTCGACGGGTTCTCCATCGGCTCGAACGACCTGACGCAGCTGACGTTGGGACTGGACCGTGATTCCGGCCTGGAGCTTTTGGCGGCCGACTTCGACGAGCGCGACCCGGCGGTCAAAGCCATGCTGAGCCGCGCCATCAAGGCATGTAAGGCCCAAGGAAAATATGTCGGCATTTGCGGTCAGGGCCCGAGCGACCACCCGGACTTCGCGATGTGGCTCGCTGAGCAGGGGATCGAATCCATCTCTCTCAATCCAGACAGCGTGATCGACACCTGGAAGCAGCTGGCTGCCCGCTGAGCCTGCCGGGCAGCGTGCGGCTGTTGCGCCCGCGCTGCCAATTTATTCACACTGCTGACGCAATGCCCGCGTCAGCTTCGTGTAATTGCAACCAAATGCTTTTTTGATGTCAAACTCCGAAATCGATGAAGCGCGTCCGGCGGTGTTGGTAGCAACCGATGCGCTGGCGGCAATCGACCATTCACTTCGGACCATCGAAATCATGATTCTTGTCAAGACCGACTCGGGTCAGCAGACGTTGAAGGACCGTTCGGTGCGGCTGACGCCGCGGCAGCGCTCGGCGTTCATCCTGTGCGACGGCAGGCGTTCGATCGACGACGTGCTCGCGGCCGGCATGGGAATCTCGCAAGAAGATCTCGATCACATGGTTGATTTGGGGCTGCTCGCGCTGCTCACCGGAATGGGCGCGCATGCGATGGCTCGATCTGTATCGGCGGAGCCCGCTCCTGCTCCCAGCCGTCCCGCGCCTGTACAAGCAACCCAGCCGTTTTCACCCGCGCCGTTGTCGTCCCCGGCGGCCGCCCCCGCCTTTCTTGCTGCCGCCCCGTTGCAGCCAACGTCCACGCGCTCGCGCCAACAAAGATATCAAGACGCTTATCCCATTGCGACGCGGCTGACCGGATCACTCGGGTTGCGCGGTTTTCGCTTGAACCTGTCGGTCGAGGGCACCTCCACGTACGACGAGCTCCTGGCATTGGCGCCGAAGATCCGCTCAGCCGTTGGTGCGGACAAAGCCGCTGAACTCGACCGCGCACTCGAAGGCTGATGCAGGCACGCGAAGTGCGTCGTGGGAGGGGTGACTGCTATAATCGTTGGCTTTCCCTTGCCACACCGCGTCCGACGCTGCGGGTGGCTTTCCCCTCGTTTTGAGGAAAATTCCACAAGGAGTGCTATGCGTCACTATGAAATCATTCTGCTGATCCATCCGGATCAAAGCGAACAAGTTCCGGCCATGCTGGAGCGCTACAAGGGTCTCATCACGACCGGTGGCGGCAAGATCCACCGCGTTGAAGACTGGGGCCGTCGCCAACTGGCCTATCAGATCAACAAGCTCAGCAAGGCTCACTACCTGTGCGTCAACATCGAAGCTGAGCAAACCGTGATGGCAGAACTCGAACACGCGTTCAAGTTCAATGACGCCGTGCTGCGCCACCTGACCGTGGTCAAGAAGAAGGCCGACACTGGTCCTTCGTCGATGATGAAGACGGTCGAGCGCGAAGAGGCTCGCAAGGCCCAACAAGCCGAGTACGCGAACAACAACAACAACTGATGGTGTGACGGTGACCGACAAAGCGGTCGCGGCCAATCAGCTCCTGCTGACAGCCGTGGTCGCCGAACTCGGTGCCTTGCGATTCACGCCATCCGGCTTGCCCGCCATTGATCTTCGACTCGACCATGAATCGAAGATCGAAGAAGCAGGGCAGGCCAGGCAGGTGAAGGCGGCTTTGAAGGCCGTGGCGTTCGGCACAACCGCCGAGCGACTCGCAAGTCAGGCGTTGGGAAGTCTCTGGCGATTTCAGGGCTTTCTGGCGACTCCCGGCAACGGTAAGCATCCCGTACTGCACATCCAGGATTTTCAGCAAGATTAATTTTCGAGAGGTCCCATCATGGCCACGTTCAAGAAATTCAATAAAGACAAGCGTCCGAAGCGCAACACCCAGTCGCTGCTATTCAAGCGCAAGCGTTTCTGCCGCTTTACCGTCGCGAATGTCGAAGAGATCGACTACAAGGACATCGACACCCTGCGCGATTTCATCAGCGAAAACGGCAAGATCATTCCCGCACGACTGACCGGCACCCGCGCGATTTATCAGCGCCAGCTCAACACCGCGATCAAGCGTGCACGCTTCCTCGCAATGGTGCCGTACAGCGACCAGCACCGCGTCTAAGGAGTTCGACACCATGCAAATCATTCTTCTGGACAAGATCGTCAACGTCGGCGCCCTCGGCGATATCGTCAAGGTCAAGGACGGCTATGCACGTAACTTCCTGATTCCGTCGGGCCGCGCTCGTCGCGCCACGGAAACCAACAAGGCCGAATTCGCCGCCAAGCGCGCCGATCTCGAAAAAGCGGCGGCTGCCAAGCTCGCCGAATCGCAGGCACAAGGCGAAAAGCTAGGCGGCACGGCCATCAAGCTCACACAAAAAGCTGGCGTCGACGGTCGGTTGTTCGGCTCTGTCACCAACGGCGATGTCGCCGAAGAGTTGAACAAGCAGGGCTACAAGGTTGCCAAGTCGCAAGTGCGCATGCCCAACGGTCCGATCAAGATAGTCGGTGACAGCACTGTGAGCGTGGCGCTCCACACTGATGTGGTGGTGGACATCACCGTGACGGTGTACGGCGAAACCGCCTGATCCAGGCCTGAAACCAAGTTGATGGAGCGCACAGAGGTGCGCCGCTGCGAAAGCCGCCTCCGGGCGGCTTTTTCTTTGTCCCCTCGACGGTCACCCAGCTTTTCCCATGTTGTTCAGCGCCTGTGCACAGGGTTTTGCACAGCAGATACACAGCACATGCACAGCGTTGTGCATGGACGCTGCGCCCTTCGTGGGCGTAGCATGCCGTTCCAATTCGAGGCCCCATGTCCGCTGTTTTTTCTTTCGTCGAAAACGATTCTTCCGACCGTCAGGTTGCGCAACTTCGCATCCCGCCGCATTCCATCGAAGCGGAGTCGAGCGTGCTCGGCGGCCTGCTGCTCGACAACAACGCATGGGACCGGATGGGCGACCTGCTGGTCGACAGTGACTTCTATCGCTATGAACACAAGCTGATCTACGCGTCGGTCGGTGCACTCATCAATGCGACCAAGCCGGCGGACGTGATCACCGTCTACGAGCACTTGCAGAACCTCGGCAAGGCCGACGAAATCGGTGGCCTCGTCTATCTGAATTCGCTCGCGCAATACGTCCCGAGCGCGAGCAACATCCGACGCTACGCGGAGATCGTTCGAGAGCGCTCGATCTTGCGCAAGCTGGTTTCGGCCAGCGACGAGATCGCCACCAACGCCTTCAATACGCAAGGCAAAGCCGTCGACAAAATCCTAGACGAGGCCGAGCAAAAGATCTTCAACATCGGCGAGGAAGGCTCGCGCATGAAGCAGGGTTTCCAGGGGATGGATTCCCTGGTGGTCGAACTGCTCGATCGCGTGACCGAGATGGCAGACAACCCGAACGACATCACGGGCGTGCCGACCGGCTTTGTGGACCTCGACCGGATGACCTCGGGCTTTCAGGCGGGCGACATGATCGTGCTGGCCGCTCGCCCTTCGATGGGAAAGACCGCCCTGGCGATCAATATTGCCGAGCACGTTGCGCTCAACGAAGGCCTGCCTGTCGCGGTGTTTTCGATGGAAATGGGTGCCTCGCAACTTGCGGTGCGGATCGTCGGTTCCATCGGCCGCATCGACCAGACGCATCTGCGCACCGGCAAGCTGACCGACGAAGAGTGGCCGCGCTTGACCGAAGCCATCGAGAAACTGCGAAACATCTCGCTGCATATCGACGATACGCCAGGCCTCACGACAAGTGAACTGCGCGCCAACGCGCGGCGGCTGGCTCGCACCTGCGGACAGCTCGGCCTGATCGTTGTCGACTACCTGCAACTCATGAGCGTCTCGACATCGATGAGCGATGAAAATCGTGCCACTGCGGTGGGTGAAATCTCTCGCGGTTTGAAGATGCTCGCCAAGGAGCTGAAGTGCCCCGTGATCGCGCTGTCGCAGTTGAGTCGCGGTGTTGAAAGCCGCACCGACAAGCGTCCGATGATGAGCGACTTGCGCGAGTCGGGCGCCATCGAGCAGGACGCTGACGTGATCATGTTCATCTACCGCGACGACTACTACAACAAGGATTCGAAAGAGCCGGGCGTTGCAGAAGTGATCATCAGCAAACAGCGAAACGGGCCAACCGGCACCATCAAGCTTGCGTTCCTGAAGCCGATCACCAAGTTCGAGAGTCTGGCGAGCGGCGGCGGGTACGAGTACTAGCCCGCTGCGGAATAAGCTGCAGGCGTCGCAACATCGCGGCAAGACTCGGTGATGGCACACCTTTCAACAACGTCGTTGCAACGAGTTTTTTTGTAGACGAAAAAGCCCGCGCAACCATCGGCAGCGCGGGCTCTTTCGGTGATGCGCGTTGGCCTAGAGCACTTCGCTGGCGAAGTCCGCGAGTCGCGAACGCTCGCCGCGCGCCAGCGTGATGTGGCCGCCGTGTGGCCATCCCTTGAACTTGTCGACCGCGAAGGTCAGACCCGACGAGCCTTCGGTCAGGTACGGCGTATCGATCTGCGCGAGGTTGCCCATGCAGATGATCTTGGTGCCCGGTCCGGCCCGGGTGATGAGCGTCTTCATCTGCTTGGGCGTCAGGTTCTGTGCCTCGTCGACGATCACGTACCTGTTCAAAAACGTCCGCCCGCGCATGAAGTTCATGCTCTTGATCTTGATGCGGCTGCGGATCAACTCATTGGTGGCCGCGCGGCCCCACTCGCCGGCGCCGCCGCCATCGCCCTTGGCCAGGAACTCGAGGTTGTCGTCCAATGCCCCCATCCACGGGCCCATCTTTTCTTCTTCCGTGCCCGGCAAAAAGCCGATGTCCTCGCCCACGCTTACCGTGGCGCGAGTCATGATGATCTCGGTGTAGCGCCGATCGTCGAGCACCTGCGTGAGACCCGACGCCAGCGCCATCAGTGTTTTGCCAGTGCCGGCAGTACCGGTCAACGTGACGAAGTCGATGTCCGGGTCCATCAGCAGGTTCATCGCGAAGTTTTGCTCGCGGTTGCGGGTGGCCACGCCCCACACCGCGTTCTTGCCGGAACTGTAGTCCTTGAGCGTCTTGAGCACCGCGGTCTTCTCACGGATTTCAGTCACGCGAGCGTACATGCTCGGCTCGCCGGGCGCCTCGAAGTACACGAACTGGTTGATGTACAGGTTGGGCACGATGGGGCCACTGATCCGATAGAAGGTCGTGCTACCGCTCTGCCAGCTTTCGACCGTCTTGCTCTGACGCGTCCAGAAGTCGAGCGGCAGGGCGAAGGAGCCGGCGTACAAAAGGTCGCCGTCTTCGAGCGTCTTGTCGTTCTGGTAATCATCGACCGCAAGGCCCAGTGCGCGCGCCTTCACGCGCATGTTGATGTCCTTCGACACCAGCACCACTTCCTGCTTCGGCCGACCTGGTGCGTCCTGGGCATAGAGGTCGCGCAGCGCCTGCACCACACCCAGGATCTGGTTGTCCGCCTTGCCTTGCGGCAGGCTGGTCGGCAGCGAGTAATCGAGCGGCGCCGTCTGAAAGAACAGCTTGCCACCCGCACCCCGATGGCCGGTGGCGTCGAGCTTCAGCCCCTTGGTGATATCGGCATCCTTGGCGCCGGCCAGTGCGTCCAGCGTGCGGCTGGTCTGGCGGCCATTGCGCGCGACTTCGGTCGTACCTTTCTTGTGACCGTCCAGTTCTTCGAGCACGATCATCGGCAGGAAAATGTCGTGCTCTTCGAAGCGAAACAGACACATCGGATCGTGCAGAAGCACGTTGGTGTCCAGCACGAACAGCTTGGCCGGGCCTGCTGACTTTGCGCGGCGCGGCCGCGCGCTGTCCTGCGGTGCGCGCTCTGGCCGCGCACGTGTTACCGGGGCGGGCGCAGGCACTGGCGTCTGAGCCGGCGAAGGCGTGCGTTCGGCCCTGGCTTGCGTCGGTTCGGATGACAGTTCCGCCCTGACGACGGGACGTGGCTTCGTCTCGACTTGCTGGGCCGGCCCGGTGGTGGACGCGCCGCCTGCGTCGGCATTGCGGCGATCTAACAATTCCAGCGGCTGAGTGCTGGCGACCGGCGCTTCGTCAGCGTGGCGGCCGCCACCGCGTCGGGGCGCCTTTTGCGATGAGTGCGCTGGCGCGTCGAGCGCGTCGGGAGAGAGCAGGGCGGCGCGTTTCGTGGGGGCAGGAGGCAAGGGCATGTGGGAGTTCGCTCGCAGGATAGGGGGAACCAGAAAACGAAAAAGCCGCCTTAAGGCCAAGGCGGCTTTGTTCGAGGAATGCGGTCGTGGAGCTCAACGGCATGAAGCCATTATGCACACCACGGATGACGCATCCGAAGCCGTTCGTGTTGCGGCTGCAACGGTCAAACAGCGACTAATCGCATTTTCATGCGGCTTTTTTCAGGGCCTTGACGGCCTTGAGCACGTCGTCGACATGGCCTGGAACCTTGAGGCCGCGCCATTCGGCTTTCAGAATGCCATCGGCGCCGATCAGGAAGGTGCTTCGCTCGATGCCCTTGACCTTCTTGCCGTACATGATCTTGTTCTTGACCACGCCGAACATGTGGCACATCTTCTCTTCGGTGTCGGCGATCAGTTCGAAAGGAAGCTCGAGCTTGGCCTTGAACTCGTCATGCGATTTCATATTGTCGCGGGACACGCCAAACACAGTGGCACCAGCCTTCACGAAGTCCTTGAACCGGTCGCGGAACTGCATTGCTTCAGTCGTGCAACCAGGGGTGTTGTCTTTGGGGTAGAAGTACATCACCAGTACGTGACCGAGATGCGAAGTGTTCGAAACCTTGAGGCCACCAGTGGCGTTGGCATCGAATTCAGGGATGGGTTTGTTGACAACGATCGCCATGAAACTTGTTTTCTCCGTTGGGTTTCACTTGCGAGCACACTCGTCGAAGTGAAGGATTGGTCGTTGCTAACTGAGGGCAGCTCGCCGTGTCGCAACCCGCGATTTTACCCCGAAAAGAGAACTATCCGGCACCGTCGGGCGGCTCGACCAGCAGGGCCGCCACCACGTGGCGTCCTTCACCGGCCAGGATGTTGTAGGTGCGACAGGCGGCGGGAGTGTCCATCGTCTCGACGCCGGTGCGCTTTGCCATCAACGGCTGAAGCCACGCCGCTTGCGGAAACCGAATGCGCTTGCCGCTGCCGAAAATGATGAGCTCGGCCCCCAGCGCAGCAAGTTGGGCAAAGTGCTCGGCACCGATCTGGTCGAAGCTGGTGCAGTCCCACTCGAAACGCTCGCCGCGAGAGCCCACCACGATGCTGCCCTCGACCTTTTCGTTGTTGATCGCGACCCAGCCAGGGCCGTGCGCGGTGAGAGTCTGAACGTCGGATTTGTCGGGCTGGAGCTTCATCTGGCAGGGGTGCGAACTGTGGTCAAATTATAGGTTTTCTCCAGTGACACGAGGCCCCGCAGGGCCTTTCGAGCAACCCGCCCGGGAGGGCTTTCCGTTTTGAAGCAAATCAAGAAATCGGCCAAACTGGCCAACGTCCTCTACGACATCCGCGGTCCGATCATGGATGCCGCCAAGCAGATGGAAGAAGAGGGCCAGAAGATCATCAAGCTCAACATCGGCAACCTCGCCATGTTCGGCTTCGACGCACCTGAGGAGGTGCAGCAAGACATGATCCGCAATCTGCCGGCGTCGGCGGGTTACTCGGACAGCAAGGGCATCTTCGCAGCGCGCAAGGCGGTGATGCACGAAACGCAAAAGCAGGGCATTGCCGGCGTCACGCTCGACGACATCTATCTGGGCAATGGCGCAAGCGAACTCATTGCCATGGCCACCAACGCACTGCTGAACGATGGCGACGAACTGTTGCTGCCGGCGCCGGACTATCCGCTATGGACTGCGGTGTCGAGCTTGTCGGGCGGTACGCCGGTGCACTACCTGTGCGACGAAGCGAACGGCTGGATGCCCGACCTGGACGACCTGCGTTCCAAGATCACGCCGCGCACCAAGGGCATCGTCGTCATCAACCCGAACAACCCGACCGGAGCACTTTATTCCGACGAGATTCTGAAGGCCATTGTCGACATCGCGCGTGAGCATGGCCTGGTGCTGCTGGCCGACGAGGTCTACGACAAAGTGCTGTACGACGGCGTCAAGCACACCGCCATTGCCAGCCTGAGCACCGACGTGCTCACGCTCACCTTCAACTCGCTATCCAAGAGCTATCGTTCGTGCGGCTACCGCGCCGGCTGGCTGGTGGTGTCGGGCGACAAGAAGGAGGCGCTCGACTACATCGAGGGGCTCAACATGCTCTCCAACATGCGGCTGTGCGCCAATGTGCCGGGCCAGTGGGCGATTCAAACCGCTCTCGGCGGCTACCAGAGCATCAACGATCTGGTGGGCAAGGGAGGGCGCTTGCGCCGCCAGCGCGACATGGCGTACGAACTGATCACCGCCATTCCTGGGGTGACCTGCGTGAAGCCGGTGGCTGCGCTCTACATGTTTCCCAAGCTCGACCCGAAGGTCTACCCGATCGACGACGACCGGATTTTCTTTCTCGAGTTGCTGAAGGAAACCAAGGTGATGCTGGTGCAAGGAACCGGCTTCAACTGGGCCACGCCAGACCATTTCCGCATCGTGTTTTTGCCGCACGAAGAAGACCTGCGCGAAGCGATCAACCGCATCGCCAAGTTCCTCGAACGCTACCGCACGCGCAACGCCTGATTTTTCGAAGAGATTCCAAGAATGAAACCCATCCAAGTAGGCCTGCTCGGCATCGGCACGGTCGGCAGCGGCACCTTCAAGGTGCTTGAGCGCAACCAGCAAGAAATTAAACGCCGGGCCGGCCGGGGTATCGAGATCACGATGGTGGCCGACCTCGACACCGAGCGCGCCAAAGCCGTCGTCGGCGACGCCGTGCAGGTCGTGAACGATGCGCGCGCCGTCATCGCCAATCCGGACATCGACATCGTGGTCGAACTCATCGGCGGCTACGGCGTTGCGAAGCAACTCGTGCTCGAGGCCATTTCGGCCGGCAAGCACGTGGTCACCGCCAACAAAGCACTGCTCGCAGTGCACGGCACCGAGATTTTTGCGGCTGCACACGCCAAGGGCGTGATGGTCGCTTTCGAAGCCGCAGTCGCCGGGGGCATCCCGATCATCAAGGCGCTGCGCGAAGGGCTCACTGCCAACAGCATCCAGTGGATTGCCGGGATCATCAACGGCACGACCAACTTCATCCTGTCGGAGATGCGAGACAAGGGTCTCGACTTTGCAACTGCGCTGCAGGATGCGCAACGCCTCGGCTACGCAGAAGCCGACCCGACCTTCGATATCGAAGGCGTCGACGCCGCGCACAAGGTCACGCTGATGAGCGCGATCGCTTTCGGCATTCCGGTGCAGTTCGACAAGGCGCACGTCGAGGGCATCACCAAGCTGTCGGCGCAAGACATCAAGTACGCCGAACAGCTCGGCTACCGGATCAAGTTGCTCGGCATCACCAAGCGCATGCCCAACGGCATCGAGCTGCGCGTACACCCGAGTCTGGTGCCGTCGAAGCGCCTTCTGGCGAACGTCGAAGGCGCGATGAACGCCGTCCTGGTCAACGGCGACGCGGTGGGCAACACGCTGTACTACGGCAAGGGCGCGGGCAGCGAGCCTACTGCCAGCGCCGTGATCGCCGACCTGGTCGACATCACGCGCCTGCACACGGCCGCCGCCGCGCACCGCGTGCCGCATCTGGCGTTCCATCCCGACGCGATGAGCGACCTCAAGGTGCTGCCGATGACCGAAGTCGTCACCAGCTACTACCTGCGGCTGCGCGTGGCCGACCAGGCAGGCGTGCTCGCCAAGGTAACCGGCCTGCTGGCGACCGCCGGCATCAGCATCGACGCCGTGCTTCAGCGCGAAGCCGACGAGGTGGGCGGCGAGGGCTCGACGCAGACCGACCTCATCATCCTCACGCACGACGCGCGCGAGGGCACGGTCAACGACGTGATTGCCGAGCTGCAGGCGCTGCCGACGGTGCTGGCGCCGATCGTGCGGATTCGCAAAGAAGAACTGAGCTGACCGAATCGATGAACTACCTGAGTACGCGCGGTCACCCCGATCGCAAACGCTTTTGCGAAATCCTGCTCGAAGGCTTGGCACCCGACGGTGGCCTGTACCTGCCCGAGCACTATCCGCAAGTCGATTCGGCCATGCTGGCGAAGTGGCGCGATCTGCCCTATGCCGAACTCGCATTCGAGATCCTGTCGCTCTACATCGACGACATTCCGCCGGCCGATCTGAAAGCGCTCTGCGCTAAGACGTACACCGCTGAAGTCTTTGGCAGCGACGAGATCGTGCCGCTGCGCGAGCTCGAAGACGGTGTGTACCTCGAAGCCCTCTCGAACGGCCCGACGCTCGCCTTCAAGGACATGGCGATGCAGTTGCTCGGCAATTTGTTCGAGTACGAACTGGCGCGCCGTGGCGCCGAACTCAACATCCTTGGTGCGACCAGTGGCGACACTGGCAGCGCGGCCGAATACGCGATGCGCGGCAAAAAGGGCGTGCGCGTTTTCATGACGTCACCCGAAGGCCGCATGAGCCCGTTCCAGCAGGCACAAATGTTCAGCCTGCAAGACGCCAACATTCACAACATCACGATCGCCGGCGTTTTCGATGATTGCCAGGACATCGTGAAGGCGGTGTCGAACGATCTCGCTTTCAAGCGCAAGTACAAGATCGGCACGGTCAATTCGATCAACTGGGCGCGGTTGCTGGCGCAGGTCGTCTACTACTTCGCTGGTTATTTCCAGGCGACGCCGGCAGCGAAAGATGGGAACGACAAGCAAGTGAGCTTCGCGGTGCCCTCCGGCAATTTCGGCAACGTCTGCGCCGCCCACGTCGCGCGGATGATGGGCCTGCCGATCCACACGCTGGTGGTCGCCACCAACGAGAACGATGTGCTCGATGAGTTCTTTCGCACCGGCGTCTACCGTGTGCGCGCGGCCGCCGACACGCACGAGACATCGAGCCCGTCGATGGACATCAGCAAGGCCAGCAACTTCGAGCGCTTCGTGTTCGACTTGCTGGGCCGCGACGCGAAGCGTTTACACAGCTTGTTCGACACCGAGCTCGCACGCACCGGCCGTTTCGACCTGAGCGACGATCCGGCGTTCGCACAGGCGGCCACGCGGTTTGGTTTTAAAAGCAGCCGCAGCACGCACGCCGACCGGCTCGCCACGATTCGCGACACCGACAAGCGCTTTGCGACGCTCATCGACACGCACACCGCCGACGGCCTCAAGGCTGCGCGCGAACACCTCACGCCGGGCGTGCCGATGATCGTGCTGGAGACGGCTCTGCCGATCAAGTTCGCCGCAACGATCGTCGAGGCACTGGGTCGTGAGCCAGAGCGGCCCCCGGGCTTCGAAGGCATCGAGGCATTGCCCAAGCGTGTCGTCAAATTGCCGGCCGATGCCGAAGCCATCAAAGCCTACATTGCGCAAAACTCGGACTGAGTCGGCATGAAAGCGATCGGCTTTTCTGGATATTCCGGCGCTGGCAAGACCACGCTGGTCGAGCGCTTGATACCGGTGTTGAAGCGACAGGGCCGACGCGTTTCGGTCGTCAAGCATGCGCACCACAAGTTCGACGTCGATCGTCCGGGCAAGGACACCTACCGTCATCGTGAGGCGGGCGCCTTCGAGGTAGTGGTGGCGTCGGACAAGCGGCTCGCGTTGATGCGCGAGTTCGAACAGCCGACGCAGCTTTCGGTCCATGACCTCATCGCCGAACTCGATGCCCGAATCGACTGGGTTTTCGTCGAAGGCTTTCGGCATGCCGACTTGCCCAAGATCGAGGTCTGGCGTGCAGCACAAGACGGTGAGGCGGCACGCACCGCGCACTACATCGACGATCGCTTCATCGTCGGCATCGCGACCGACGATGCGACCCGCCTGTCTGCGCCCACGACGCTGCCGGTGTTCGACCTGAACGATGCCGAAGCACTGGCGCGTTGGCTGATCGACAGCGGCGATCGCTTCGAATACAACCAGCACCATGCCTGAATCCGCGCCAACCTCACGTCCTTCGTTGATGCCGCTCGACGAGGCGGTCGCCAGCCTGCTTGCCAAGGCCGCGCCCGCGGTCGGCACTGAAAGCGTCCTCACCTTCGAAGCAGACGGACGCGTGCTGGCGCAAGACGTCGTCTCGGCGCTGACCGTGCCGCCGCGCGACAACAGCGCGATGGATGGCTACGCTGTGCGAGCAGCCGATTGCGCCACCGCCGATTCGGTTTTGCAGGTGACGCAGCGCATTCCTGCTGGCACGGTCGGCTCGGCGCTCGCTGCCGGCACCGCCGCCCGGATATTCACTGGCGCGCAAATTCCCGAGGGGGCTGACGCGATCGTGATGCAGGAAGACACGTCGACGTTGCCGCAGGAAGACGGGCTCGGCAGCGTGTGCATCAACGTCGCGCCAGACGCTGGCCAGTGGATTCGCCGAGCCGGCGAAGACGTCGCGGCCGGCGATGTCGTGCTGGCGCGCGGCGAACGCCTGACGCCCGCAGCGCTCGGTCTCGCAGCCAGCGTCGGCTTCGATCGACTGACTGTCGCCAAGCGCCCGCGCGTCGCGCTGCTGTCGACCGGCGATGAGCTCGTGATGCCCGGCGAAGTGGCGCCGGAATCGATGAAGGCGGGCTCCATCTACAACTCGAACCGCTTCTTCATGCGCGCGCTGTTGCACCGGCTCGGCTGCGAGGTCAACGACCTCGGCATCGTGCCCGACCGGCGCGATGCGACCATCGATGCGCTGCGCACAGCAGCGGCCAACAACGACCTCATCATCACGACAGGGGGCGTGTCGGTCGGCGAAGAAGATCACATCAAGGCCGCCATCCAGGCACTCGGCGAACTTCAGCTCTGGTCACTGTCGATGAAGCCGGGCAAGCCGTTTGCCTACGGCAACATCAACGGCACGCACATCACCGGGCTGCCCGGCAATCCGGTGTCGAGCTTCATGACATTTCTGTTGCTGGTGCGGCCCTTCATCCTCACCTTGCAAGGCGCGGCGCGCGTGACGGTGGAATCTGTCGCGATGCGCGCAGACTTCGACTGGCCACGGCCCGACCGGCGCCGCGAGTTCCTTCGCGCACGTCGCAACGCCGACGGCGGGCTGGATCTGTTCGCCAATCAGAGTTCGGGCGTGTTGACCTCCGCCGTCTGGGGTGACGGCGTCGTCGATACCCCGGCAGGCCAGCCGATCAACAAGGGCGATACGGTGAGGTTCATTCCGTTCGCCTCGCTGATTGCATGAGCGCTCGATGACTGCCGCAACAAAGACGCACATGAAAATCTCGATTCGCTACTTCGCCTCGGTCCGCGAAGCTCTTGCGAAGTCCAGCGAGTCCGTGGAGACGAATGCCGAAACGCTCGCTGTGTTGCGGGACGAATTGATCGCGCGGGGTGCTCCCTACGCGGAAGCACTGGCGCGTGGCAAGGCGGTCCGCATGGCGCTCGATCAGGTGATGAGCGCGGAGAGCGCCAGGCTGGTCGACGGCGCTGAAGTGGCGTTCTTTCCGCCTGTCACCGGCGGCTGAAGGCGGCCAACGCATGTCCACCAGCGCCTCTGGGAACATGTCATTGCGCGTCGTCGTCCAAGCCGCCGACTTCGATCTCGCGGCCGAGATCGCTGCTCTGCGCGCGAGCAATTCGGCCGTCGGCGCTGTCTGCAGCTTTGTAGGCACGGTACGCGACCGCAACGACGGGGCCGACGTGGCGTCGATGGAGCTCGAGCACTACCCGGGCATGACAGAGAAGGCCATCGAGGCCATGATCGACGAAGCGCACCGTCGCTTCGACATCCTCGGAGCCCGCGTGATCCATCGCATCGGCCTGTTGCAGCCACTCGAACAGATCATGATGGTCGCGGTGGTGTCCGCGCACCGCGGCGAAAGCTTTCAGGCCTGCGAATTCCTGATGGACTACCTGAAGACGCAGGCTCCGTTCTGGAAAAAAGAACAGACGTCCGAGGGTGCGCGCTGGGTCGATGCCCGCGTTGCCGACGACAAGGCGCTCGCGCGCTGGGGCATCGCCGCGACCAACGGCTGATCCCTCCTGATTTCTCGTTAGCTTGCGCCTGCGCAAGGCCTGACAGCCCTGCGGCGTCTACAAGGAGGGCAACGACGCGGGGCGACGGCCGCGCTCGAAGAGCCGGTCCGCCCTTGAAGGCCGTGCAAACGACCTTATTTCGAATGCAGGAACTTATATGCGCCAAGACAAACTCACCACCAAATTCCAGGAAGCGCTGAGCGACGCCCAGTCGCTTGCGCTCGGCAACGACAACGCCTACATCGAGCCCGCTCACCTGCTGGCGGCGATGCTGCGGCAAGACGAGGGCCCGCGTGCACTGCTCGAGCGCGCCGGGGTCAACGTGCCCGGCCTGTCGCAAGCGGCCGAGGCCGCCATCAAGAAGCTGGCGCAAGTGCAGGGCAATGACCAGGTTCAGGTCGGGCCCGATCTCGGCAAGCTGCTGCAGGCCACCGAAAAGGAAGCCATCAAGCGCAACGACCAGTTCATCGCCGGTGAACTGTTCCTCCTTGCGCTCGCCGACAGCAAGGCCGACATCGGCAACCTTGCGCGCAGCAACGGAGTCACGCGCAAGTCGCTCGAAGCTGCCATCGAGGCAGTGCGGGGCGGGCAGGGCGTTAACAGCGCGGATGCCGAAGGCCAGCGCGAGGCGCTCAAGAAATACTGCATGGACCTGACCGAGCGCGCGCGGCTCGGCAAGCTCGACCCGGTTATCGGCCGCGATGAAGAAATCCGTCGGGCCATCCAGGTGCTGCAGCGCCGCACCAAGAACAACCCGGTGCTCATCGGCGAGCCCGGTGTCGGCAAGACGGCCATCGTCGAAGGTCTGGCCCAGCGCATCGTCGCCGGTGAGGTGCCCGACTCGCTGAAGGGCAAGCGCGTGCTGTCGCTCGACATGGCCGCGCTGCTGGCCGGTGCCAAGTTCCGCGGCGAGTTCGAGGAGCGTCTGAAGACCGTGCTGAACGAGCTCGCGAAGGACGAAGGCCAGACCATCGTTTTCATCGACGAGCTGCACACCATGGTCGGTGCTGGCAAGGCCGAGGGCGCGATGGACGCCGGCAATATGCTCAAGCCCGCACTGGCGCGTGGCGAATTGCATTGCGTCGGTGCGACCACGCTCGACGAATACCGCAAGTACATCGAGAAAGACGCCGCACTGGAGCGTCGCTTCCAGAAAATCATCGTCGGCGAGCCGAGCGTGGAGGCGACCATCGCCATCCTTCGTGGGCTGCAGGAGAAGTACGAAGTGCACCATGGGGTGCAGATCACCGACCCGGCCATCGTGGCCGCGGCCGAGCTCTCCGACCGCTACATCACCGACCGCTTTTTGCCCGACAAGGCGATCGACCTGATCGACGAGGCGGCTGCCAAGATCAAGATTGAAATGGACTCCAAGCCCGAGGTGATGGACCGGCTGGACCGTCGCCTGATTCAGCTGCAGATCGAGCGCGAAGCGGTTCGACGCGAGAAGGACGAGTCGTCGCAAAAGCGATTCGGCCTGATCGAAGACGAGATCACCAAGTTGCAGAAAGAGATCGCCGACTACGACGAGATCTGGCAGGCTGAAAAGGCGCAAGCCCAGGGCTCCAAGACGGTGATGGAAGACATCGACAAGATGCGCTTTCAGATCGCCGAGTTCACGCAGAAGGGCGACTTCAACAAGGTCGCGGAGCTGCAGTACGGCCAACTGCCGGCGCTCGAAAAGCGTTTGAAAGAGGCGCAGGAAAGCGAGACGAGCAAGGGCAAATCGAGCGTTCCGACGCTGTTGCGCACGCAGGTCGGTGCCGAAGAAATAGCCGAAGTCGTGGCGCGCGCCACCGGCATTCCGGTCGCCAAGCTGATGCAGGGCGAGCGCGACAAGCTGCTGGTGATGGAAGCCAAGCTGCACGAGCGCGTGGTCGGCCAGGACGAGGCCATCGGCGCGGTCGCGAATGCGATTCGCCGCTCGCGCTCGGGCCTGTCGGACCCCGGCCGTCCGACCGGTTCCTTTTTGTTCCTGGGCCCCACGGGCGTCGGCAAGACCGAGCTGTGCAAGGCGCTGGCCGGCTTCCTGTTCGACAGCGAAGACCACCTGATTCGCGTCGACATGAGCGAGTTCATGGAGAAGCATTCAGTGGCGCGCCTGATCGGTGCGCCGCCCGGCTACGTCGGCTATGAAGAGGGCGGCTATTTGACCGAAGCGGTGCGCCGCAAGCCCTACAGCGTGCTGCTGCTGGACGAAGTCGAGAAGGCGCATCCGGACGTCTTCAACGTGCTGCTCCAGGTGCTCGACGACGGGCGCCTGACCGACGGCCAAGGCCGCACCGTCAACTTCAAGAACACCGTGATCGTGATGACCAGCAACATCGGCTCGCCCATCATCCAGGCGATGGTCGGCAAGCCGAACGAGGAGATCAAGGAAGCGGTGTGGGACGAGTTGAAGAACTACTTCCGACCCGAGTTCCTGAACCGGATCGATGAAACCGTGGTGTTTCATGCGCTCGACGCGAAGAACATCGAATCGATCGCCGCGATCCAGCTCAAGGTGCTCCAGGCGCGTGTCGCCAAGATGGACATGGCGCTCGCGGTCTCACCTGCGGCACTGGCCGAGATCGCCAAGGTCGGGTTCGACCCGGTGTTCGGCGCGCGGCCGCTGAAGCGCGCCATTCAGCAGCGCATCGAGAACCCGCTGTCGAAGCTGTTGCTCGACGGCAGCTTTGGGCCGAAGGACACGATCCATGTGACGACCGATCCGATCCATTCGCCGGGCAAGTTCGAGTTTGCGCGGACAACGCGCACCGGTGAGGTCGGGGAACCAACATCGGAGACGGTGGCCTAATCGCAGTGATGAACTTCATCCTTCGCTTGGTTCTCTTCATGTTGGGCCTGGTCTTCGCGGCCAGCCTCGCCGTTGCGGTGCTGTTGCTCGCGGCAGTTTGGGGCGTGCGCTACGGCTGGGCACGGCTCACCGGCCGACCCGTCACGCCGTGGGTCATGCGCTTCAACCCAGGGGCAGGTTTCAACCGGTTTCGCGCAGCGGCGCAGCCAGTCGAACCTTCGGCCGCCGACGTCGTCAGCGCCCGCGCGCTGGGTGAGTCTTCGGAGCGTCCGGTGCGTGTGCATGGCGTTGGCGGCGGCGTGACAGACGTTCAACCCAAGTGAGATTGACATGACTCAACGAGACATCTTCGTGGTCGGCACCGCCCGCACCGCCATCGGCACTTTTGGCGGCTCGCTGAAAGACGTGCCCAACACCCAGCTGGCCACCACCGCCGTCAAGGCCGCCCTGCAGCGCAGCGGCGTGGCGCCCGACGCCATTGGCCACGTCGTCATGGGCAACGTGATCCCCACCGACGTCAAGGACGCGTACCTGAGCCGGGTCGCCGCCATTGATGCCGGCTGCCCGATCGAGACGCCCGCATTCAACGTGAACCGGCTCTGCGGCTCCGGCCTGCAGGCGATCATTTCGGCGGCGCAGGCGATCCAGCTCGGTGATTGCGACATCGCCATCGGCGGTGGCTCCGAATCCATGAGTCGTGGCCCTTACTTCGACACCTCGGCGCGCTATGGCGCGCGCATGGGCGATGCCGTGCTGGTCGACTACATGCTCGGCATCCTGCACGACCCCTGGGAAAAGATGCACATGGGCATCACTGCCGAGAACGTGGCAGCGCGCTACAACATCTCGCGCGGCCAGCAGGACGAGCTGGCGGTCATGAGCCAGCAGCGCGCTGCTGCGGCCATCGCGGCTGGCCGCTTCAAGGAGCAGATCGTTTCGGTCGAGGTCAAGACGCGCAAGGGCATCGTGCTGTTCGACACCGACGAGCATGTGCGCGCCGACACCACGATGGAAACGCTGGGCAAGATGAAACCGGCCTTTAAGAAGGACGGCCTGGTGACGGCGGGCAATGCGTCGGGCATCAACGACGGTGCTGCCGCGGTGGTGCTGGCCGAAGGCTCACGCGTGCAGGCGCTCGGCCTCAAGCCGCTGGCCCGGTTGGTCGGTTACGCACATGCCGGCGTCGAGCCCGCCTACATGGGCATCGGCCCGGTGCCGGCCACGCGCAAGGTGCTGGAGCGCACCGGCTTGAAGGTGAGCGACCTCGACGTGATCGAGTCGAACGAAGCCTTCGCGGCGCAAGCTTGTGCCGTTATCCAGGAGCTGGGTTTCGACCCGGCCAAGGTCAACGTCAACGGCTCGGGCATCTCGCTGGGACACCCGGTCGGCGCGACCGGCGCCATCATCACGACCAAGGCCATTGCCGAGTTGCACCGCACCGGCGGGCGCTATGCGTTGGTCACGATGTGCATCGGCGGCGGGCAGGGGATCGCGGCGATTTTCGAGAGAGTTTGAGCGGACGATGCCGCTGCGCAAGCCGATCCTTGTCGACGAGAACGAAGTCGAACTGAGCGCCATTCGTGCGCAGGGTGCGGGCGGCCAAAACGTCAACAAGGTTTCGAGTGCGGTGCATCTGCGCTACGACATTCCGGCCAGCTCGCTGCCGGACGACGTCAAGGAGCGACTGCTGTCCTTGCGCGACAACCGCATCACGCAAGAAGGCGTGCTGGTGCTCAAGGCGCAGCAGCACCGCACCCAGGAGATGAATCGCAGCGACGCGCTGGCGCGGTTGCAGGAGGTGGTCGACAGCGTGGCCACGGCGCCCCTGGTGCGTCGGGCCACCAAGCCGACCTATGGTTCGAAGCAGCGACGGCTGCAAGGCAAGAGCCAGCGCTCGGAAATCAAGAACCTGCGGGGACGTGTGCAGGACTGAGTCTGGTCTGGCCGCGAAGCCGCACGATCTTCAGTGGACGCTCCGACAACGCCGCGGCGTGGCATAAACTGGCGACGCTCATCACCCGCCATGTCGCTCATCACCTTTATCGTCGAAGACAACCCCACGATTCGGGAGAACCTCATCCCGACACTGGAAGATCTGGCAAACGCCGAGGTGGCCGGCTTCGCGGAATCCGAGGCAGATGCGATCGACTGGCTCGCTTCCCACCGCGACGATTGGCACCTGGCGGTCGTCGACCTGTTCCTGAAGCAGGGCTCCGGTCTGGGCGTGCTGGCCGCATGCCGGCAGCGCGGTGAACAGCAGCGGGTCGTGGTGCTCAGTAACTACGCGACGCCGGAAATGCGCAACCGCTGTACTGAGTTGGGCGCCGATGCGGTGTTCGACAAGTCCAACGAGCTCGACGCGTTCTTCGACTTCTGCAATACCGATCGGCCTTCGCAGTTTTCGGCGTTGTAGCGGCCGCGCGTCGCGGCCCATATGCCTAGCCCGCTGGCGGCGATCGCGACTCGTCCCGCGCGCAGTGCTTCATCAACGCTTGCAGCGCATCGGCATCGGTACGGTAGTTGAAGAGCATGGGTCCGGGCACCAGCAAGCCCGCACGGTCGAGCACTTGCTGCGCCGGTAATTTGAGGCCGCTGAGGTGCAACCGCACGCCCTTGCTCTCGAGCAAGCGACGCAGCGAGCCGAACACCTCGGCGCCGCTGATGTCGATGCGGTTGATGGGATGCGCGAAGAGACAGACGTCGGTGACTTCAGGCCGCGCTGCAAGCACTTCGGCAATCGCGCGCTCGAGCGTGCCCGCAGAAGCGAAGTCGAGCTCCGCATCCATGCGCAGTGCGTAGAGAGTGGGCGCCAGCGGTGGTAAATGCCACAGATGCCGGTCGCGCAGGCTGCCGTCGCCGTGCAAGCCGACCTCGATGATGCGCGGATGCAGGTGGCGGTACATGTAGTTCGCGAGGCTCGCAAGCAGCCCGCCGAGCACGCCCCAGTAGATCGACGGCGCGGTCGCGATGGTGAGTGCGAAGGTGCCGATGGCGATGCCGGCCTCGATGCGCGACACACGCCACAGCACCGCGAAGCTGCGCGGCTTGATGAGCCCGATGATGGCCGTCATCACGACTGCGGCCAGCACGGCCTGCGGCACGTGATAGAGCAGCGGCATCAGCCATAGCAATGTGAGCGCCACCACGACGACGCTGAACAGCGTGGCCCAGCCGGTCTGCGCGCCCGCATACAGCGTGATGGCCGAACGAGAGAACGACGAACTGGTCGGAAAAGCACCGGTCAGGCCCGACGCCACCTTGGCGAGGCCCTGGCCGATCAAGTCCTGGTTTTCGTTCCACAGCGTGCCCGCGCGTGCGTTGTCGATCTTCGCGCTCGATGCCGTTTCGAGAAAGCTCACCAAGGTGATCGTGAGCGCGGGCAGCAGCAACATGCCCAGCGTGTGCAGCGTGCCGCCTGGCAGAGCGCTTGGCCAATACAGGGACGGCAAGCCCGAAGGCAGTGCGCCGACCACGGCGCCGCCGAGGAGCGCATAGCTGAGCGACCAGCTCAACGCCGCTGCGCCGGCGACGAGCGCCATGGTCGTGGGGAAGCGCGGCAGCCAGCGCTTGCCGGCCCACAGCACGGCCATGCTGCCAAGGCCGAAAGCCATCGCAGTCCAGTCCGGAGGCGAGCCACCGCGCAGAAGCTGCGGCACGGTACGACCGGTGAACCCGAGCAGCGAAGGCAGCTGCGACACCGCGATCAAAATCGCCGCGCCCTGCGTGAATCCGGTGAGCACCGGCGAGTTGACCAGTCGCAGTATCCAGCCGAGTCGCCCGGCACCGATCAGGATCTGGATGCCACCCGACAGTAGGGTCAGCCACACCGCCATTGCCACCCACTCGGCGCTGCCCGCGACCGCGAGGGGCGCCAGCGAAGCACCGACCAGCAGACTGGTGAGGGCAGTCGGCCCGACCGACAGGCGCTGCGACGAACTGAACAGCACCGCGACCAGTGCGGGCCACAGGGCCGCGTACACGCCGGTGACCAGCGGCATGCCGGCGAGGGCTGCGTACGCAACGCCTTGCGGGATCACCATCAGCGCGACCGTGATTCCGGCGAGTGCCTCGCCTTGCAACAGCGTGCGACTCGGGCACGGCCATGCGAGGCAGGGCATCCAGCGGGCGAGCCGCTGCCGCAAAGAAGGCGTGGTTGCTATCAAAACCGTAGCTTGGAGTGGCGTCTTGGCGCGCCTCTCACTTGTTTTTGATTGAGGATGAACGCCAAGTATAGAGGCGTGAATCACAGAGAAATGCGTCGAAAAACGCATCACGATTCAGACTGCGCCTACATCGCAAACCGATTGCTTCAGCGACGCTCGACTATGCACAAATGGTTTCGCCCATTCGCCGATCTCCGGAGCTGGCAGACGCGACGCTCGTTCGATCGCTTCGACCGGTTTGGTCCCTACGGCCTCACAGTGCAAGCGTTGCCTTTGACGGCAGTACCGTTGGCCCATGCGCTGGTCCATTCGGTCACCGGGATCGACGATGGCCTTCGACGCTGGCTCGACGTCACGCTCGCGGAGCGTGCGCGGCCCGCCTTGGGCCAGCCTGCGTCGCGTGCGACGGTATCGGTCTGGTACGCGCTGCAGGACGCGCAGGCGACCGGCCTGCCGCTGGCCGCAGAAGCCGACTGGGCGCTGCTCAAAGCGATTGGCCGCGAAGAGGCTGCAATGGAGGCGATGCGTTTTCTGCTGCGCATTTATCTGACGACAGTGCAGCTCTGGTTGCCCGGTGCAGCCGAAGCGGTGCGCACGCTCGACTCACCAGCCATGCGCTGGGCAGACGGCGTCGGCGCCGACGCTAGATCAACGACTTCGCGTTTTTAAGCACGTAGTCGCAGGCCTTCGTTTTTACTTTGCCAGACACCGACTTCAAGTCGATCGACTTGCCGTCGCCCTGCAACAACCCTTTGGCACCGTTGGCAAAGCCGGTCTGTTGCTGGGGTTGACCCGTGACCTTGGCGAGCAACTTGTCCTTGATCGACGCTGCATCGCCGCCGAGGTAGTTGTTCTTGACGCAGTACTGCAGCACGCCGGCCGCATTGCCGACCGTGTTGCTGCCCATCGCCGGCATCGCGTAGTTTCCGGCCTGTGACTTGAGCGAGTCGAGCAGGTTCGAAGCGCCAGCGGATGCGCCGACCGATGCGCCGATGGACGCCAGAAGAAGTGAAGCGAGAGCGGTGCGTGTTTTCATGGTGGCTATTCTTTGAAGATGAGTTGGGTGGTATGGATGAGCGCGATGTTTACTGTCGTTTCTTGTGCTGGAACGCGGTCGGTGATTGCCCGGTCGCGGCCTTGAACATGGCGCAGAACGCGCTGTCCGTGGCGTAGCCGCTGGCCGCTGCGACACGACTCACCGCCATACCGCGCGCCAGCAAAGGAAGGGCATGCGCCATCACGGCTTGCTGTCGCCATTGCTGCCAGCTGGTGTCGAGCTGAACCCTGAACAGTCGCGCCACGGTGCGCTCGCTGGCGCCGATGGCGGCGGCCCGTTCCGCCAGCGTTGCGCGATCGGCCGGGTTGCGCAGCAACGTCTCGCAGAGCTGCCGCAGTCGCTTGTCGTTGGGCAGCGGTACATCGATCTGAATCTGCGTCGCGCGTTCCAGTTCGCTGATGAGCAACGGCGCGATCATGCGTTCACGCGGCGCGGCTTCGGCATCGACCGGCGGCAAGCCATCGGGCGTGGTGTCGAGCGCCAGCATCAATGCGCGCAGCAGCGGGCTGATCTCCAGCACCTCGCATTTCTCCCAGCTAGGTGCGAGCCAAGCATGCAGGTAGATGGTGCGCAGCTCAGCATCTTCGATGAGCGTGATGCTGTGCTGCATATCAGCCGGCACCCAGAGCGCGCGCGACGGCGGAACGATGTAGCTGCCGTCTTCGGTGCTGAGCCGGATCACGCCGCGGGTCGAGAAGGTCAGCTGGGGCCACGGATGCGCATGGAGCTCGACCAGCGTGTCGGCCTTGAGGAAATGCTCTTTGGCGCGCAGCGGCCGCACGGCATCAGGCGCATAGAGATGCGGCGTGAGCGGGCCCACGCTGATCGACGGTGCCAGCGACGGTTGCACGACGGTCGATGATGGCGGCGATGCTGGAAGAGCGGCAGGTATAGAAGCAGTGGCTGGCATGGTTCCGACAAATGTTGTCGCTGTATCGTCATTCTGACGGCAGCTGGCGACATAGGATCAAGGCCCGCCCGTCATATTTGTAGCAATCCATGTCGTCTTCAGCCACAGCAGTTTCATCCTCGACACCCACCTTGCGTGCCGACGCCCAGTTGATCGGCCTTGTGGGCCTCGCGCATGCCGTCAGCCACTTCAGCCAGTTGGTGCTGGCGCCACTGTTTCCGTGGTTGAAAGATGCTTTCAACGTGAGTTATACCGAGTTGGGCGCGGTGTTGACCGTGTTCTTCGTGGTCTCTTGCCTGGTGCAGGCGGCGTCGGGATTCATCGTCGACAAGCTCGGCCCGCGTCCGGTGCTGTTCGTCGGACTCGGCGCGTTGGCGCTGGCGGCCTTTGGCTACGCGATGGCGACGAGCTACTGGATGCTGCTGGCCTTCGCGGTGCTGGGCGGCATCGGCAACGGTGTCTTTCATCCGGTCGACTACACGCTCTTCAACCGCAAGGTCGCGCCGACGCGGCTCGGCCATGCGTACAGCGTGCACGGCATCACTGGCAGTCTGGGCTGGGCGTTGGCGCCGGCCTTCGTGGTGCCGATCGCCATCGCGTATTCATGGCGCGTGGCATTGGCATCGGCCGGTGTACTCGCCGTGGTCGTGCTGCTGGTGCTTTGGATCTACCGCAGTGTGCTGTCGCTCGACGTCAAGACGGTGCAGAAAGCGACCGGGCATGCCGGCGCTGCGCCCATCGGCGGAGAGTTCGATTTCTTGCGCATTCCGGCGGTGTGGATGTGCTTCGCTTTCTTCTTTTTCTACGCCGCCGTCATCAGCGTGGTGCAGACCTTCGCGCCCGTCGCGGCCGGCCATCTGCACGACGTGCCGGTCGCCCTGGTCGCGGTTTGCCTGACGGTCTACATGGTTGCGAGTGCCGCGGGCATGGTGTTCGGCGGCTTTCTCGCGTCGGACCCGACACGCTGTGCGCGCATCGTCGGCGCGGGCTTTGGCGTCGCGGCTGCGCTGGCGCTGGTGCTGGCCTTTGGAGACTTCCCCGGCATGCTGGTGCCGGTGATCTTCGGGGCGATGGGCTTCGCGTCCGGCATCGCGGGGCCTTCGCGCGATCTGCTGGTCAAGCGCTCGACGCCGCCCAATGCGACGGGGCGCGTCTATGGCGTGGTCTACGCCGGACTCGACATCGGCCAGGCTCTGGCGCCGCTGGTGTTCGGCCGCTTGATGGACAACGGCCAGTACATGAGCGTGATCGTCGGGCTGGCAGTGGTGCAGGGTGTGTTGATAGCGAGCGCGTTCAATGTGACGCGCGTGCGGCGCACGTCACTGGTCTCCGCGACTGCTTGAGCGCTGCTGCACTGCCCGCGCTGCCGTTGCAGGGTCGGCGCGCACACTGAGCACCATGTCGACCAACGCCTTGCAACGTCATCAGCCCGATTCGCGATACGCGATGCTGCGGCTCTTCGTCACGCTGCTGATCATGACGGTCGGTAGTTGCGGCATGTATGTCGTGTCGGTGGTGTTGCCGGCAATCCAGTCCGACTTCGGCGTGGCGCGGGCCGAGGCCTCGCTGCCCTATACGCTGTTGATGATCGGCTTCGGTCTTGGCGGAATCGTCATGGGCAAGCTGGCCGACCGCCATGGCGTGATGTGGCCGCTGCTGCTGGGCGCAGTGTGCGTGGGTGTCGGCTTCGTGGCCTCCAGTTTCGCGACCGGTATCGTTGCTTTTTCTGTGGTGCAGGGAGTGTTCGTCGGGCTGGGCAGCGGTGCGGTGTTCGCGCCCCTGGTAGCCGACACCTCGTTGTGGTTCGTCAAGCGCCGCGGCATGGCGGTGGCCGTGTGCGCCAGCGGCAACTACCTCGCGGGGGCGGTGTGGCCGCCCATCGTGCAGAAGTTCGTGGAGGCCTCCGGTTGGCGAGCGACCTATGTGGGGCTGGGCCTGTTTTGCGGGCTGGCGATGGCGGGGCTGTCGCTGTTCATGCGAACGCGGCCACCGGCGAACGTCATGGATGCGCCGCCCGCGGCGGTTGCGGGCCGCGCTGGTATCGACGCGGCGGCCCGCCCCTTCGGCTTCAGCCTAGGGACGGCGCAAGGGTTGCTGTGCGTAGCTGGCACCGCCTGTTGCGTGGCAATGGCGATGCCGCAGGTTCACATCGTCGCCTACTGCACCGACCTCGGCTTCGGCGCTGCACGCGGGGCGCAAATGCTGTCGTTGATGCTCGCCTGCGGCATCGTGAGTCGCCTTGTCTCCGGTGCCCTCTGCGACCGCATCGGTGGCTTGCGCACGCTGTTGCTCGGATCGATGCTGCAATGCGTCGCGCTCTTCATGTTCCTGCCGTTCGACGGCATGGTGCCGCTCTTCGTGGTGTCGGCCATGTTCGGCTTGTTCCAGGGCGGCCTCGTTCCGTCGTACGCGATCATCGTGCGCGAATACTTTCCGCCGGCCGAGGCCAGCGCGCGCGTGGGCACCGTCATCGGCTGCACGTTGCTGGGCATGGCGCTCGGTGGCTGGATGTCGGGCAAGGTGTTCGATCTCACCGGCAGCTATCACGCGGCCTTTGTCAACGGCATCGCTTGGAACCTGCTCAACATGTCGATCGCCGCGATGCTCTTGCTGCGAACCCGTCGGTTGCACGGCGCTGTGCCCGCAGCCGTCTGAAGTCTTTTACTTCGCGTCTTTCAGCCCGCGTTCTCTAGCTCGCGCAGAGCGCGTCGACTTTTCGCAACCCTTCGATCGTCTTCACGCAGGCTTCGGCAGCCTCAGTGCCCTTGATCGCGAAGTGGCGGTGGAAGTACTTGCGGTGTTCCGCATGCTCGTGGAAGTGATGCGGTGTGAGCACGGCAGACAAGATCGGCACGCCGGTTTCGAGCTGCAACGCCATCAGGCTGTTGACCACGGTGGTCGCGACGAACTCGTGACGGTAGATGCCGCCGTCGACCACCAGCGCGCAGCCGACGATGGCGGCGTACTTGCCCGAGTTGGCCAGCCGCTTGGCGTGCAGCGGAATCTCGAAAGCGCCTGGAACGTCGAACACATCGATGGTGTCGGCAGGCACGCCCAGGCGCTCCATCTCGGCGAGAAAAGCGTCGCGTGCCTGATGCACGATGTCGGCATGCCATTGCGCTTCGACGAAGGCGATACGGTTACCGCGTGGCGCATCGGTGGCGGCCGTGACGGAAAGGGGAAGGTCGTTGATCTGACTCATGGTGCCTCTGATGCCTTTTGAAAAAAAGCAGGTTTCCTGAATCAGGGCGCACGAAGGCGACGGCAAAGCCACGCGACGTAATGCGCGCGGCAATGCAGACGGTTCGCGCTCTCTTTCATCCGGACTGTGACCGTCGGCTCCGGAATCGCACCGAAATCTGCTGACCCCGACCTTCGTGGAAGACCGGGCGCTCGCGGGCTTGTGCGAACGAGTCGCCATTACCGCCGGTGGGGAATTGCACCCCGCCCTGAGAACGCTTGCCCCGACTTGCATCGGAGCGATGTCGATTCTAGAGACGAGCGCAGGGCGGCGCTGTCACGCACGAGCCAAAGCCCCACGGCGAGTCGTGCTGCGGTTTCGGGACCTTCAGCGCGGCGCCATGAAGGCCGTCATGCGTTGAAACTCGTCGTCGAGGGCCGCACGAAACGCAGCGCCGTTCGGCTTCTTGTCGATATAGCCGAAGCTCGGCTTCAACCGTCCTGCCGTGGCTGTCACGTTCGCCCAGCCGATCACCCGGTCGTGCCACAGCAATGGCAATGCGTAGTGGCCGAACTGCCGCTTCGGCGCTGGCATGTAAGCCTCGAACTTGTACGTCCAGCCCCAGAGCAACTCGAAGCGGCGACGGTCCCACACCACCGGATCGAACGGCGCCAGCAGCCGAACCGCATCGTCAGGCGCGTGACGCTTGGAAGCTGGGTTCTCGTTGACCGGCCAGTACCAGATCGTGCCGTCGATGCGGTTGCTGGCGAGCACCTCGCGTGCTTCACTCAGCGCGGCCTGGGTGTGCGTGCTCAGATGTGGCGCACCGTAATTGAGCAAGCGCACGAGGTAGGTGAGGCTCGCGGCTGGCAGCGGGGCGTACTTGCGCACGATGAGTTCGAGCAGCGCCGCAGCACGCAATGCGCGACCGGTCGGGCTGTCATCGATCGGTGGTGCATGGTCGACCGCTTCGTAGACGCGCGTGCCGCTGTCGCGCCGAGCTACGCGCAACATGCCGCGGTAGTGCATGCCGTCGAGCAGGTGTGTGCTCGCGTTGCTCGATCCACCCCAATAGTTGGTCATGCGGCCGTGCGAGAAGTGCGCATCGACATCACGCGGATGCACTTGCCCGCGCTCGCGCACGAAGGCCAGCACGTCCGCAGCCTTGCGCCGAGTCTCCGCATCCCAAGCCAACTTGGGCTCACGCGGGTGCATCAACGCCAAATGTTCGCGCGGCAGAAAGCCGTAGTTGACGAGGCTGTCTTCTTCGATCGCAAGTCTTGGGTAACGCGCTTCGAGGTCACCGGCGCGGTAGTCCTTCACGCGATGACGCAACGTGAGGTCTTGCGCTCTTGCGGGTGCGCGAATCGGGTCGGCTTGCACGAACCCGAGACGCTGGATCGCACGCGGCAATGTCGTCGGTTTGAAGAGGG
This sequence comes from Variovorax sp. PAMC28562, assembly GCF_014303735.1. Lineage (NCBI taxonomy): Bacteria > Pseudomonadati > Pseudomonadota > Betaproteobacteria > Burkholderiales > Comamonadaceae > Variovorax > Variovorax sp. PAMC28562. The sequence continues at coordinate 4,451,872 of NZ_CP060296.1, read as the reverse complement.
TGCGGGCTACGGCGTAGCGGCGCAGCTCATCGAGGGTCGGGTCTGACATGCTGGTGATTGCAGCACAACGCTTGTTTGCTGGAGCGGCGTTTTGTGGGGTGGCCGATGGCGCCGGGTGACCCCCTTCCGCTCATGTCCCCCGCCTTCGTGTTCACACCACAGTCTTGTGCCGCGCAATGCAAACGTCGAGCGTCTCTTCTCCGGTACGTTGCCACCAGTCGAGATTGGAAAAAATCTCGACTTCGCTGAATCCCTCGAAGCCCGCAGCCTCCATCCAGCCCCGAATCTTCTTCAGCTCCACCACCCCATCACCCATCATTCCGCGGTCGGACAACAGGTCGCGTGTCGGCGTCAACCAGTCACAAACGTGGTACGCCAGCAAGCGCGATTTGCCCGCGCGTTCGATCTGCTGCTGCAGCTTCGGGTCCCACCACACGTGATAGATGTCGAGCGCCACGCCGAGTGCGCCGGTCTTGCCGGGGTCTAGCGCGTCGCACAGGTCCAATGCGTGTTCCAGCGTGTTGATGCAGGCGCGGTCCGCGGCTTGCATCGGATGCAGCGGCTCGATGGCGAGCGGCATGCCGACTTCGCGTGCGTACTCCAGAGATGCCGCGATGCCGTCGCGCACCTCGTTGCGCGCGCGGCCGATGTCCTTGTAAGCCGCCTTGCCATCGAGCGCGCCGGGCAGCGCGCCCACCACGAGCACGAGACACGGTGCGGCGAGCGTCTTTGCTTCGTCGATCGCGCGGCGATTGTCGTCGAGTGCGGCTTTGAGCCCAGCCGAATCGGGTGCCGGAAAGAAGCCACCGCGGCAGTAGCCCGAAAGGCCGATGTCATGCGCCTTGAGTTGCTTGGCGAGCTTGTCGATGCCCACCGCTGCGACCTGATCGCGCCACGGGCTGATCGCCCTGATGCCGCGCTCGGCGCATTGGTCGACGATGCGGTCGAGCGGGACTTCGACGCCGCGTTGTTTGCGCACCGTCGCGGTGTTGATCGACAGCCCGTCGTGGTTCTGCGAGAAGTCGCGCATACGTCGCCTCAGGCTTCGACGCCGTGCATTGCGAGCAAGGTCTTCATGCGGTGCACGGCCAACGCCGGATGCTCCAGCAGATCGGCCGCATCGGCAAGGCGGAACAACTCGGCCAGATGCTGCAACGACCGCGTGCTTTGCTGGCCTCCGACCATGGTGAAGTGCGACTGGTGGCCGTTGAGCCACGCCATGAACACGACGCCGGTTTTGTAGAAGCGCGTGGGCGCCGCGAAGATGTGGCGCGACAGCGGCACGGTCGGGCCGAGGATGGCGTGGAACTTGTCGACGTTGCCCAGAGCCAGCTCACCGAGCGCCGCGCTGGCCGCTGGCGCAATCGCGTCGAAGATGCCAAGCAGCGCGTCGCTCTGACCGTGTGTCGGGTCGCTGCCGAAGCCATCGCCGGCAATCAGCTCGGCATAGTTGAAGTCGTCGCCGGTGTACATGCGCACGCCCGGCGGAAGCCGTCGCCGCATTGCGATTTCCTTGTCCTTGTCGAGCAGCGAAATCTTGATGCCGTCGACCTTGTCCGGGTGCGCGGCGATGATGCCGAGCGCGGTGTCCATGGCCTTGTCGACATTGGCCGATCCCCAGTAACCGGCCAGCGCGGGGTCGAACATCGGGCCGAGCCAATGCAGCACGACCGGCTGCTTCGCCTGCGACAGCACGCGGTCGTACACGCGCTCGTAATCGGCCGGGCTCTTCGCGACGCGGGCCAGTGCGCGGCTTGCCATGACGATCAGCTTGCCGCCGAGCGCTTCGATGGCGGCCATCTGTTCTTCGTAGCCGCGAATCACATCGTCGACGTTCTTGACGCTGTCGATGTCGAGATGGTCGGTGCCGCAGCCTGACGCGACGAGCGCGCTGCCGTCTTTCGAAGAGAAGTCCTTCGCCGCATCGAGCGAGCGGCGGATGAGCTCCAGCGAGGTCGGCCAGTCGAGGCCCATGCCACGTTGCGCTGTATCCATCGCTTCCGCGACGCCAAGACCAAGCGACCACAGATGCCGGCGATAACCAATGGTCGCGTCCCAGTCGACCGCGCATTGCAACCACGGATCGATGGCGGCCACCGGATCGGCGACGACGTGTGCTGCCGAATAGGCGATGCGGTTGAAAACGACGCCGGCCGCCGGCTTGGCGGGCATAGCGCCGCGCAACGAATAGGCTGACAGCGCGCCGTCGGCGGTCGGGAGGGTGAGGGTCAACGCCATGCTGTCGACCTCGTCAGATGCTCAGCGCAGGCACGTCCACCCAACGGCGCTCGCCCCAGCTTTCGAGCGCGGCTTCGACCAACTGCACGCCCTTGACGCCTTCGGGCAACGTCCACTTGTAAGGCGCGTTTTCGACGACATGGCGGATGAAGTGTTCCCACTGGATCTTGAAGCCGTTGTCGTAGACCTGCGAGTCCGGAATCTCCTGCCATTGGTCGAAGAAGTTCATCGTCTGCTTTTCGTCCGGGTTCCATACCGGGCGCGGTGTAGCGACGCGCGACTGCGCACGGCAGCTCGACAGGCCGGCCACCGCGGAGCCATCGGTGCCATCGACATGGAAGGTGACAAGGTCGTCGCGGCGCACGCGCGTGACCCAGCTCATGTTGATCTGCGCGATGACCGGCTCGCCGTTGTGTCCGACCAGTTGGCAGGTGGCGTAGGCCGCATCGTCCGCGGTGGCTTCGTAGGGTTCGCCGGCCTCGTCCCAGCGCTTGGGAATGTGCGTGGTGCCGAGGCAGCTGACCGACTTCACCTCGCCGAACAGGTTGTCGAGCACATAGCGCCAGTGGCACATCATGTCCAGGATCATGCCGCCGCCGTCTTCCTTGCGGTAGTTCCAGCTCGGACGCTGAATCGGTTGCAGATCGCCTTCGAACACCCAGTAGCCGAACTCGAGGCGCACGCTCAGCATGCGGCCGAAGAAGCCGGCGCGACGCAGCATATCGAGCTTGCGCAGGCCGGGCAAAAAGAGCTTGTCCTGCACCGCGCCATGCTTCAAGCCCGAGCTTTGCGCGAGACGGGCGACCTCGACTGCTTCGTTCAAATTGGTCGCGATCGGCTTCTCGCAGTACACGTGCTTGCCGGCGCGGATCGCCTTGGCCAGCAGGGTGGGGCGCATCTGCGTCGTGCCTGCGTCGAAGAAGATCGTGTCGTCCTTGTTCTGCAGCGCGAGGTCGAGGTCGGTGCCCCAGCGTGCGATGCCGTGCGCGTTGGCCAGCGCCTCGATCTTGTCGGCATTGCGGCCGATGAGGATCGGGTCGGGCATGACCTTGTCGCCGTTCGAAAGCGTCACGCCGCCTTGCGCGCGAATGGCGCAGATGGAGCGGATCAGATGCTGGTTCATGCCCATGCGGCCGGTGACGCCGTGCATGATGATTCCGAGTCGTTGGGTCGCCATATCAGAGGTCCTTGTTTTGCGATGTTCTTGAGGAGGTCTTGTGTGGGCTCAACTGCCGGCGAGCGGCTGGAGCGTGGCCCAGTCGGGTTGCGTGCTGGCGGCAAAGCCAGGCGCAGCAAGCGAGGTGATGTCGAGCATTCCACCGTGCACAGAAAGCCGCACCTTGTCGCCGCATGCTTCGTAGAGTCCGGGTTGCGCCCGCAAGAAACCCTGCGCTTCTGCTGCACTGCCGCCCTGGCCGCTGAAGCCGTCGACGTAGTGATGGCCGTTGCGCTCGACGTGCGTGAGCCCGATCAGGTTGACCAGGGCGAGGTCTTGCTGCACGGCGAGGCCGGCTTGCGTTGTCAGGTCTTCGGCCGACATGAAATAAGCGGCCGGCCGACCTTCGGAGGCGGCTTGCAGGTTGAGTTGCCGGCAACGAGCAGCGTTGAGCAACGAGCGATAGATGCCCTTGCAATCCTTGCTCGACACGCCCGTGTAGCGGCAGGTCAGCGCCTGCGGAAACGCATCGAGCGTGCCGTCGGACTCATCGATCAGCACCGGGCGCATCGCAGCGAGCGCGCGCACATCGCTTTGCAATGCGGTTGCGCGTGGCAATGGTTGTTCGATGTAGAGGGTTGCCGCTGCGAGGCGATGTAGTGCGGGCGTTGCCTGCACTTGTTGCCAGAAGCGCGCGGCGGCTTCGGCATCGGCAAACTGCTCGTTGCCGTCGAGCGTGACGACGTAATCGGGCACGCGGTCGATGACCGCGGCAATGCGCGTCAGCCGTGCCAGATCTTGCTCTGCGTTGCCGGCGACCTTAAGCTTGAAGTAGCGGCAGCCGGTGGCTGCGACGACTTCTTCCAGCGTCTCGGGCAAGCCGTCGCCCACGCGTTGCTGTACGTCGGCTGCCGTGATGGTGTCGACCAGCCCGACGGTGTGGCGCAGCGCGATGCGGTTCGCTGGCGCTAGTGACCCGAGGAAGCTGGCGAAGTCGAACGCGTCGAGGTCTGGCGTGAGCGTCGCATCGATGCCGGGAAGGTTGCGTTGCACCGCTTCATAGAACGAAATATCTTCGGCGCGACACAGCGCATCGATCAACGCGCGGTCGATCAAAGCCGGACCGAAGCACGCGATGAGCGGGTTGAGTTGCTGCACCGCCGCTGCGTCGATCTGCGGCTGGTAGTTCGCTGTGAAGTGCGCGAAAGCAGGGCGCGATTCGCCATCGGCGAGATAGGCGGCCTTCGCCAAACGAAGCGACGTGCGCAGCTGGTCGAAGTTGTCGTCGTTGCTGAGTGCGAGGTTCTTGTCGAACCACTTGGGCGCGAGTAACTCGGCTGAAGCGCCTTCGGCTTCAACGCCGTCGTCTGTGCGGATGCGAACGCGCACGAAGGCCTGCGGGCAAGCTGTCAGCGTGACGACGCCGAAGCGGAACGGCATGCGCATCTTCACGCCGCGTTCGAAGAGCTGGATGTCGAGGATGCGAAACGGAATGGACATGGCGACCGCTAGAAGACCTGCGAAAAGGATGCGGGGAAAGGATGCGGGAAAAGGTCAGGCCAGCGCTTCGCGCAAGCCCTTCAGGTAGCCGGCCGAGAACGCGGCCACGCCTGGGCCGTCGGGCACGTAGTCGAAGGGTTCGACGCCGATCGCGCCGGCGTAGCGATGGCGCTTCAATGCCGCGAAGATCGGCGCGAACTGCATCGCGCCTTGACCCGGTCCGCGGCGGTTGGGGTCGTTCACCTGAATGTGGCCGATGAGCCCGGTCGGCAACCAGCGGTCGATCAGGTCGGGCACGCTCTCGCTTTCACTCAGGCCGGCGGCGCTGCAATCGATCATCGTGCGCAGGTTGGGGTGGTCGACGGTGCGCACCACCTCTGCCGCCTGGGCCACCGTATTGAGCATCGATGTTTCGTGCGGCGACAACGGCTCGATGCAGTAGATGACACCGTTGGCGGCTGCCGATTCCGCGACGCGCGCCAGGCCGTCCTGCAGACGCGCCAAGGCGACGGCGTGGCTCTCTCCGTCAGGAATCTGCCGCTGCTTGGGCGAGCCGTGCACCAGCACCATGCCGCCGAGTTCGGCGCACAAGCCGGTCAGGCGCGACATCACTTCGAGGGTGCGTGAGCGCAGTGCGGCATCGGGATCGGTCAACGACAAGCCTTCGGGCTTGACCAGCAGCCAGTGAAGACCGGTGACGATGAGACCGAACGATTCGATGGTGGCGCGGATGCGTGCCGCTTCGCCCGATGTGATCTTTTCTGGCGTGTCGCTGAGTGTGAAAGGCGCGACTTCGAGCCCGTCGTAGCCGAGTGCTGCGGCGACCTCGCATTGCTTCTCCAGCGACATGCCGGCGAGCACTTCGTTGCACAGAGCGATCTTCATGAGGGTTGCCTTGAAACGAGCGACTTCAGCGTGCGGCTGAAGCCACCGGTGATGCTCTGTACCAGCGCCTTGAAGGCCGGCACATACAACAGGATCGTGAAGATCGTGACCGTCGCAAAACCGATGCAGATCGGCCGTGTGAAGAAGGGCGACAGGTCGCCATCGGACAAAACCAGCCCGCGGCGCAAGCTCTTGTCGAGCAGCGGACCGAGCACCAGACCAAGAACGAAGGGCGCCATCTGGTAGCCCCGGCGCCGCAGAAAGAAGGCGCCTATGCCGATGACCAGCATGCAGTAAATGTCGAACAACCGCGACGCGCTGGCGAAGGCGCCGACAGTGCACAGCAGAAAGATGATCGGCATCAGGACGGTTCGCTTGATGCGCAGCACCAGCAGCAGCGGCTTCACCAAAAACAGGCCGAAGATCAGGATGCTGATGGTGGCGAGCGAGGTCATCGCGACCACGTCGTAGACGAACTGCGGGTGCGAGATCATCATCATCGGACCGGGCTGGATGCCGTGGATGATCATCGCGGCCATGAGCACGGCGGACGGTGCCGAACCTGGAATGCCGAGCGCCAGTGCCGGGATGATGTGGCCCGGAATCGACGCCATATCGCCGGTCTCGGCGGCCATCAAGCCGTCGATCGAGCCCTTGCCGAAGAGCTCCTTTTCTTTGCTTGCCGCCTTGGCCGCGGCGTACGACATCCACGCACCGGAGTCTTCTCCGACGCCTGGCATCAAGCCGGTGAGCACGCCGATCACGCCGGAGCGCAACACGGTGGGCCAGTACTGAACCACTTCGCGAAAGCGCGGCAATACCGAATCACGCAACTCGACCATCTTCTTCTCGACCGGGTCGGCCAGCGTGGTCAACACTTCGGCAAAACCGAATGCGCCCACCAGCGCGGGTATCAGCGAGATGCCGCCTGAGAGCTGGTCCCAGTCGAAGGTGAATCGGTTGTACGCGTACAAGCCTTCTTGCCCGATCTGCGCGACGAACAAGCCGAGCGCACCCATCAGCCAGCCCTTGAGCGGATCGTCGCCGACGATGCTGCCCGACATTGCGACACCAAAGAGGGCCAGCCAGAAGAACTCGTAGGCGCCGAACGACAACGCGACTTCGGCCAGCAACGGCGTAAAGGCTGCAAGGCAAAGAACGCCGAAGAGCGTCCCCATGAAGGCGCCCGAAGTGGCAATGCCGATGGCTCGACCGGCCTCTCCGCGGCGCGCCAGCGCATAGCCATCGGCACACGATGCCGCGTTTGCAGCGGTGCCCGGAATATTCAGCAGGATGGCTGTGCGAGAGCCGCCATAAAGGGTGCCGACATACGAGCAGATCAGGATCAGGATCGCGTCGTTCGCCGGCAGCTTGATGGTGAGCGTCGTCAGCAACGCGATGCACAGCGTTGCCGACAAGCCTGGCAGGCAGCCGACGATGATGCCGATCAACGCACCGCCGAGCCCGAAGGTGATCGACGTGATGTTGAGGAAGCCGAGGTAGGCGTGACCGAGGAGCGCGAGGCCTTCGAACATGGTGGTCTTGCTGAGCTCAGAGAGTTGCTTAAGGTAGGTGCACCAGGAACAGTTCCTGGAACACGAGCGTGATGACGATGCCGGCGCCGAGGCCGATTGCCAGCGTCTTGCAGAAGATCGGCAGCGTGAGCGACTCGCCTGCTGCCTTGCGTTGCACGTGCTGCAGGCTCAGGATCGCGATGGTCACGAACAGCGCGGCTGCCGCCCAGAAGGGCAGTCCGTGCCCCACGAGCCCGACCGCGAAAACGACGCACAAACCCACCACCAGCACGATGCGTTTCTTCTCGACGCTGCTGGTGGCATGTGTCGCCACTGCGGCTTCGCCGGAATGCGCAGAGAGTCGACGCCAACTGCGCAGCGCCAGCAGAAACCCCAGCAACACCGTCACGATGCCGAGCAAGCCCGGCAACAGTCCAGGCGCGGTATACGGATTGATGTCCTGCTTCTCGAGCCGGTCCATGCGGAGCGAGCCGATCAGCACCGCCGCGCCGAAGATCATCCACGCGAAGGCAGCGATCAGGTCGGAGCGCGGGCTGACGATTCGGGCTTCTTCAACCGGCGACGTCGGGAGCTCGGACAACTGCTTTGGCTGTGCAGAGGTCGATGTAGCGGGAGGCGTCATGGACACGAATCAAGGCTTCGGAATGCCCACGGTGTCGGGCGACACCTTGGCCTTGCCCGCCCCGAACAGCATCCACGCATTCGCCTGCACAGCCGGCATCACCGCCTTCTGCGCAGCCTCGCCTGAGGTCGGCAGGAACAGCGCGCCGCGGCTGCTCGCGTACTTCTTCAGCCCCTCGCTCTTCGGGATGTTTTCTTCCCAGATCTTCTGCACCGTTTTCACGACTTCATCCGGCACGCCTTTGGGAATGAAAATGCCGAAGTAGTTGGCCGGCGCGGTAAAGCCGGGAATGGTCTGCGACAGCGGCGGGATGACGCCGAAGCCTTCGAGGTCGAGCGGCTTGTCGCTGACGGTGGCCAGCGGACGCAGGCGTTTGCCACGGATCATGTCCGCCTGCTCGACGGCCAGTTGCGTGGTGACTTCTGCCTCGCCCGACACGGTGGCGACGACGGCAGGGTTGCCGCCGTCGTAAGGCACTTCGCGGTACTTGACGCCGGTAGCCCCGGCGATGAAGTCCATCGCGTTGTGGCCTGCGGAGGTGACACCTGCCGTCGCCACCGTGATCTTGCCGGGCTGAGCCTTCATGGCGTCGATCAGGTCCTTGGCTGTCTTGTACGGCGTTGCCGGATTCACGCCGATCACCTGGATGTTGGCGACCGTCAGGAAGATGTGCCAGTCGCTCATCTTCGTTTGCAGCGAGCCGAGCGTTTCGTAGGTGCCCAGGTCTTGTGCGGCACCGGCCGTCCACGTGTAGCCATCCTTTGCAGCGTCGAGCGCGCTCTTGGTGCCGATCGCGCCGGATGCACCCGGCTGATTGATGATGACGACAGTTTGGCCGAGTGCTTTTTCGATCTCGCCTGCAGTGACGCGCGTGACCTGATCGGTCGAGCCGCCTGCCGCCCACGGCACGATCAAGTTGATGGGGCGAGAGGGCTTCCACTGGGCCAGCGCGCTGGACGCAGCGGCAGACAGAACGGCGACGACAAACACCCGGCGAGCCAGGTTGCGAACGGAATCGGCATGCATCACGAAGGTCTCCAGTTATGGTTTTAATTCACCAGCGGGTGAATTCTGACTATCGCGAAGCGGAGCGTCAACGGACCACGCCGGTCAGTCCCTCAGGACATACCCTAGGATCACATCGCACATGTGTGAGAGGCGTTCGCTGCGTGCTTTGCGCGTCATGAGGTCGCGCCCGAAGATGGCTGACAGCGTGTAGTTGTTGGAAAGATAGAAGTACGCGAGGCCGGCGATCGAGATGTAGAGGTGCACTGGATCGACACCGCCGCGAAACACGCCTTCCTTGCGGCCACGTTCGAGAATGTCGCCAAGCGTCTGGATCACCGGCGAGTTCATTTCACGCACGCGCTTGGACTTTTGCAGATGGCGCGCTTGGTGCAGGTTGGCGCTGTTGAGAAGGGTGATGAACTCGGGATGTTCGAGGTAATAGTTCCAGGTGAATTCCATGAGTCGGCGCACGGCTTCGGCCGGCGGCAAGTCGAGCAGATGCAACTCTTTTTCGGCCTCGCGAATGTTGGCGTAGGCGCTCTCCAGCACTGCCAGAAACAGGTCGTCCTTGCTGCTGAAGTAGTAGTAGATCAGTCGCTTGTTGAGGCCCGCACGCTCCGCGATGCTGTCGACGCGCGCACCGGCCAGTCCCAGCAGCGCGAACTCTTCGCGCGCAGCGTCGAGGATCGCTTGCTGCGATCTGTCGGCGTCTCTGAGGCGCGGTTCGGGTGCGATGGCTGCAACGGATTTCATGCGTTCTTTTAACTGTTTGGTGAATTAAAGCCAACCCGATTTTTCCCTGACGATAATCGGCGACATCTCTTCATCTACTCAATCGGGCGTGGCATGCAAAAGCAGCAGACAGCGGGGCACTTGATCGTCGAGTGCCTCATAGAGCAAGGCGTCGAAATTGCATTCGGCGTGCCGGGAGAAAGTTTCCTCGCGGTGCTCGACGGCTTTCATGCGTACGAGGACCGCATTCGCTTCATCGTGAGCCGGCAGGAGGGTGGCGCGGCCTTCATGGCGGATGCGCATGGGCGGCTTACCGGGCGGCCTGGCATCTGCTTCGTGACGCGCGGCCCGGGAGCCACCAACGCATCGATCGGCGTGCACAACGCGTTTCAGGATTCGACGCCACTTGTTCTTTTCGTGGGCGACGTCGGCAGCGATTTTCGCGATCGTGAAGCCTTTCAGGAGGTCGACTACGGCAGCTTCTTCGGGCCGAGCACCAAGGGTTTCGCCAAGCGCGTGGAGCGCATCGACGATGCGAGTCGCATTCCCGAATACATCGCGCGCGCGTTCTCGACCGCGATGAACGGCCGGCCCGGCCCGGTCGTGCTGGTGCTGCCGGAAGACATGCTGAGGTCGACCACAGCCGCGCGCCCGCTCGGCCGCGTCGAGGCGGTGCAGCCGTGGAGCGATCCGGGATCGCTGCGCACGCTGCGTGAACTGCTCATGAAGGCGCAGCGCCCGTTCGTGATCGCTGGCGGCAGTGGCTGGACGACGCAATCCGCGCAGGCGCTGCAGCGCTTTGCAGAGAACTGGAAGCTACCGGTCGGCAATGCGTTTCGGTTTCAGGATACGTTCGACAACCACCATCCGCTGTATGCGGGGGACGTCGGCATCGCCATCAATCCCAAGCTCGCCGCGCGCATCAAAGACAGCGACCTGATCATCGCGATCGGACCACGCCTGGGCGAGATGACTACCGGTGGCTACACACTGCTCGAAGCCCCCAAGGCGAAGCAGACGCTGGTGCACATCCACGCCAGCGCCGAAGAGCTCAACCGCGTGTACCAGGCCGACCTGGCCATCAATGCAGGCATGAGCGCCGCGGCGCGCAGCCTGGAGGTGCTCAGTGCCCCGCCTGAAGTGCCTTGGGAAGACTGGACATCGGCAGCCCACACGGACTACCTCGCCAACCTCGTACCGCAACCGTTGCCCGGCTTGCCGGCCGACATGCCGCGTGGTGCGGTCGACATGGCCGAGGTGGTGGCGTTGCTTCAAAAGCATCTGCCCCACGATGCCGCCATCACCAACGGCGCCGGCAATTTCGCCAGCTGGGTGCATCGCTTTTTTCGCTACCACGGGCTTGCGAAGGGCCACAAGACGCAGTTGGCGCCGACGAGCGGCGCCATGGGCTATGGCGTGCCAGCCGGCATCGCGGCCAATCTGACGACCGGCCGCATCGCCTTCACGATTGCTGGCGACGGTGACTTTTTGATGAACGGACAGGAGCTGGCGACGGCGTCGCAGCACGGTGGCAAAAGCATCATCGTGCTGCTGAACAACGGCATGTTCGGGACCATCCGCATGCATCAGGAGCGCGAGTACCCCAACAAGGTCAGCGGCACCGCGCTGCGCAACCCGGACTTCTGCGCGCTTGCCAGGGCATACGGCTATGCGGCTGAGAAAGTGACTGCCACGTCGCAGTTCGAAGGCGCCTTGCTGCGGGCGCTGGAAGCTGACACCGGCACGCTGATTGAGATACCGCTCGATGCGGAGATCATCTCGACGCGCGGCACGTTGTCGTCGATCACCAAAGCAGCGCAAGCGCGGCCTTCACCTTGAACGAAAAAAAGCCGGCATGAGCCGGCTTTCCAGTGTCAGGTGCACAACGCACCCGAGGCTTACTTGACGTGCTTGCCGATCAGCGCAGCCAGTTCGAACATCGACACTTGCGGCTTGCCGAAGATTTCCTTCAGCTTGGCGTCGGCATTGATGTTGCGCTTGTTGGCCTTGTCTTGAAGGTTGTTCTTCTTGATGTAGTCCCACAGCTTGCTGACGACTGCGGTACGCGGCAGCGGCGTAGAGCCGACGACAGCGGCGAGTGCCGGGCTGGGGGTCAGGGCCTTCATGAAGGCAGCGTTGGGCGTGCGCTTCTTGGCGGGAGCAGCCTTCTTTGCAGGAGCCTTCGCAGGAGCAGCCTTCTTTGCGGGCGCAGCCTTTTTCGCAGGAGCAGCCTTCTTTGCCGGAGCAGCTACTTTCTTCGCTGGAACAGCCTTCTTTGCGGGAGCCTTTTTGGCCGGAGCCTTTTTTGCAGTTGCCATGGTTTGATTTCCTTTTTTTGGTTGGACATTCACCAATGAAAAACAGCGTCTCCACTGGCACTGCGGATGCTAAAGGAGAAAAAACGCGTTTCCAAGCGGAAAAGAGACTTTTTCATTGGGGGCTGTTGTTTTTTTCAGAGGAGAAACTGCGGGGAATGCGGGGGAGAGCCGAGAGATGGCGCCCTATGGTTTCGCCAAGCGGGCAGGCCAGGTCGCGAGCATCACGCCCATGAGCGCCGCGGCGAACGCCACAAGCTGCAGCATCGAGAGGCTTTCGCCGAGCACCAGCACGCCCACCAGCGCCGCGCTCACAGGCAGCATCACGGTGAAAACGCCAGCCTGCGATGCGGGCACATTGCGCAGGCCGGTCATCCACAACCACACCGTCCAGATGCTCGCGGCCATCGCATAGACCACGAGCAAAAGCCAGGTGCCGACATGCACTGAAGCGAAGTCGAACCGCCATGCGAACCAGAGGCCGAACGGCGTCGACAGCGCGAAGCCCCAGAGGTTGATGAGCGACGAGATGCGCTTGGGTCCGAGACGTCCGGTAAGCGACTTGCCGATGACCGCATACGCCGACTCGCACAGCACCGCGCAGAACACCAGCAGGTTCCCGAGCCAAGGCATATTGCTTTGCACTGCGCCTGATATCGGCGCTGACGCTGCAGTCGATGTCACGTGCACGGGCGCGAACGCCAGCAGTGCGATGCCTCCGGCGGCACAGCCGATGGCGCCGGCTACGCGCAGCGTGATGCGCTCGCGCAGGAAGATCCAGCTGGTCAACGCGACCACCGCCGGGATCGACGCCATGATCACGCCGGCCGACACCGCGCTCGTCATGCTCACGCCAAAGAGCATGCAGATCGAGAACATGAAGTTGCCGAGGAACGATTCGAGAAAGACGAGGCCTCGCGTGCGTCGTGTCATCGGTGGTTCGTCGGCCGGCCGCTTCAGCCAGTGCGGCATGGCCAATGCGGCGATGCCGAAGCGCATCCACGCGAGCAGCAACACCGGCAGTGCGGCGACGAGTGGCTTGGAGAGAGCGACATAGCTGCCGACGAGCGTCATGCTCAAGGCAAGGCAGGCATAGGCAACGAGACGGCTAGATGCTGGCGCGGCGGACACCGTGGATGCCGCTGATGCAGGTGGGTTCACTAGACTGGCACGATTGAATCAATGGATCGATGATGCCCGATGAAGTTGTACGTCAAGCGAGAGATCGAGTTGGTGCTGTCCGGATCAGGCCCCGCGAACCGAAGCAGGCGAGATGACGTTGCGTTGTCTTGTCTACGAGATCCCTCCGTCGCGTGTTGTCGGGCGCGCCGTCATCGAAAGTGGTGACTGGTTTCGATGTCGATGAAGGCTGCCGTCGCAGTTTCACAAGCGAATACTTGATTGCACATCGCAAAATCCGACTTTGGTGCAACGCAATAATTTTTCTCAATATAAGAAAAATTATTCCGCATTGAGAAAAGCCTCTGTAAGTGGTTGATTTTGCATCGGTATTTATATGTCTTCTATAAGACATAAGACTTTGGCTTCGCGTTAAAGTTTGTCACATGGCGGAAGCGCCCAACCGATCCAAGTCAACCAATCAACCTCACGGAGTGCACATGCCCCAAACCCTGACCGAACAACTGAGCCGCGAACAACAGATCGCCGCTCTTGAAAAAGACTGGGCGACGAACCCGCGCTGGAAGGGCATCAAGCGCGGCTACAGCGCCGCCGACGTCGTGCGGTTGCGCGGCTCGGTACGGATCGAGCACACGCTGGCCCATCGTGGTGCAGAAAAGTTGTGGGATCTCGTCAACAGCGAGCCTTACGTCAACTGCCTCGGCGCACTCACTGGCGGCCAGGCCATGCAGCAAGTCAAGGCCGGCGTGAAGGCAATCTACTTGTCGGGCTGGCAAGTGGCCGCAGACAACAACAGCTACGCATCGATGTACCCGGACCAGTCGCTGTACCCGGTCGACTCGGTGCCGACAGTGGTCGAGCGCATCAACAACACGTTCCAGCGCGCCGATGAAATCCAGTGGTCCAAGGGCACGAATCCTGGCGACAAGGGCTACATCGACTACTTCGCTCCTATCGTGGCCGACGCCGAAGCCGGCTTCGGCGGTGTGCTGAACGCCTTCGAATTGATGAAGGCCATGATCAAGGCCGGCGCCGGTGGCGTTCACTTCGAAGACCAACTCGCATCGGTCAAGAAGTGCGGGCACATGGGCGGCAAAGTGCTGGTGCCGACGATCGAAGCGGTGCAAAAGTTGATCGCCGCACGCATGGCGGCCGACGTCTGCGGCACGCCGACTTTGGTGATCGCACGGACCGACGCTGAAGCGGCCGATCTCATCACCAGCGATTACGACGAAAACGACAAGCCGTTCATCACCGGCGAACGTACGGCCGAAGGCTTCTACCGGACTCGCAAGGGCATGGACCAGGCCATCAGCCGCGCCGTCGCCTATGCCCACTACGCCGACCTGGTGTGGTGCGAAACCGGTACGCCGGATCTGGCCTTTGCCAAGAAGTTCGCCGACGCCGTGCACAAGGTTCACCCTGGCAAGATGCTTGCGTACAACTGCTCTCCTTCGTTCAACTGGAAGAAGAACCTCGACGACGCGACCATCGCCAAGTTCCAGAAAGAGCTGGGCGCCATGGGCTACAAGTACCAGTTCATCACGCTGGCGGGCATCCACTCGATGTGGTTCAACATGTTCGATCTGGCGCAAGACTACGTGGCGCGTGGCATGTCGGCCTATGTCGAGAAGGTGCAAGAGCCCGAGTTCGCGGCGCGTGAGCGTGGCTACACCTTCGTGTCGCACCAGCAAGAAGTCGGCACCGGCTACTTCGACGAAGTGACGACCGTGATCCAAGGCGGCAAGTCGAGCGTGACGGCGTTGACCGGTTCGACTGAAGAAGAGCAGTTCCACTGAACCTGCGTTCATGACAAATGCGAACGTGAACGTGACCCCAAAGCCCGGCCTTGGCCGGGCTTTTTTGTGCTCGCGGATAGAATCTGCGGTCCGATCGGCAACCAGGGCGAGAAAGGCATTTTGGCTATGACACCGCGAACTACGCCGCAAGCCATCAGCGGTCTTTTCCTGAACGGACGGGACCGGTAGCCCGCGCACGCTGGATTTCTCCGGCAATCAAGCCAATGCAAAGCGCGGTCGATCACCGCGCTTTTTTGTTTTCTGCCCCGAGGTTTTCACATGATCCAGATCACGCTTCCCGACAACTCGCGCCGCGAGTATCCCGGCCCCGTTTCGGTCGCCGAAGTCGCTCAATCCATCGGCCCCGGCCTGGCGAAAATGACCGTGGCCGGCAAGGTCGACGGGCTGCTGGTCGATGCCAGCGACATCATCGATCGTGACGCCAAGCTGCAGATCATCACGCCGCGCGATGAAGAAGGGCTGGTGATCATTCGTCATTCGACGGCGCACCTGCTGGGCCATGCGGTGAAGCAGCTGTATCCGACGGCGATGATGGTGATCGGCCCGGTCATCGACGAAGGCTTTTATTACGACATCTCGTACGAGCGGCCGTTCACGCCCGACGACATGGCGGCCATCGAAGCGCGGATGCGCGAGCTGATCGCGCAGGACTACGACGTCGTCAAGAAAATGACACCGCGTGCGGAGGTCATCGACGTCTTCAAGGCGCGCGGCGAAGACTACAAGCTGCGCCTGGTCGACGACATGCCCGACGAGCAGTCGATGGGTCTCTACTACCACCAGGAATACGTCGACATGTGCCGCGGACCGCACGTGCCCAACACGCGCTTCCTGAAGGTTTTCAAGCTGACGAAGCTGGCGGGCGCCTATTGGCGCGGTGACGCGAAAAACGAGCAACTGCAGCGCATCTACGGCACGGCGTGGGCCGACAAAAAGCAGCTGGATCAGTACATCCAGCGCATCGAAGAAGCAGAGAAGCGCGACCACCGAAAACTCGGCAAGGAACTCGACCTGTTCCACATCGACGAGGTGGCGCCGGGCGTCGTTTTCTGGCACCCGAAGGGCTGGGCGATGTGGCAAGAGGTCGAGCAATACATGCGTCGCGTCTACCGCGAGACGGGCTATCAGGAAGTAAAAGGCCCACAGATCCTCGACAAGAGTCTGTGGGAGAAAACGGGCCATTGGCAGAACTACCGCGAAAGCATGTTCACGACCGAGTCGGAAAAGCGCGAATACGCACTCAAGCCGATGAACTGCCCGGGCCATGTGCTGATTTTCAAGAGCGACTTGCGTAGCTACCGCGACCTGCCGATCCGTTATGGCGAGTTCGGCCAATGCCATCGCAACGAGCCCTCGGGCGCGCTGCACGGGATCATGCGTGTTCGTGGCTTTACTCAGGACGACGGCCACGTCTTTTGCACCGAAGACCAGATCCTCGACGAATGCGTGGCTTACACGGCCAAGTTGCAAAAGGTTTATGCCGACTTCGGTTTTGGCGAGATTTTGTACAAGGTGGCGACGCGCCCCGAGAACCGTGTGGGCGCCGATGAGTTGTGGGACAAGGCAGAGCACGCCTGCATGGAGGCACTCCGCAGGTCGGGCGTGGACTTCATCATCTCGCCCGGCGACGGCGCCTTTTACGGCCCGAAGATCGAGTACACGCTCAAAGACGCGCTGGGCCGGCAGTGGCAGTGCGGCACGATGCAGGTCGACTTCAACACGGCAGAGCGCCTTGGCGCCGAATACGTGACCGAAACCAGCGGCCGTGCCAGCCCGGTCATGCTGCACCGTGCCATCGTCGGTAGCCTCGAGCGATTTATCGGCATGCTGATCGAACACCACGCCGGCGCGATGCCCGCCTGGATTGCGCCGGTGCAGGTCGTGGTGCTAAATATCAGCGAAGGTCAGGCGGATTACGCTGCGGAAGTGGCTAAAACGCTGCAGGATCAAGGGGTTAGGGCCCAGCTCGACCTGCACAACGAGAAGATCACGTATAAAATACGCAAGCATTCGTTGCAAAAGCTCCCTTACATCCTTGTCGTAGGCGACAAGGAAAAGGAAGCCGGTGCCGTCGCAGTGCGCGCCCGAGGCAATCAAGACCTCGGTGCAATGTCCCTTGATTCGTTCAAACAGCGGCTCTTTCAGGACATTGCCGACAAGCGTTGATTTGTCCCTGAAGCACTCCATCTGCTTCAGGCCAAACGTACCGCTTGTCCGCGAGGGCTGAACGGTGTTCGCTACAGATTCTGTAGCAAATTTTGAAGGATTCTGACCATCGCTACTGCATTTCGCGACCGCCGCCACCGCGAGGAACGCCAACACCGCCTTAACCGGGAAATCATGGCCCCGGAAGTCCGCCTGATCGGCCCGGAAAATGAGCCATTGGGAGTTGTGAGTCTTGTCGAGGCCTTGCGCCTGGCCGGTGAACAAGACGTGGATTTGGTAGAGGTCGTGGCTGCGGCCAACCCGCCGGTCTGTCGACTGATCGAGTACGGAAAATTCAAGTACCACGAACAAAAGAAGGCTGCCGAGGCGAAGTCCAAGCAAAAGGTCATCGAGGTCAAGGAAATCAAGTTCCGGCCCGGTACCGACGATGGTGACTACAACATCAAGATGCGCAATATCAAGCGCTTTCTTGAAGAGGGCGACAAATGCAAGATCACGCTGCGCTTTCGCGGCCGCGAGATTACGCACCAGGAACTCGGTCTGGCTCTTTTGCAGCGTATTCGCGATGAGCTGGCTGACCTGATCATGGTCGAGCAGTTTCCGAAGCTTGAAGGCCGCCAGATGATCATGATGATCGCACCCGGCCGCAAGAAGGCGGGAGCACCGGCGAAGCCGGCGGCGGAATCCGCGGCACCCGCAACGGCCTAGGCCCGATCGATTTGAAGTTTTAGCTAGTTGCAGGAATTTCGTGGCTGCCGGCGCTGAAATGTGCAGGCAGCAGCGAGATAAAGAAGTGTCTCGGGGCCAACAAGCTCGTGGAATATCCGCGGCGCCTCACGAGCACAATTAAAGGAGCATTACATGCCCAAAATGAAGACCAAGAGCAGCGCGAAAAAACGTTTCCGCGTTCGTCCAGGTGGCACCGTCAAGCGCGGTCAAGCCTTCAAACGTCACATCCTGACCAAGAAGACCACCAAGAACAAGCGTCACCTTCGTGGTGCAGTCGCAGTGCATGAAACCAATATGGTTTCTGTCGCCGCAATGCTGCCCGGTCGTGGCATTTAACCAAGACGAACAAGGAGTACACACATGCCTCGCGTCAAACGTGGTGTAACGGCTCGCGCCCGCCACAAAAAAGTTCTCGCACTCGCCAAGGGTTTCCGCGGTCGTCGCGGCAATGTCTTCCGCGTCGCCAAACAGGCGGTGATGAAGGCAGGCCAATACGCCTACCGTGATCGCCGTACCAAGAAGCGTGTTTTCCGTCAGTTGTGGATTGCGCGTATCAACGCCGCCTCGCGTGAACTGGGCCTGACCTACAGCCAGTTCGCCAACGGCATCCGCAAGGCCGGCATCGAGATCGACCGCAAGATGCTTGCGGACATCGCAGTGCACGACAAGGCCGCTTTTGCCGGCATCGTGGAGCAGGTCAAGGCCAAGCTGGCCGCTTGATCCTGCACAGCGAACCAGCCGTCTCCCGGGACGGTGGTTTGCGCCCACGGTACAAGGGCTGGCGCTTGAAAAAGCTCCAGCCCTTTTTTATTTCCCCGCGCCAAGTAATTCAAGAATCCCATGAACGAGCTGGACACCCTGGTCGACAACGCCCGCACTGCATTTGCAGATGCCAAGGCCCCCGCGGATCTCGAGAACGCCAAGGCACTGTTTCTTGGTAAATCCGGGCGCATCACCGAACTGATGAAGGGCATGGCCCAGCTCGCTGTCGACGAGAAAAAGTCGCGTGGCGCAGCGATCAACATTGCCAAGCAGGCCATAGAGGCTGCACTGACCGAACGTCGGCAGCAACTTGCCGATGCCGAGCTCGACCTGCAACTGAAGGCCGAAGCGCTCGATATCAGCCTGCCGGGCCGACGTCGCACCGGTGGCGGTTTGCATCCGGTGACCCGCACGCTTGAGCGCATCGAAGCGATTTTTTCCAGCATGGGTTTCGATGTGGCCGACGGCCCCGAAATCGAAAGCGACTGGCACAGCTTCACCTCGCTGAACAACCCGCCGAACCATCCGGCGCGGTCGATGCAAGACACCTTCTATGTCGACATCGACGGTGAAGATGGCGTGCCGTACAACCTGCGTCCGCACACCAGCCCGATGCAGGTGCGATACGCGCACCAGCACATCAAGAAGCACGCCGCGTTGTTCGAGGCCGCGGCCAGGGACACCACCGGCACCGTGCATGCACCCGAGATCCGCGTCATCGCGCCGGGCCGTACCTACCGCGTCGACAGCGATGCCACGCATTCGCCGATGTTCCACCAGTGCGAAGGGCTGTGGCTCGGCGCCAATGTGAGCTTCAAGGATTTGAAGGTCGTGTTCACCGACTTCTGCCGTACTTTTTTCGAAACCGACGACCTGGTGCTCCGTTTCAGGCCGAGCTTCTTCCCGTTTACCGAGCCGAGTGCCGAGATCGATATTCAGTTTCAAACCGGCCCGTTGGCCGGTCGCTGGCTGGAAGTGTCCGGAGCGGGTCAGGTTCATCCGAACGTCGTGCGCAATATGGGACTGGACCCGGAGCGCTACATCGGCTTTGCGTTCGGCATGGGGCCTGACCGGCTCGCGATGCTTCGCTACGGCGTGAACGACTTGCGCCACTTCTTCGACGGCGACCTGCGCTTCTTGTCGCAGTTCCAATAAACAGAAACGAGTACGACGAGATGCAATTCCCCGAGTCCTGGTTGCGCGAGTTCTGCAACCCGCCGCTCAGCAGCGTTGAGCTGGCTGACACGCTCACGATGGGCGGTTTCGAAGTCGAAGAGCGTCGGTCCGCCGCACCTGCCTTCACGAAAATTGTGGTCGGCGAAATCAAGGAAGCGACGCCGCACCCGAACGCTGATCGCCTGAAGGTTTGCCAGGTCGATGTCGGGCAGGGAGCGTTGCTCAACATCGTCTGTGGCGCGCCCAATGCGCGCGTCGGCATTAAGGTGCCGTGCGCGCTCGTAGGTGCAGAACTGCCGCTTGGTGAAGACGGCAAGCCCTTCTTGATCAAGCTCGGCAAGCTGCGCGGCGTGGAGAGCCAAGGCATGCTGTGCTCAGCGCGCGAGCTTCAGCTCAGCGAAGACCACGGCGGTCTTCTCGAACTCTCCGCAGACGCGCCAATTGGCGTCGACGTGCGCGACGTGTTGAAGCTCGACGATGTGCTGCTCACACTCAAGCTCACACCGAACCTGGCACATGGCCTCAGTGTCTACGGCGTGGCGCGCGAACTGTCTGCATTGACTGGCGTGCCCCTCAAGACGCCGGCGACACCCGCCGTCATGCCGACGCACGACAGCAAGCTCGCAGTGAAGGTCGATGCGCCTGAACTCTGCGGCCGCTTTTCGGGCCGCGTGCTGAAGGGCGTCGACCCTGAAGCGAAGACTCCTGCGTGGATGATCGACCGGCTGTCCCGTTGCGGCCAGCGCAGCGTCACCGCGCTGGTCGACATTTCGAACTACGTGATGTTCGAGTACGGGCAACCTACGCACATCTTCGACCTCGACAAGATCCACGGCGGCCTTACCGTGCGTTGGGGTCAACCCGGCGAGCAGCTCAAGCTGCTCAATGGCAACACCGTGACCGTCGACGACAAGGTCGGCGTGATTGCCGATGAGCGCGAAGTCGAATCGCTTGCCGGCATCATGGGTGGTGACGCCACCGCCGTGTCCGACGGCACGCGCAACATCTATGTCGAGGCCGCGTTCTGGTGGCCCGATGCGATCCAGGGGCGCTCGCGCCGCTTCAACTTTTCGACCGATGCCGGTCATCGGTTCGAGCGTGGCGTTGACCCGAGCCGCACCGTGCAGATCATCGAACGCATCACGCAGTTGATCGTTGATATCTGTGGCGGCCAGCCAGGGCCGACCGACGACCAGACCCTGCACCTTCCAGACTTGAAGCCCGTCACGTTGCGCATTGCACGCGCGGCGCGCGTCATCGGCATGCCGTTGACTCAGGCGCAATGCGCCGATGCGTTGAGCCGACTCGGCTTTGCCTTGATCGAAGGCGACGGCACATTGGTCGTCACGCCGCCGCCGCATCGGTTCGATCTTGTCATCGAGGAAGACCTGATCGAAGAGGTTGCACGCCTCATCGGCTACAACAACCTGCCTACGACACCGCCGCTCGCGCCCATCACTGCGCGCGTGCAAACCGAGGCGCAGCGCAGCCGCTTCGCCGTGAGGCAGCGGCTCGCCTCGCTGGGTTACCAGGAGACCATCAACTTCAGCTTTGTCGAAGCCGACTGGGAGCGTGACCTGGTCGGCAATGCGCATCCGGTGAAGCTTCTCAATCCAATTGCCAGCCAGATGAGCGTGATGCGTTCGTCGTTGCTCGGCTCGCTGTTGCAGGTGCTCAAGTTCAACCTCGACCGCAAAGCGGCGGCGGCGCGCGTCTTCGAGATCGGCCGCGTCTTTTTGCGTGACGCCACCGTCGCGACGACCGACACCACCGTCAAGGGCATCCATCAACCGATGCGCGTCGCGGGCCTGGCCTGGGGCGATGCGCAGGCGGCGCGTTGGGATGCCAAGCCGGCGCGCGCCGACTTCTTCGACGTCAAGGGCGATGTCGAAGCGTTGCTGGCACCCTTGGCGCCGACATTCGAACGCACTGAACATCCGGCGCTGCATCCAGGCCGCGCCGCACGCGTGCTCGTCGATGGAAAAGCGATTGGTGTGGTCGGCGAGTTGCATCCGCGATGGCGTCAGCAATGGGAGTTCGCGCAAGCGCCCGTGCTGTTCGAACTCGATCTCGACGCGGTGACCGCGCGACCCGTTCCGCTCGCGCAACCCGTGCCCAGGCATCAGTCTGTGGAGCGCGATATCGCAGTCGTGGTGGCCGAGGCCGTCAGCTTCGCAGCGTTGTCGGCTGCGATCGACTCGGCATCGACCGGTGGCCTGCTACGCGACGCCGCATTGTTCGACATCTATCGGCCGCAAGCCGGACGCGACGGCACGGTGCTGGCGTCTCCAGGGCTCGCATCGGGCGAGAAGAGCATGGCGGTTCGGCTGACTTTTCATGACGACAGCGCGACGCTCACCGATGAACAGGTCGACCCGGCAGTCCGTGCCATCGTCGATCAACTTTCTGCCAAGCTCGGCGCGCGTTTGCGTGGATGATCGACGCCATGGAATTTACGTTTGAAGCGCTCGAAACACCGGCCCTGACCAAGGCGCATCTGGCAGACCTGCTGTTCGAGCAGATCGGCCTCAACAAGCGCGAATCCAAAGACATGGTCGAAGCGTTTTTCGATCTGGTCGCCGGCAGTCTGATCGAAGGCACAGACGTCAAGATCTCGGGCTTCGGCAACTTCCAGATCCGGGTGAAGGCGCCACGGCCTGGCCGCAACCCGCGCACCGGCGAAGCGATCCCGATCGGCGCGCGCCGGGTCGCCACCTTTCATGCAAGCGCAAAGCTCAAAGAGCAGATTCACGGCAGCATCGTCCCTGCCGAAGACGAAAGCAGTGGCGCAAAAGAGGTTGAGTGGAGCGTGGGCGCCGAATAGTTCTTGTGGCTCTGCGTGCACGTGGGGTAACCTCTGAGCTTCCCCCGGCACCGTCTTGATTTCAATGGAGAAAACGCTCCCGCCTATTCCTGTTAAACGCTACTTCACCATTGGTGAAGTCGGCGAACTCTGTGGCGTCAAACCGCACGTGTTGCGCTACTGGGAACAGGAATTCACGCAACTTCGGCCGATGAAGCGTCGCGGCAACCGACGCTATTACCAGCACCACGAGGTGCTCATGATTCGCCGCATCCGCGACCTCCTGTACGACCAGGGTTTCACCATCAGCGGCGCCCGCAACAAGCTGCAGGAACTGGTGCAAAACGAGCGCGACAAGCGCAAAGCCGGCGAGGTGCCGCTGGAGGGCATGGAGGCAGTCGAAATCGATCAGGAAGAGTTCGATGCTGCTGTCGTGCTGCAACAGGCACTCGATACCAACCCACCCCGACAGGTCGACCGCGCGCAGCTCATCTTGCTGCGCCGTGAGCTCTTCGAAATTCGCGAGCTCCTCTCCGTCGGACGCTGAAACGTCCCCGCTATAATCTGAGACTTCGGTGTGTGGCGCAGCCTGGTAGCGCACTTGCATGGGGTGCAAGGGGTCGAAGGTTCGAATCCTTTCACACCGACCAGATCGACAGGGGTTGGCAGATAAACATCCGCCAACCCCTTTTTCGTTTTCTGGCTTCGCGCGTCGATCTACGTCAACCAGACAGCTACATCCAGCCAGCTACATGCGAAAGCTGCTGCAGCCAGTTTTTCTTGATCCCCGTCCACCTTCTACCCGAACAGCGAGGTTTGCCGAACGAATGGACGAAAGAAAACCATGAGCCATCTGAACGACTACTTCGCTCGAAAATGCGCAGTTCTGCAGGCGCGCAACGCCTCCATCGAATCGAGCACTGCACGGTCCGCTCATCTGGAGACCGAGGCGGCCGAGCGGCAGGTGCCGCTGGAGAACCTCTAGGTCGACGTCAAGGGCACCGTCTATCCGTGCACCGACTTCAGAAATGCGCATATCGATAACTGAAATGCTTCTAGCCCGGGAATGGCGAACCGCGCGCTGCGGCTGCACAGTCAGAGGTCTTGCAATTCTGCGCAGCACTCAATATGTCAAAAAAACTCAAGATCGTCGCCGTCTCCGGCGGCCTGCAACGTCCGTCACGCACCCTTGCACTGGTGGAAAACTTGCTCGAAGGGTTGAACGATGCGGTGCCGGCCAACACGCGGCTCGTCGAGCTGGGCGAGATCGTCCCGAAGTTCGGCAGCGTGCTGCAGCGCGCCCATCTGCCGCCGGAGATCGAGGCGATCCTGCGCGATATCGAGACGGCCGATTTGTTGCTGGTCGCCAGCCCGATCTACCGCGGTTCTTACACCGGGCTCTTCAAGCACCTGTTCGACTTCGTTCACCACGAGTCCTTGATCGACGTGCCGGTGCTGCTGGCCGCGACCGGCGGCAGCGACCGCCACGCGCTGGCGATCGACCATCAGCTGCGGCCGTTGTTCAGTTTCTTTCAGGCCCACACACTGCCCATCGGCGTGTATGCGACCGACAAGGAGTTCGACAATTACCGTGTGAGCAGCGACGCGCTGCGGGCACGTATCGCATTGGCCGTCGAGCGTGCAGTTCCGGTGTTGTTGCAACGCAGTCAGCGCGCTGTCGCGGCGCCGGCGTTGGTCTGAGCACGCCGCAGCAAGGCGGTTAATCCACCCTGATCGCCACTCAACTCGCGTTGGCGCCGACTGTCCAGTAGAAGGTCGGATCGATCCCGTTGAGTGCGTGATCGCCCACCACGCGCGCCTTGTAGATGACCGGGTTGTGCGACGCCAGCGTACGGGCGTTGCGCCAGTGCCGATCGAGCCGCGCGTCTTCCTGCAGCGCGGACGCGCCACCCACGTCGAACACAACACGTTAGCCGGGTCGATACGGACATCGTGAAACCGCGTCGTGCCTGAAGCACTCAACCGTTGACCGAAGCCGCGCCAGTCGTCGACTCTATGAAGCCGAAGTGCGCCCGAAGCACCTGCGGCAAGTTGGAGTCGGCCTCGCCGAGCTCGATCAGGAGATCGAAAAATTGCTCTGGCGATGCGCCGAGACCGCCGTCTGCGATGGGCACGCGCAGCGCGCCGAAGCCAGACTCGCGCAGCCAGCCGACGGCCTCGTAAGCCAAAGCGCGATCGTTCTCGCGTTGCAAGGCGCCTTCGGCGATGCGCTTGAAGATCGGGCGAAAGCGTTCGGCGAGTTGCTGTGAAGAGAACGCGGTGGAAGGGCGAGTGACAGTGGCGGGAGCGAAAGGAGTTGTAGATGACATCGAACTTCGACTCAATGCCGTGCGGGAATCGAGCCGCCAGCGCCCGGCGAACGCGATAGCAGTTGTGCCAGTGCCGATTCGGGCAGCGCTTCGCCTTCATCTGCTGTGCCATTTCCAAGCGGACCCAATGCGGCAAGTGCTTCTTCAACAGCCGGTCGCGTCAGCGTCGGCGAGAAGGCTTCGATGAAAGCGTAGACATAGGACCGCAGATAAGCGCCGCGGCGCACAGCCAGCTTGGTGAGGTTGATACCGAAGAGATGTCCCACGTCGACGGCGCGCAGTCTGAGATCGCGCTCCGCTTCGAAGGCAATGCCGGCGACGATGCCGACGCCCATGCCCAGTTCGACATAGGTCTTGATGACATCGGCATCCATCGCCGTGATGGCCAGATCCGGCTTCAGGCCGGCCTCGGCGAAGGCCTGATCGATACGCGTGCGTCCCGTGAAACCGCTGTCGTAGGTGACGAGCGAATAGCCCGCCAAGCGCTCGATGGTGAGCAGCCCTTCGAGCAGCGCATGGCCCGGCGGCACGATCAACGAATGCGTCCAGCGAAAGCATGGCAGCGCCACGAGCTGCGTGTAGTCGCCCAGCGCTTCGGTGGCGATGCCGACATCGGCCTCGCCTTCGAGCAGCATCCGAGCGACTTGCTGAGGCGATCCCTGGCGCAGGTGCAACTGCACGTTGGGGAAGCGGCCGCGGAACTCCTGCACCGCCATCGGCAGGGCGTAGCGGGCCTGCGAATGCGTCGCGGCAATGGAGAGCAAGCCGTCTTCCTGCGCCAGGAATTCCTGGCCGGCCTGGCGCAAGTTCTGGCTCTCCATCAGCACGCGCTCGATGATCGGCAGCAGGTGACCGCCGGGCGCGGTGAGCCCGGTCAATCGCTTGCCTGCGCGCGCGAAGAGGGCGATGCCCAACTCGTCTTCGAGCTCGCGAATCTGTCGGCTGACCCCGGGCTGCGAGGTGTGCAGCGCATGCGCTGCTTCGGTGAGATTGAAGCCGCATCTCACGGCTTCGCGCACGGAGCGCAACTGTTGGAAATTCATGGAACCCAGAAAAAAGAAGCAGTGCCAGCAGGCAGCTGGTCTTCAATTCTGTGCACGCGCCTTCGAATTCCGAACTACCGATTCGTTGCTTTTAAATAAGCGAATGATCTGAGTGGACCTCGCAAAAACTCGCGAGCTCAAGCACATACAGCGGGCGTGCGCCTGCAACGAAAAGCGTATCAACAAACACGAATTCGTTCGTTTGCGGCTGGCGTGCGCGTCCCCAGAATCCGCTGGGTTGCCACGCGTTCCTTTTCATTACGATCCCCGGAATCTCACATGCTCCTCGTCCCCACTGCGCAAGCCCGATGTGTGATTGCACGCACGGCGTCGGTCTGGCGCATTGCGCCAGTCTCGCAACGCGAGGTGGCGCGTCGTGCGCCTCATGGCTATGTGTCGGTCCGCATCGTTCGGCGCCTGCATGCGGCCATCGTGGCATCGCAGCGGCCCGTCTTCGCGCACTCGTGGTGAAAGCCGTGGTGGACACAACGCGTTGTCGGCCTCCGCGCGTCGGCCCCTTCAGTCGCCCCGGATACCAGCGCTGACCAGAAGCGGCGCCCAGGCCCGCCGGTCTTCGTCGACCTTCGCGGCGAGTTGTGCCGGCGTGCTGTGCACGGCGACCATCGCCGCGTCATTGAATCGCCGCCCCAGTTCCTCACGAGCGACGACAGTGTTCACTGCCGCCGAGGCTTCCTCTGCGACGCCGGCCGATGCGCCACCCGGCAAGAAGAAGGCGAACCACTCGCGCATTTCCGATCGCGCGTAGCCTTGCTCGATCAGCGTTGGTACGCCCGGCGAAAACCGGCTGCGTTCGAGTCCCGAGGTGCCGAGCATTCGCAGGCGGGCGCCAGCTGCACTTGGCGGACTCGTCGAACTCGCCATATTCGCCAGGTGCGGCAACAGCAGCCCTTCCGGCAGCACCAGCACCGCGACCTGGCCCCCGAGCAGCGCGACCATGGCTGGCGGCCCGCCGGGGTATGGCACATGGCGCCAGTCCAGGCCAGCCTTGTCGAACAGCATCGCCTCCAGGATGTGCGGCAGGGTGCCGGTTCCCGGCGATGCCGCATTGGCCGAAGCAGGGTTGCGCCGCATCCAGTCGATCAGCGATGCAATGCTGTCGACATCGGCCGGCACTGCCGGGCCAACGACCACGCCGAGCTTCATTTCCGCGGCGAGAGAAACCGGCCGAAGATCGCGCGCAGGTTCGTAGCCGAGCTTCTCGTAGAGCGTGGGGTAGAGGCTGGCGAGCGCGCCCTGACCAAGCAGCCAGGTCGAGCCATCGGGTGGTGCCGACTTGAGCGCCTGCACCGCGATTTGCCCCGCTGCACCCACGCGGTTGTCGACAAACACCTGCTGCGCGAACACGCCCGTGAGTTCTTCGGCGAAGCGACGCGCGATGGTGTCCGGCACGCTGCCTGCGGGGCCGGTGCAAATGATTCGAAGCCGCTCGCGCCTGGGTGTCGACGGGGTTTGCGCGAAGCCGAACGGGCTGACGAGCGTGGCGGCGGCGGTGGCGGCGGCGGCGAGCAGCACGCTGCGCCTTGGCATAAAGCTCTTCAGGCCGTTCGTGCTGCGATGCACTAAGCCAGTCGCGAGGGCGTGTGTCTTCATGGTTGCGGCGATGTGATTTGGAGACTCAGCGTAAGCATGCAACCAGCCCGCCACAAGGCGCAGACTTGCAGAACGGGGCCGCAGTAGTGCATAACGCAGCATGCTCGACTGGAATGACCTGAAGTACTTGGTAGCGGTGGCGCGGCACGGCAGCACGCTTGCCGCGGGCCGGGCTTTGGAAGTCGACCAATCGACCGTTCAGCGGCGACTGACCGCGCTGGAGCGACACATCGGTCGCGCCCTGGTTCAGCGTCACACCAGCGGCTACCGGCTCACCGACTTCGGTACCGAGATGCTCGAAGCGGCGCAGCAAGTCGAGTGCGCCGTGCAGGCCTTCGAGCAGGCGCTCTCTGTCTCCAGGCGCAATGCGGCCGGTGCGATCCGGCTCACCTGCCCGGAGCCGCTGGTCAATCGCCTGACGCGATCAGGCCTGCTCGACCGCTTCAGTGCGCAGCACCCCGGCTTGCACGTCGAGTTCGTGATGAGCGACAAGTACATCGACCTGCGTGCCGGAGACGCCGATGTCGCACTGCGTTCCGGGGACACCGACGATGGCGTGCTGGTGGGGCGCAAGGTGGGCGATTCGCTGTGGGCCGTCTATGCCAGCAAGAACTACGTGACGCGACACGGAAAGCCGTCGAGTGTCGAAGAGCTTTCTGGCCACCCGATCGTGGCATTCGAGGAATCGATGGCGGCCCACCGCGCGAGCCAGTGGCTGCGCCAGGTAGCACCCGGTGCCACCGTGGTGGCACGCAACGACAGCGTGCTCGGCCTGCTGCTGTCGGTGAAGGCGGGCGTGGGCATCGGCCCGTTGCCAACGGCGTTGGGCGACTCGGAAGCAGAGCTGGTCCGCGTGCTCGGACCGGTCGCTGAGTTGTCACGGGACTGGCGGCTGTTGGCGATGCCGGAGATACGAAAGACGGCTCGTGTGAGTGCCTTCTTCGACTTCATGGTGGCCGAAATGGAAGCGCTCAAGCCTGTTATTACAGGGTAGCCGAAGGCAGCTAGGATCCTTCCATGAACACTGAATACAGCACCCTAGAGAAGACGCCGACGCCCGTCGGCGAGACGAAGCGAAACCTATGGGCGCGCCCGGTCATTTTGCTGATGGGAGGCATCGCCCTCGCGGTACTTTTGAGTTGGACATTGCCGTAGTTGCGGGCGAACGACCGCAGCCGGTCATAAGCGAAAGTCGGAAGTCAATTGGTGCGCAGCATCGAGTGCTCGGTGATGTCGCTTCAAACGCTTGGCCCGTATCGCCACCCTGAGCAGCCCGTCCTTGGGATACGGGCTTGCGGTTGCTGTCCGTTGGTGGCCAGGTGGCTGTGGGTACCGCCGCAGTGAAGGCCTGCGAGCCGGTAGCTGACCAGGTAGTCAGCTTCGCGCGAATGATGATGGCGGCGACGGCCAGCTTGATAGCGAATGCCTTGTTGCGTTGATCGAAAGAGGCGAGGGTTAGTCCTCAATCGTTTCACTCCGGGATTTGTATGATGACCTGCCAACCTGCTCAATGGACGACTTGACCGGTTGGCACTGCCCGGTTGCGACCGTGTGAGCGTTGGTTTGCCTCGAGCAGTCTTTCAAAAATAACAGGAGACAAAAATGACTTTCCTCACTCGCATCGCCGCGACGGCGGCACTGGTGGCATCTACCGCGGCGTTTGCCGCAGGTCCTGTCGTGGTCAGTGGCCCTGGCGAAAACCCCGGTTGCTTCAAGCCTTGGGACGCCAGCACCAAATACTTCCAGTGGCCTGCCAAGAAGGGGCCTTATCGCATCGCGCTGGCCAACGGCTTCGTGGGCAATACCTGGCGCATCCAGATGATCAAGATGGCGAAGGCTTATGCCGCGACGCCCGACATGAAGTCGCAGGTCAAGGAGTTCAAGATCGTGTCGACGGGCACGGACGTGGCGGCCCAGATCGCTGCCATGGATAACTTCATCAACTCCGGCTACGACGCGATCATCACGCTGGCGGTCAACCCGTCGGCCTTCGGTCCGGTAATCAAGCGTGCCAACGCGGCGGGCGTGGTGATCGTGCCGTTCGACAACGTGCTCGATTCCGACCAGGTCATGATGGTCAACGAGGACCAGACGTCGATCGGGTCGCAGTCTGGCGACTGGCTGCTGAAGAACCTGAAAGGCAAGACCGGAAAGCTGTTGGAAGTGCGCGGCCTGCCGGGCAACTCGGTCGACCGCGACCGTCACCTTGGGTTCAGGAAGTCCGTCGAGGCGCCGGGCAACAAGTTCGAAATCATCGAGGTCGTCGGCAACTGGGACGACGGAACAGCGCAGAAGGCGGTCGCGGATGCCGTGTCCGTGCACAAGAAGTTCGACGCGATGTTCGTGCAGGCCGGCTCCACGGGCGCCGTGCGTGCGCTCATCGACGCCAAGCATCCGATGATCCCGGTGTCGGGCGCCGACGAGAACGGTTTTCGCAAACTGTGCGTCGCCAACGCGAAAGACGGCTTGCTGTGCGCATCGATCGGCCAGTCTCCCGGACTGGTCGCGATCTCTATGAAAGCCGCCGTGGCGGCCCTGCAGGGCAAGGTGATGCCGCAGTTGATCTCGGTGCCGATTCCGCAGACCAGCCATCCGAACTTCAAGGCGGGCGAGACCTACTACCCCGACCTGAGCGATAACTTCTTCACTACCAACGAGTTCCCCGACTGCGGTGTGAACCTGAAGGCCACGGACATCATGTCCAAGGACGAGAAGAACAACTAGGCCAGACCGCGCACTCGACGCCGTGGAGCCGATCCTGCAACTGATCGACGTGGCCAAGCGCTACGGCGGCGTGCGTGCGCTCGAGCACGCCAGCTTTGCCGTCGCGCCTGGGCGCATTCATGCATTGTTGGGCGAGAACGGTGCGGGCAAGTCGACGCTGATCAAGGTCATGTCCGGTGTAGTCCAGCCGGACGAAGGCCGGATCGTCCTCGAAGGCGTGGAGCGTCGGTTCGCGCACCCGCAGCAGGCGGTGCGCGCCGGCATTGCCTGCATCTTTCAGGAACTGTCGCTCATGCCCGATCTGAGCGTGGCCGACAACATCTGCATCACCGATCCACCCACGCGCTTCGGCCTGGTCGATCGCAAGGCGCAACGTCGCGTGGCCGAAGCCGCATTGGCGCGAGCGGGTGCCGAAGACATCCATCCGCTCGCGCCGGTGGAGAGCCTCACGCTCTCCCGTCGGCAAATGGTCGAGATCGCGAAAGCCCTGGCGCGCGAACCGAAGATCCTGATCCTCGACGAAGCCACTTCGGCGCTGACCGCGGCCGACGTGAAGCGCGTGTTCATGCTGCTCAATCGGCTGCGCAGCGAAGGCATGGCGATCGTCTACATCTCGCACCGCATGAACGAGATCAAGGAACTTGCCGACGACTGTTCCGTGTTTCGCAACGGCAGCCACGTGGCCACCTTCGCGGCCGGGACGCAGAGCGATGCGCAGACCGTGGAAATGATGATCGGGCGCGACATCGCGCATGCGTACCCCCCCAAGCCCGCGCCTTGCGACCCCTCCGCCACGCCGGCGCTCGAGGTACGCGGCCTGTCGTGGAACGGCCGCCTTCACGACATCGACATCGCAGTGCGGCCTGGCGAGATCGTGGGCCTCGGCGGCCTGGATGGTCAGGGGCAGCGCGAGTTGTTCCTGGCCCTGTTCGGCGTGTTGCGCGGTGCGGCCGGCGAACTCTTGCTGGAGGGCCGGTCGGTCGAGGTCCGCAATCCCCGACACGCCAAGAGCACCGAGGTAGGCATCGCCCTGGTGCCCGAAGACCGCAAGACCGATGGGCTGATGCTGCCCATGTCGGTCAACGACAACCTCAGCTTCGCGGCGCTCGATCGCCTGAGCCGCATGGGTGTCGTCGCGACCGCGGTCGAGGACAAAGCCGTGGCGGAGATGGTGCGACGGCTGTCGATCAAGGTGTCGAACGTGCGCGTGCCCGTCGGCACGCTGTCGGGTGGCAACCAGCAGAAGGTCGTTATCGGCAAGTGGTTGATGAACGCGCCGCGCGTCTTGTTGCTCAGCGACCCGACTCGCGGCATCGATGTCGGTACCAAGCAGGAGATCTACGCGCTGCTGCGCGAACTCGCTGCCGCGGGCGCCGCGGTCATGCTGTATTCCACGGACTATGCGGAGCTCATCGGCTGCTGCGATCGGGTCGCGGTGTTCTTCGACGGGCGCATCGTGCGCTGGCTGGCCGGCGCCGAACTCACCGAACACGCGCTGGTGTCGAGCGCACTCAACCTCGAGGCCGAGGCCGCCTGATGCACTCCGACGCGTACCACCGTCTGCGCGAACACCGTGCCACGCTGATCGCAGTTGCCTTGTTCGTCGTGATTTTCGCGCTCTACATTGCCAAGCACCAGGTCGGATGGACGGTGCCTGTTTTGACGACGGCGGCGAACAAGGGCGTGCTGCTGGCCATCGTCGCGATGGCTCAGACGCTCGTGGTCCTGACGGGAGGCATCGACCTCTCGGTCGGCATGGTGTTCGTGCTGGCCAATTGCCTGGCGTCGCATTTGGTGGTCGGTACGCCGTTGCAGGCGGCCGTCGGCGTGATTGCAGTGCTGGCGGCAGGGGCTGCCTGCGGCTTCGTGAACGGCGCGATCATCGTCTACGGAAGGCTGCAGCCGATCATCACGACGCTGGCCACCGGCATCATCTATTTCGGCTTCTCCCTCGGCCTGCGGCCAGTACCCGGTGGCGACGTGCAGGCCGATCTCGCCGAGGCGCTCACCGGTGCGTTGCCTGGCGGTGTGCCGACGATGCTGGTCGTGCTGCTCGCCGTGGTGCTGCTGGTGTGGGTCCCGTACAGCCGCTCGGTCGTCGGCCGCGCTGCGCTGGCCATCGGGTCGTCGGAAGCCGCGACCTACATGTCCGGCGTTGCAATCGGCCGGGCAAGGATCGTCGCGTACACGCTGGCCGGCTTTCTGGCCGCCGTGGGGGGGCTGCTGCTGACTTTCGTCACCTTCTCGGGCGAAGCGTCGGCGGCCATCGGCGGCGTCTACACGCTCAATGCGATCGCCGCCGTCGTGATCGGCGGCACGGTGCTGTCGGGAGGCGCCGGCAGCGCCATCGGATCGATCTTCGGCGCCTTCACGCTCCGCACCATCGGTGACCTGCTTTTCGTCTTCGACCTCGAGCCGTTGTGGCAGCCGTTGTTCCAGGGCGTGATCCTGCTGGTGGCGGTCAGCCTCGGTTCGCTCCGCCTGCTCAGGCTCGACAACCGGCTCGACATGTTCCGATGACGCGCGCATGACGACCCTCGTGCTGCGACTTCGCGATTCAGGCCATCTGCCGGTGGTGGCGGGCGCGCTGTGCACGCTCGGCCTCCTGCTGATCGGCAGCCTGTATTCCCGCAACTTTCTCTCGGCCGACTATCTGTTGCTGCAATTGCAGATCGCCTCCTTCCTTGGCGTGGTCGCGACCGGCGCGATGCTCGTCATCCTGCTGGGTGGTATCGATCTTTCGGTGCCGTGGGTCGTCACGGTGGGCGGCATGATGTCGACTGCCGCGGCAGGCTGGTGGGGCGACACCGGCGCGTTGCTGGCCATTCCTTTCGGCATCGGATGCGGCGCGATGCTGGGCTTGCTCAATGGCATCGGCGTGGCGTACCTGCGGGTGCCCTCGATGATCTTCACTCTGGGTATCAACGCCGTCGCCCAGGGCCTGATCGTGCTGCAGACCGGTGGCTTTGCGCCGCAAGACCGGGCGACCCCTGCGATGCACGAACTGGCGACCGGTCGGCTGGTCTTCGGCTTGCCGAATGCGTTGCTGGTGTGGGCAGTCGTCGGCGCTGCGACCATGTTCCTGCTGCACCGCACGACGCTGGGCCGCTCGATCTATGCCGTCGGAAACCGCGAACGCGCCGCCTACCTGTCCGGCATCGACACGCGACGAGTCACCCTGCTGTGCTTCGTCATCGCGGGGGCCTGCTCGGCCGCGGCCGGTGTACTGCTCACCGGCTATTCGACCAAGGCCTACCAGGCGATGGGCGACGCCTACCAGTTACCTGCCATCGCAGCGGTGGTGCTGGGCGGCACCAACATATTGGGTGGACGAGGCTCCTACCTCGGCACCGTCGTCGGCGTGGTGATGATCACCTTGCTGCAATCGATCCTGTCGGTGATGCAGATTCCGGAGATGGGCCGCCAGGTGATCTATGGCGTGGTCATCATCGCGATGCTGCTCGTCTATGGGCGTGGACGCCGTCACTCCGAGTGAATGATCGCGAGCAGGAAGCCGTTCAACCGACGAAAGGGCGAGACATGACCATCAAGCTGGATTCCGATTTCGAAGTGATCGACGCGCGCTTCCGGCAACTCGTGTTCCCAAATGTCCACGTGGACAAGCTCTACACGGGATGCCGCTGGGCCGAAGGGCCGGCGTGGTTCGCGGCGGGACGCTATCTGGTGTGGTCGGACATTCCGAACGACCGCATGCTGCGCTTCGACGACACGGATGGCTCGGCGTCGGTGTTCCGGCAGCCGGCGCTCAACACCAACGGCCATACGGTCGATCTCCAGGGCCGCCTTGTGTCTTGCGAGCACCGCGGGCGCTGCGTGTCGCGCACCGAACACGACGGAAGCCGCACCGTGCTCGCTTCTGCCTACCAAGGCAAGCGCCTCAACTCACCGAACGACGTGGTGATCAAGTCGGACGGCAGCGTCTGGTTCAGCGACCCGAGCTATGGCATCGACAGTGACTACGAAGGCGACGCGGCGACCAGCGAGACCGGAGAATGCGCGGTCTATCGTGTCGGCACAGACGGTGGCCCTGTCGAGCGAGTGGCCGGTGGCTTCGTGCAGCCTAACGGCCTGGCCTTCTCGCCCGACGAAAGCCTGCTCTACATTGCCGACACCGGTGCCACGCACATCGCTGACGGGCCGATGCACATTCGCCGGTTTCGGGTCGGTGACGACGGTCGCAGCCTGAGCGGCGGCGAAGTATTCGCCGAGTCCAGCGCCGGACTGTTCGACGGCTTTCGCCTGGACACGCAAGGGAACCTCTGGACGAGCGCCGGCGATGGCGTGCACTGCTATGCGAGCGACGGAACGCTCCTTGGCAAGATCCGATTGCCTGAAGCCGTGGCGAACGTCTGCTTCGGTGGCCCCAAACTGAACCGGCTTTTCATTTGCGCGACCACCTCGCTCTACGCGGTCTATGTCAACGCGCGTGCCGCCGGAAGACCGACAGCCTCGTCCGCACGATGACCCTGTCAGCAGCCCCCGCGCCGACCAGCTTGCTGGCGGTCGAGCGGTTGTCGGATCGGCTGGCCTCGATCCTCGCTGCGCAGATCGAAACGGGCAAACTGCGCCCAGGCGATCGCTTGCCGACCGAAGCCCAGCTTGCGGATGCCCATGGCGTTTCGCGCAGCGTGGTGCGAGAGGCGCTGCACCAGCTCCGCTTGCGCGGGCTGTTGCGCTCGCGCCAGGGCTCTGGCGCATTCGTTCAGCCGCCGTCGGTGACCCAGCCGCTGGTGTTCGACTCGCGCGTGCTGACGTCTCCCTTGTCCGTCGTACAGGTCGTAGAGGTTCGTCGTGCGCTCGAAGGCGAGATGGCGGCACTGGCTGCCGAGCGTGCAACTCCAGCCCAGATGCGGGCACTGCGCATGGCGTTGAAGGCGCTCGACGCCGCCACCGCGGCCGGAGCCGACGGCGTGGCCGAGGACCTGCTCTTTCATCGAAAAATCGCCGAGGCGACAGGCAATCCGCAGTTCGAATTGTTTATCGGCTTTATCGAGCAATACCTTCGTGACGCGATGCGGGTGACGCGTGCGAACGAGGCGCGCAGGTCGGACTTTGCCAATGCCGTTCGGGCCGAGCACGCGGACATCGTGAAGGCGATCGCCGACCACGACAGCGCACGTGCGCGGCGCATGGCCACGCGTCACATGCAGCGAGCCGTGCTGCGCCTGTCCGAAGGTGGCGTGACGCCGGCAGCCTCCTAGTGGCCGGCCCCTGCCGCTTGGCAGTTCGTTCAGAAAGCCGGTACGAGCGCGCCGTTGAATTTCGACTCGATGAAGCGCTTCACTTCAGCCGAGTGATATGCCTTCACCAACT
This sequence comes from Variovorax sp. PAMC28562, assembly GCF_014303735.1. Lineage (NCBI taxonomy): Bacteria > Pseudomonadati > Pseudomonadota > Betaproteobacteria > Burkholderiales > Comamonadaceae > Variovorax > Variovorax sp. PAMC28562. The sequence goes on along the minus strand of NZ_CP060296.1, from coordinate 4,416,243 downwards.
GCTGCGCGCAGGGCTTGTCTTTGTCGACGCGCTGCACCGCGATGATGTGTGGGCCTACCGCTTTCGGCGCAACGCACGGCGAAGCATGGTTTTGGAAAAGCCCCAGGCAGTGACCCCGCTACAAACCCGTGTCAGAAAAGATGCCGATCTGTTGAAGGGACCGTAACAAAGTGGGGATTCAGGGATGACCACCGGTTCGCCATCGCGTTAGTGCGTTATCTTCGATGTCACATGACCACCGTGCCGACACCCCCGCAACTCGCCCACATCGATGACGATGCACTCGCGAGCCTCGCTGCGAGCTGGCGTGCGCAGGCGGCACGTGGTGACCGAGAAGCCTTCGGCATCGCGCATGCACTGGAAGTCGAACGCAGGCGACGCCTGCGGGCGAGCCAGATGCAACAACTGCCGCCCGAGAAGCCGCCGATTGCGCGGCCGTGGTGGAAGTTCTGGAATTCGGCAGCCGACGACCAGTCGATGTGGCCGTCCTGACGGACCGATAGCGGACGCCGCGCCAGCGAGCGTCGACACCGACACCACGCAACGTAGTGCCGGTCATGGATGAATACCCTCGGTCGGTTTTACCGGGCGCTGAAATACATTGCCCGTTGAGACAACGATGCCGCGATACAGCGGTGCCGCACACCCACAGGACGTCATGACCATCCGCCACACCTCCGGCATTTCCCGCCGCAAGTTTTCAGGGGCTCTTTCCGGTGCTGTCACCGCGAGCATTGCACTGCCCGGCTTCATGGGTCAGGCGTGGGCGCAGGGCGCCACCATCAAGATCGGCATGTGCGCGCCGGTGACCGGTCCGGCCGCCGAGTCGGGCAGGTATGCACAGATCGGGGCCAAGCTCGCGATCGAAGCTGTGAACAAGGCAGGCGGCGTGCTCGGCAAGCAGGTCGAACTGATCGTCGAAGACGACCAGACCACCAATCCGGGCATCGTGCTGGCATTTTCCAAGTTGGCCTCGCAGACCGATATCGTCGGCTTCCTCGGCTCGATTCGTTCGACGCAAGTCCACGCGATGGCACCCGACGTGATGAAGATCGGCAAGCCGGTGATGATCGGCGGCACAGACCCGACGCTCACGCACATGGGCAACCAGTGGCTGTTTCGTTTTCGTCCCAACGACTCGTACTCGGGCAGCGTCATCGCCGAATACGGCGTCAAGACGCTCGGCAAGAAAAAGTGGGCGATCGTGCATTCGACGGACGCTTTTGGCACGGCGGGCGGCAAGGCACTGACGGCAGGCCTGGCCAAACACGAAGGCACGACCATCGCGCTCGATCAGGGCTACGCCAATCAGAGCCAGGACTTCACGCCGGTGGTGCTCGCCATCAAGCAGTCGGGCGCCGACATCCTCGGCTCCTACTTCACGTTCGAAAACGACCTCGGCGTGTTCGCCCGGCAACTGCGCCAACTCGGCGTGACCATTCCCTACATCGGCTCGCCATCGATCGTGAACATCACGGCCTTGAAGCTTGCCGGCCCGGCGCTCTACGGCACTTACGGCGTGGCGGACTATGCCGAGGAATCGAGCCCGGCCTCCAAGGCTTTTGGCAAGGCCTACCGCGATGTCGCGAAGGTCGCGCCCGACAACCAGTCGTCATGGACCTACGACGCCATCACGGTGTTGTGCATGGCGATCAACAAAGCCGGCAAGACCGATCCCGTCGCCGTGCGCGAGGCCATCCTGGCCATTCGCAAGCACGCAGGCGCCGAGGGTGAGTACAACTTCGACGCCAACGGCGACGGCCTGCACGGCTACAACATCGTGAAGAACGACAAGGGCAACATCGTCTTCGACAAGCACGTCGAGTCGGGCACCTGATCCGCGATGGATCTCGCCCTTCAGCTCTTCTTCACGGGCTTGGGCATCGGCGCGGTGTACGCGCTGGTGGCTCTCGGCTTCGTCTTGATTTTTCGCGCGACCAACGTCGTCAACTTTGCGCAGGGCGAGTTCTCGATGGTCGGCGCGTACCTCATGGTCGTCTTCGCCGTCGACCTCAAGTGGCCGTACGGCTGGGCCTTTCTGGCGGCGCTCACCGGCATGGCGCTCCTCGGTGCGGTGTTCAACCTCGGTGTGTACTACCCGCTGCGCAACCGCACGTTTTTGCCGGTGATCATCGCAACGATCGGCGCGTCCATCTTCCTGTCCAACTCGGTGCTCGCGCTGTACGGGCCGCAACCGCAAGTGCTGGAAGGCTGGTTCGATACGCCGGGCCTGCAGATCGGGCCGGTGTACCTCGACAGCCAGTACCTGCTCATCATGGTGGTGACGCTGGTTCTGGTCGCCTTCAACTTCTGGTTTTTCGAGCGCACCATGCTCGGCAAAAAACTGCAGGCGACCTCGCAAGACAAGGAGATGGCGTCGTTGCTCGGCATCCCGGTGTCCGCGATGATCATGCTCACCTTCGTGTACTCGGCGCTGCTCGGTGGCGTGGCGGGCATTCTGGTGGCGCCGATTCTTTTCGTGTCGATCCAGATGGGCTCGACCATCGCGCTGAAGGCCTTTGCGGCCACCATCATCGGCGGCTTCGGTGACGTCAAGGGCGCGATCATCGGCGGGCTCGCGCTCGGCGTGATCGAGACTTTCGGTGCCGCCTACATCTCGGTTCCGTACAAGGACGGCTTCGCGTTTCTGGTGCTCGTCGCGTTCCTCATCTTTCGACCGCAGGGCATCTTCGGCGAGCGCGTGGCCGAGAAAGCATAGCCGTGGCGAGCACACGGCAGACGTTGGGTACCCTGGGCTTCGCGGCCCTGGCGGCAGCAGCGGTGGCAGTCGTCACGCTGGTGCCGATGCAGGACTACACGGTCCACATCCTGGTGCAGACATCGACCTTCGCCATCGCGGTGTTCGGGCTGACGGTGGTGCTCGGGCTCTGTGGGCAAATCAATCTGGCGCAGGCGGCGTTCTTCGGGTTCGGCGCGTACGCGGTCGGGCTCGGCACCGCCGACCTGCACATGAACTTCTGGCTCGCTCTGGCAATGGGCGCGGGCATCGCGCTGGTAATGGGTGCCTTGCTCGGCATGACCACGCTCAAGCTGGGCGGTCACTACCTCGCGATGGTGACCATCAGCTTCCAGCAGATCGTGACGCTCATCATGGTCAACTGGATTCCGGTGACGCACGGGCCCGATGGCGTCGGGCGCATTCAGCGGCCGCTGCTGTTCCAGTCGTCGCAGGCGTTTCTCGGCGTTTGTGTATTCGCGGTCGCGGTCATCGGCTATCTGGTGTGGCGGCTGCCGCAAACACCGCTCGGCCGTTCGATGCGTGCGGTGCGCGACAACGAACTGGCCGCCGGCGTCGCGGGCATCAACGTCTACAAGGTGAAGGTCGCCGCCTTCGCGCTGTCGGCCGTGCTCGGCGGCATCGGCGGTGGCCTGTTTGCCGGCGGCTTCGCTTACGTGAGTCCCGACCAGTTCAGCTTTGCCGAGTCGATCGTCTTCATCACGATGACGCTGCTCGGTGGCGTGGCAGCGCCGGTCGGCGCCCTCATCGGCACGGGCCTATTGATCGTGCTGCCGGAGAGCCTGCGCTTTTTGAAGAGCGTGCCGGGGCTGTACCTGGCGATCTACGGGCTCTCGATCATCCTCATCATTCGCTACATGCCCGACGGCATCTGGGGCTTCGTGCAGAACCGTGTGCGCCGCTGGCTGGCACCGCCGCCGTTCGCCGGAGCGCCGGCCGAGCTGATGCTGGCGCCGGCCTATGCGGCCAGCGCCGACGCCGCGCCGATGGCGCTCGAAGTACGAGACCTCTGCAAGCACTTTGGCGGCGTGAAGGCGGTCGACGGCATTTCGTTTTCGGTGCGGCGTGGGCAGGTTCATGCATTGATCGGACCCAACGGCTCGGGCAAGACCACCACGCTCAACGTGCTCTCGGGCATCTACACCGCGACCTCGGGTCGCGTGTTGCTCGGCGGTCGCGACGTGACGGCGCTTCCGCCTCACGCGCGCACGGTCGCGGGGCTGGGTCGCACCTTCCAGAACATTCGGCTCTTTCGCTCGATGACGGCCCTGGAGAACGTGATCATCGGGGCCGAGCATCCCGGCAATCAGATTGCTTCGGGTCACGCGGCGCTGGTCGAGCGCGCGCGCGCGGCGCTCGCATTCGTCGGGCTCGAAGCGCGCGCACACGAACTGGTGACCGGCTTTTCATACGGGCACCAGCGTCTTATCGAGATTGCCCGCGCGTTGGCCGGCAACCCGACGTTGCTGCTGCTCGACGAGCCTGCGGCCGGGCTCAACTCGACGGAAAAGCTAGGCCTGCGCGATCTGTTGAAACGCATCGCCGCGAAGGGCCTGACGATTTTGATCATCGATCACGACATGACGCTGGTGACCGAGGTCGCCGAATGCATCACCGTGCTCAACTTCGGTCGCCGCATCGCCGATGGCGTGGCGGCCGACGTGCTGCGTCAGCCCGACGTCATCGCGGCCTATCTCGGAACGGAACCCGATGCCCCTGCTTTCACTTGAAGGACTGAACGTCCGCTACGGCGAGATCGAGGCGCTGCGCGGCCTCTCGCTGTCGATCGAGAGCGGCGAAGTCGTCACGCTGCTGGGTGCCAACGGGGCCGGCAAGTCGACCACGCTGCGCGCGATCTCCGGGCTCAACAAACCCTCCAGCGGCGAGGTGCTGTTCGATGGCAAGTCGATTGCCGGGCTCGGGCCGGAAACCATCGTCAAGCTCGGCATCGCCCATGTGCCCGAGGGGCGACGTTTGTTCCCGGGACTCACCGCGCGCGAGAACATCATGCTGGGCGCGTCGAACCGCGGGCGTATCGCCAAGGCTGAACTGATCCGCGAATCCGACGAGATGTTCGACCTTTTCCCCGACATCCGACCGTTTGCCGATTCGCTCGGCTGGATGCTGTCGGGCGGACAGCAGCAGATGGTCGCCGTGGCGCGTGGCCTCATGGCCAAACCGCGCTTGCTGCTGCTCGACGAGCCTTCGTTGGGACTCGCGCCCGTCATCGTGCAAAAGGTGTTTTCGATCATCGGTGAGATTCGCCGGCGCGGCACCACGGTGCTGTTGGTCGAGCAGAACGCGCGCATGGCGCTGTCGGTGGCCGATCGCGGTTACGTGCTGGAGACCGGACGACTGGCGGTGTCAGGCAAGCCGGCGGAGTTGTGGTCGAACGACGAAGTGCGGGCGGCGTATCTGGGTGGGCGGATCGAGAAGACGACCTAGCAGCGAGACCGGTGGGTGCAGCGGCGACGCCAGCCGCACATGCAGACCTCTACGCAAGCCGTTACTAAAGCAGCACGGCGCGCACGCCTTCGATCAGCAGGCTCATGCCGGCGAGGATCAGGGTGAGGCCTGCGAGCCGCTTCATTGCGGCGCGAGACAGGCCAAAGCGCGGAGCATTTTTCATGTGTGAACCATGCTGCACGGCCGAACCCTTCCACAAGCTGACCAAACCGGCGTGTCGATGGAGGCGGGCAAAGCTGTAGCCGCAAAACCGAACGCACGACACGCGTTACCCTCCCGCGCATGGACCGCCTAGAAAACATAGAGACATTCGTCCGCGTCGCCGAAACCCAGAGCTTCGCCGAGGCCGCCCGACAAATGCGTGTCGCGCGCTCCGTCGTCACCGCCCGCGTCAGGCAACTCGAAGACCATGTCGGCGCACCGCTCTTTCATCGGAGCACGCGAGTCGTCCGGCTCAGCGATGTGGGCCAGGCTTTCTTGCGGGACTGCACCGAACTCGTCGGACGGGCGAACGACGTCATCGACCAGATGCGCGATGCCAAGAGCGGGCCGGTGGGCACCTTGCGCGTGCATGCGCTCACCGGCTTCGTACTGGGTCACTTCGCGTCTTTGCTTCGCGAATTCCAGGTGAGTTATCCAGACATTCACCTGGAGCTGATCGTCAGCGACGCCGTCGTGGATCCGGTCAAGGCGGGTGTCGATTGCGCGCTGCAAATTTTTCCGGCGGCGTCGACCGATCTCGTGTCGCGCCCGCTCTTTCCGGTGCGTCGCGTGTTCTGCGCCACGCCCGACTATCTGCGTTCGCGCGGCACGCCCGAGAGCCCGCGAGAACTGCACAAGCACACGCTCGGGCTCTACTCGGGCTACCCCACGCGCGACCGCTGGACCTTTCATCATGCGGATGAACAGGTGACCATGTACATGACGGCCAGCCTGCTCACCAACAGCGTCCACCTGCTGCGGGAATATGCGCTGGAGCATGCCGGTATCGTGTGCCTTCCTACGCTCGTCGCCGGCGATGCGATCTTGCGAGGCGATCTTCAGGTGGTGCTGCCGCAGCACCAGTTGTCTTCGTTTTCGCTGAGCGCCGTCTATGCCGGGACGTCGCGCAATGCGTTCAAGCTCAAGCTCTTCATAGAACACATCGTGGCAGCCTTCGCGCGCGTGCCGCCATGGGACGCAGCCATGGTCGACAAGGGTTTGTTGCCCGCGCAACTGATCTTCGACTGAGCGTCTCCAGTGGGTTCCAGCCTCGGGAAAACCCTGTCGATTGACCGGATTCACCGAACAATGCGGGCCACATTTAAGGCCTACCGGAAAACCAGTCCGTTTCATAAAGTGCCTCCATCCCGCAGCACCACGATGGCGCTTCGTCGACCACCACAGGATGACCAAAGGAGACACCCCATGGCAGCCGTTTACCAGACCCGTTTCGGGTCGCTGAAGAATTTTGAAAAGGGTCACGTCGAGCCGATCTCCGACGACGTGCGCCACTACGCGTTTTCCAACTGCTTCGAGATCGCGAGCAAGAGCAAGCCTTACGAAAAAGTCGTGTTCGGGCAGAACCAGATCTACGTGCTCGAAACGCTGCGCGCAGAGGGAACCTCGCCTTGGTACACCTGTGCGCACGACGAGTTCGCGCTGGTGATGGATGGTGAGGTCGAAGTGCACCTGGTCAAGCTCGACGCGGCGCAGGCCGTTGCCGACGTCGAGAAGAACGGTGCGGTAAGGGTCGAGGGCGAACCCCGTGGCCAGAAGATGGGCTGGATGAAGTTGTCGCGCGGCCATCAGGCGCTGCTGCCCAAGAGCACCGCCTACCAGTTCCGTACGCCCGGCGAGCCCGGGGTGATCGTGCTGCAGACCTGCAAGGGCGACCTCTCGATCGAGAAGTGGGCCGATATCTGCCAAACGCACTGACCGAGGAGCCACACCCATGAACGCACCCGCAGAACTCGCCAAGGTGATCGCGTCGCAGCCCGACGCTTCACTCGGCTACAAGAATTTTTCGCTCGGCAGCTTCGGCTTTCGGCGTGACGAATACTTCGTCCATATCAACTGGAAGACGCGCGACGGCCGGCCCATGAGCCACACGATGGACGCCGGCAATTACCTGCGTGCACTGATGCGCGACGTGGCCTGGGGCTTCTTCTACGGCTGGGTCAACTTCGACAACGTGTTCGGCACGGTCAACCACTACCAGTCGGTCGACATGTACGCCGGCAGTTTCAACGGCACCATGAAGGACGCCGGCATCGACATGCTGGAGAACTTCCCGACGGCACAGATCCGTGCCACCTTCGAGGCGATGCTGGACGACTGGACCAACGAGAGCTTCGATCCCTTCTCCGCCCCGCAGGAGACCGGCTCCGCCTACGGGCGCAAGAACGGCAGCAACACCGCGAAGATCACCCGAGCCCGTGAACTCGCCACGCGTTGCGTCGGCCTCAAAGGCGACCTGAATCTGCGCAGCGATGAAAGCGGGGCGCCGATCAACCGGGCCTTCGCCGACGTCTCGCAGTCTCAGCCCGAGCTGCATCCCGAGCCCGGCTTCGAGAACGAAGTCCATGCGTTCAGCCTGTTCGGCTTCTTGAGCCGCTCGCAAGTGACGTGGAACCCGAGTTTCACCTCGGTGGTGAAGCACAGCTTCATGTGCCCGACCACCGAAGAGCACATGCTGCCGATCATTCATGGCAACGATCGCGTCGAGTGGTTTTTCCAGATGACCGATGAGATCCATTGGGACTGCGCCGACAAGAACACCGGCAAGCCGATGGCCCGCGTGATCATGAAGGCGGGAGACATGTCCGCCATGCCCGCCTATTGCCGGCACCAGGGCTACAGCCCCAAGCGCTCGATGCTGCTGGTCTGGGAGAACGGCTCGCCCACCCTGGTCCACGAGATCCAGAAGGGCGAAAGCCCAGAGATCCCCGTTCAGTTCTGAAGCCACGCGGTCCATCGCGACCGCACCAAGGAAAACCTTTTCATGACTCTTGCGGACATTCAGGCCGCGGCTGGCCTTGTCACGCCTGTTCGCCACCAGCTCTTTATCGACGGACGCTTCGTCGATGCCGAATCGGGCGAAACGCTGGCTACGCTCAACCCGCACGACAACTCGACCATCGCCCACGTCGCACTCGCCGGCAAGGCCGACGTCGACAAGGCCGTCGCTGCGGCGAAGCGGGCGTTTCCCGCGTGGAGCCGCATGGCGGCCGCCGATCGTGGACGCATCCTGCTCAAGCTCGCCGACCTGATCGAGGCCAACACCGAAGAACTGGCGCGACTCGAATCGCTCGACACCGGCCATCCGATACGCGACTCCCGCAGACTCGACGTGCCGCGCACGGCAGCGTGCTTCCGCTACTTCGGTGGCATGGCCGACAAGTTCCAGGGCGAGACGATTCCGGTCGAGGCCGGCTTCCTGAACTACACGCTGCGCGAGCCGGTCGGCGTCGTCGGCCAGATCGTGCCGTGGAACTTTCCACTGATGTTCACCAGCTGGAAGATGGCGCCCGCGCTCGCTGCGGGTAACTGCATCGTGATGAAACCCTCGGAGATCACGCCGCTCAGCTCTTTGAAGATCGCAGAATTGATGGCCGAGGCCGGCCTGCCACCCGGCGTTGTCAATATGCTGCCGGGCTTGGGCAGCGTGGCGGGCCAGTACATCGCCGAGCATCCGGACATCGCCAAGATCGCCTTCACCGGCAGCACTGCGACCGGTCGCCGCATCGTCCAAGCCAGTGCTGGCAATCTCAAGAAGGTGCAGCTCGAACTCGGCGGCAAGGGCCCGAACATCGTGTTCGAAGATGCCAACCTGCAGGCCGCAGTCAACGGCAGTGCCTGGGCGATCTTTCATAACCAGGGGCAGGCCTGCATCGCCGGCTCGCGTTTGATGCTGCACGAAAAAATCGCCGATGCGTTTCTCGAGAAATTCGTTCCGCTCGCGCAGTCGATCCGCCTAGGCAATCCGCTCGACGATGCGACCGAAATGGGTCCGCTCACCAGCGCGTTGCACAAAGACCGCGTGCTGGCGTATGTCGACATCGCGCGCGAGCAGGGCGGCGAGGTGTTGGCGGGAGGCCGCGCACCGGGCGGTGACCTGGCGGCCGGTTGCTATGTCGAGCCGACCATCGTGCGGGCGCGTTCGTCACGCGATCGCATTGCACAGGAAGAAGTGTTCGGTCCCTTCGTCACCGTGCTGACCTTCAAGGACGAGGCGGAAGCGATGCAGATCGCCAACGGCACCGACTACGGCCTGGGCAGCGGCTTGTGGACCGGCAACCTGCAGCGCGCCCACCGCATGGCGCGCGACCTGCACGCCGGCATGGTGTGGATCAACAGCTACAAGCGCGTCAATCCGGGCTCGCCTTTCGGTGGCGTGGGCCAGAGCGGATACGGGCGCGAGATGGGGTTCGATGCGATGCGGGAATACACGCAGGTCAAGAGCGTGTGGGTCAATATCGACGCGCAGATTCCGCCGCACTTCGTGCGTTGAAAAAAGCCGCAGTGAAAGCTCCGATGCAAGACTTCGTCTACACCAGCCATTCGCAGCGCGTGGTGTTCGGCATCGGGTCGCTGAAGCATCTGGCGCGCGAGATCGACGCCCTCGGCGGGCGCCGCGCGCTGGTGCTGTCGACGCCCGAGCAACGCACGCAGGCCGAGCGCGTGGCCGACATGCTCGGCACGCACGCCGCTGGCATCTTCGACCGCGCGGTGATGCACGTGCCGATCGAGACGGCGCGCGAAGCACGAGACGTGGCACGCCGGCTCGGCGCCGACTGCGCCGTCGCCATCGGCGGCGGATCGACCACCGGGCTGGGCAAGGCGATCGCACTCGATTCGGGCTTGCCGATCCTCGCCATTCCGACGACCTACGCCGGCAGTGAGATGACGTCGATCTACGGCCTCACCGAAGCCGGCGTGAAGAAGACCGGCAAAGACCCGCGTGTGCTGCCGCGCACCGTCCTCTACGACCCCGAGCTTTCGCAGACCTTGCCACTGGCGATGAGCGTCACCAGCGGCATCAACGCCATCGCGCATGCGGCCGAAGGCCTTTACGCGCAGGACAGCAATCCGGTGATGGACCTGATGGCAGTCGAAGGCATCACAGCCATGGCACGCGCGCTTCCGTCGATCCGCAAGAACGCGCTCGACATCCATGCCCGCACCGATGCGCTCTATGGCGCATGGCTGTGCGGCAGTGTGCTCGGCAGCGTGGGCATGGCGCTGCACCACAAGCTGTGCCACACACTGGGTGGCAGCTTCAACCTCCCGCATGCGGAGGTACACACCGTTGTGTTGCCACATGCCCTGGCCTTCAACGCCGCTGCGGCGCCGATTGCCATGGCGCGAATCGCCAAGGCGCTGGGCAGCGCGTCAGCGGCGGTGGGGCTGTACGCGCTGGCGCGCGACAACGGCGCACCCACCGCGCTCAAAGACGTTGGCATGCGAGCCGAAGACCTCGACCGCGCAGCGGACCTGGCGGTGAGCAATCCGTACTGGAACCCGCGGCCTTTTGGCCCGGCAGAACGCGGCGCGATTCGCGCGCTGCTGCAGCGCGCGTGGGATGGCGAGCCGCCGCGCTGATTGCGTCCGGTAGCAACCGAATTTGTGCAACGACATAACGAAGAAGGAGACAACCATGGCTTTCAATCGCAGACAGTTCACCCAGGCCGCAGCGGCCCTCGCCGCCACCGGCGCTACGCCGCTGGTGTTCGCGGCCGACACGATCAAGATCGGGTTCGTGTCGCCGCAGACCGGCCCGCTCGCGCCGTTCGGCGAAGCTGACAAGTGGGTCATCGACCAGATGAAGACGGCCTTCAAGGACGGCATCACCATTGGCGGCAAAAAGTACGCGGTGCAGATCGTTCTGAAAGACAGCCAGTCGAATCCGAACCGTGCCGGCGAAGTCGCCAACGACCTGATCCTTAAAGAAAAGGTCGCGCTCATGCTTACCGCGGGTACGCCCGAAACCGCCAACCCGGTGAGCGATGCGTGCGAACTGAACGAGGTGCCCTGCATCTCCAGCGTGGTGCCATGGCAGCCCTGGTTCTTCGGGCGCAAAGGCGACCCGGCCAAGGGTTTCAATTGGACCTACCACGTGTTCTGGGGGCTCGAGGACGTCATCGCCACCTACACCAATGGCTGGAAGACGGTGGCGACCAACAAGAAGGTCGGCGGCCTGTTTCCCAACGACGGCGACGGCAATGCGTGGGGCGACAAGGAACTCGGATTTCCCAAGCCGCTGGCGCAAATGGGCTTTACCCTGACCGATCCCGGCCGCTTCCAGAATGGCACGCAGGACTTCAGTGCGCAGATCGCGGCCTTCAAGAAAGACGGCGTCGAGATCGTCACCGGGGTGGTGATTCCGCCGGACGCCAAGACCTTTTTGACGCAAGCGAAACAGCAGGGTTTCAAGCCGAAGATCATCACACTCGGCAAAGCGCTGTTGTTCCCGGGCGCCATCGAAGCGCTCGGCGAGCTGGGCGATGGCCTGTCGACCGAAGTCTGGTGGAGCCCGTCGCATCCGTTCACATCGAGCCTCACCAAGCAGAGCGCCAAGGCGCTGGCCGACGCTTACGAAGCCGGTACGAAAAAGCAGTGGACGCAGCCGATCGGCTTTTCGCATGCGCTGTTCGAAGTCGCGGTCGATGCACTGTCGCGCGCCAAGTCGCAGAAGGCGTCCGACGTGCGCGATGCGGTGGCCGCGACGTCGATCGATTCGGTGGTCGGCCCGGTGAAGTGGGGCGGTCAGGGCCCGTTCAAGAACGTGAGCAAGACACCGCTGGTGCTCGGCCAGTGGGGCAAGGGCAAGAAGTACAAGTACGAGATGGTCATCGTCAACGACGAAGCTGCCAAGAGCATTCCGGTCGGTGGCACGCTGAGGCCGATGCCGGGCTGAGCGATGACGCTTCTGGCGCTGCACGCGGTCAGCAAGTCGTACGGCGCGCTCAAGGTCATCGACGACATCACGTTGTCGGTGAGCGACGGCGAAACGCTGGGCATCCTCGGGCCGAACGGCGCGGGGAAGACCACGCTGTTCAACCTGATCTCGGGCGACGTGCGGGCCGATGCCGGCCGCATCGAGTACGAGGGGCGCGACGTGACCGGGCTCAAGCCGCATCAGCGCTGTCAGGCCGGCATTGGCCGGAGCTACCAGGTGCCGCAGCCGTTCGGCAACATGAGCGTGTTCGAAAACCTGGTGACCGCTGCCTGCTTCGGGGCGCAGCAAAGCGAGCGGGAAGCCTGGAACACGGCGCACGAGGTGCTGGAGCAGACCGGGCTCATGCTGCACGCCAACAAGCCGGCGGGTGGCCTGACGCTGCTGAATCGCAAACGGCTGGAGCTTGCGCGGGCGTTGGCGACGCGGCCCAAGTTGCTGTTGCTCGACGAGATCGCGGGCGGCCTAACCGAGCACGAGGCGAAGCAGCTGGTCGAGGAACTGCAGCGCATCAAGTCGCGTGGCATGACCATGATCTGGATCGAGCATGTGGTGCATGCGCTGCTGTCGCTTGCCGACCGGTTGTTCGTCATCAACTTCGGACAGAAGCTGGCCGAGGGCGAACCGCGTGCCGTGATGAACGACGGCGAAGTGCGCCGTGTGTACATGGGGATGGAAGCGTGACGGCTCTATTGGAGACGCAGGGCTTGCAAGCCTTCTACGGCGATGCGCAGGCGCTGTTCGGTGTCGACTTCACGCTGGCGCAAGGCGAACTGGTCGCCATCATCGGCGCCAATGGTGCGGGCAAGTCGACGCTGCTCAAGTGCCTGACCGGCCTGGTTCGCGCGCCGCGCGATGCGGTGCGATTCAAGGGCGAATCCATTGGCGGATTACCCCCCGGCGAGATCGTCAAGCGCGGTCTTGCGATGGTGCCGGAAGGCCGGCGTCTGTTTCCGAGCCTGAGCGTCGAGGAGAACCTGCTGATCGGTGGCCTCACACAGCGCAAAGGGCCGTGGAACCTGAACCGCCTTTACGCGCTCTTTCCCATCCTGGCCGAGAAGCGCAGCCATCCCGCCACGTCGTTGTCGGGTGGCCAGCAGCAGATGGTGGCGCTGGGCCGCGCACTCATGAGCAACCCCGACGTGCTGTTGTGTGACGAGCTGTCCCTGGGCCTGGCGCCCATCGTCATCCGCGAGATCTACGCCGCCATGCCCGACATCACGCGTGAAGGCATGACCGTGGTCATCGTCGAGCAGGACGTGACGATGGCGCAACGCGTGTCGCAACGCATCTACTGTCTGCAGGAGGGGCGTGTGTCGTTGCAGGGCCGCTCCGATTCGATGACGCGCGAACAGATATCGCAGGCGTACTTCGGCTTGTGATGGCAGCACGAAACGTAACGCGAGTGGAGCCACTGCATTGATCGAAACCATCCTCCAGGGCATTCTGCTCGGCGGTCTCTACACGCTGTTCGCGCTCGGCCAGTCTCTGATGTTCGGCGTGATGCGGCTGACAAACACGGCGCAGGGCGACTTCATCATCCTGGGTGCCTTCGCGGTCATCACGAGCACCACGCTGTTCGGCGATGCGCCGGCACAGGTGGCCACGGCCGCTGTCGCGGTGCTGCCTGTTGCCTTCGCCTTCGGTTACGCGCTGCAGCGCTACGTGTTGAACGGCACGCTCGGCAAAGATCCGCTGCCGTCGCTGGTCGTGACCTTCGGCCTCTCGATCGTGATCCAGAACATGCTGCTCGAATTGTTCTCGGCCGACCCGCGCTCCATCGAGACGGCTGGTCTCAACACGCAAGGCTTGCGCATTGGTGAGTCGCTGTCGGTCGGCATGTTGCCGCTGATCGTGCTTGCGATCGCGCTGGTGGCGACGGCCGCCCTGCAGTGGCTCTTCGCACGCACGGCGCTCGGTCGCTCGTTCAGGGCGGTGTCGGATGACCGCGAGATCGCCGAACTCATGGGCCTCAACGCGAAGAAGGTCTATGCATTGGCGACTGCCATCGCCTTCGTACTGATCGCCATTGCGGGCGCCTTGCAGGGCATGCGTACAACGGTTTCGCCGTCCGACGGCCCGCTGCTGCTGCTCTTTGCCTTCGAGGCCGTGATCATCGGCGGCATGGGTTCCTTTTGGGGCACTCTGGCCGGCGCGATGATCCTCGGCATCACGCAGCAGATCGGTTTCAGGCTCGACCCGGGCTGGGGCATCTGGTTCGGCCACATCGTTTTCCTGCTCGTGCTGGTGCTGCGCCCGCAGGGGCTTTTTCCAAAGACACGAGGCTGATGCGGATGAAGAAAATGACCGATTCGACCTTCGATGTGGTGCGGGGAACGGTCGCCAGTCGTACCGCGCTGGTGATGGCGGCGCTGCTCGTGGTGGTCGCGGCGAGCCTGCCGTTCTGGGGCGAATCGAGCTGGATGCGCGAGTTCGTCCAAGTCGCCTGCTACTTCATTTTCGCGATGATGTGGAACCTGCTCGCGGGCTATGGCGGCATGGTGAGCATCGGCCAGCAGGCGTACTTCGGGTTTGGCGGGTACGTAATGCTGATGCTCGGGAATTTTCTCGGGCTCAATCCTTTTGTCGCGATCCCGCTGGGTGCCGTCGCTGCGGGGCTCATCGCGGTGCCTGTGTCTTACGTCGCGTTCCGGCTGGCGGGCGGCTACTTCGCAATCGGCACCTGGGTCATCGCCGAAGTGTTTCGCCTTAGCTTCGCCAACATGTCTGCGGTGGGGGGTGGCTCCGGCACCACGCTCACCGCGCTGCGTGGTATCGAGAAAGCGACGCGCGAAAGCGTGACCTACTGGATGGCACTGGCTTGCGTGGTGGCAGCCATCGCGTTGGTTTTTCTTTTCCTTCGCAGCAAGCGCGGCCTGGCATTGCTCGCGATACGCGACAACGAAGTGGCGGCCGAATCTCAGGGCATCCCGGTGGCGCGCATGAAGCTCGCCGTGTATGTGGTGGCGGCCTTCGGTGCCGGGCTGGCGGGAGCTCTGTACTTCGTTGGCAATCTGCGCATCAGCCCCGATGCAGCCTTCAGCGTCAACTGGTCGGCCTTCGCGATCTTCATGGTGGTGATCGGCGGCATCGGTCGCATCGAAGGGCCGCTCGTCGGCGCTGTGATCTTCTGGGCGCTCAACAAATTTTTGAGCGACTATGGCACTTGGTATTTGCTCGGCCTCGGCCTGCTCGCCATCGTGGTCACCCTTTTCTTCAAGCAGGGCTTGTGGGGCTACGCGCAGCAACGCTGGGGCTGGTCGCTCTTTCCTACGCAGCGCCGGCTGATTGAAATTTCAGGAGACCGTTCCCCATGAGAAACATCAACGAAGACACCATCACCACCGCCGTGCTCGAAAGCATCGCTGGCTGCGACAACCCGCGATTGAAAGAAGTGATGTCGGCGCTGGTGCGCCATCTGCACGACTTCGCGCGCGAGGTGAAGCTCACCGAGGCCGAGTGGATGGAGGGCATCCAGTTCCTGACCGCCACGGGGCAGAAGTGCGACGAGAAACGGCAGGAGTTCATCCTCCTCTCGGACACGCTGGGCCTGTCGATGCTGACGGTGGCGCTCAACCATTCGAAGAGTCCACAAGCCACTGAGGCGACGGTGTTCGGGCCGTTTCATGTGCACGGCGCGCCGCAGCTCGAGCAGGGCGACGACATGTCCGGCGGCGCGGTCGGTGAGCCGCTCTTCGTGCAAGCCACAGTGCGCGGCATCGGCGGTGAGGCGGTTCCGCATGCCGACGTCGATGTGTGGGAGGCCGACGCCGATGGCTTCTACGACGTGCAACGCCCGGAGCTCACCGGCCCGCAAGGCCGCGCCGTGTTCAAGACCGATGGTGAAGGGCGGCTTAACTTCAAGGCGGTGTTGCCGGTGGCATATCCGATTCCGACCGATGGGCCGGTGGGGCGGATGCTGGCCGCGGTCAAGCGGCATCCGTGGCGCCCGGCGCACGTGCATTTCATCGTGAAGGCGCCGGGCTACGAAACGCTCATCACGCATGTGTTCGTCGACGGCGATACGTACCTCGACAGCGATGCGGTGTTCGGGGTGCGCAACTCGTTGATCGGTAACTACGTGCGTCATGCGCCGGGCACGGCACCCGACGGCAGCGTGCAGGCAACCGCGTTTCACACGCTCGACTTCGGCTTCGTGCTGGAGCCGGCCTGAGCTTCGACCCGAGCACGGCGCCCGGCTCAGGTTCGCGCCGTCGCGCTGAAGCCTAGCGTTGCTTGCCGCTCAGGAAAGGCTCCGGATCGACCGCGACGCCTTGCTTCCGGATCTCGAAGTGCAGCTTGACGCGGTCGGTGCCGCTCTTGCCCATCTCGGCGATCTTCTGGCCTTGCCGCACCACGTCGTTCTCTTTGACCAGCGCCTTGTCGATGTTCGCGTACGCGGTGATGTAGGTGTCGTCGTGCTTGACGATGATCATCGTGCCGTAGGCCTTCAACGCATTGCTGACGATGACGACGCGGCCGTCGCGCGATGCCAGGATCGGGTCGCCCAACTCGCCCGCGATGTCCAGGCCTTTGCTCTTGTTGCCGTCGAAGCGCGCGATAGTGGCGCCGGCTGCCGGTGAACCGAAGAGCGGTGCTGGTTTGGGCGGCGGCGTGACGGGTGGAGCGACAGGCGGCTGCTGCGGCACCGGCGGCAGCGAGGGCGACGGCGGCGAGTTCAACGGCACGTTGGTGCCGCAGGCCACGAGGCCGGTAGCGATGAAGAGGGCCGCGGCTGCGCGAAGGATCAGGGTCGAAAGGTGCATGGCGCTCATTGGAACGCAATCGATGCCGGACGTTCCACAAGTAGCTTTTTTTTACTTTAAGGGTTTGGCCTAGGGTTCGCCGCCATTTTTTGTAGTTGCGGCTGACGTGCCAGCACCGCGTCGCACGGGCCGTAGTCGCGCACGCAGCCGGCTTCCATCAGCACGATGCTGTCGAAATGGTCGAGCACGCTGAGCCGATGGATCGACGCGACAAGGCACGCATCCGGAAAGGCTGCGGCGATGCGGTCGAGCACACGCGTCTCGGTCGCGGCATCGAGCGCGCTGGTTGGCTCGTCCAACAGCAGCAACGTGCTGCCCTCGGCCGCCAACACGCCGCGCGCCAGACACAACCGCTGGCGTTGGCCCCCGGAAAGATTGAAGCCACGCTCGGTCAGCATCGTGTCGAGGTCGCCCTGCATCGCTTCGAGCACTTCGTCGAACGCGCTCGAATGCAGGGCCGCCTGCAGCTTCGAATCGTCGTGCGCTTCGCCGAATGTCAGGTTCTCGCGCACGCTGGCCTCGAAGACCTCGGTCTCTTGCGGGATCAACGTGGCCAGTGTGCGCAATGAGCGCCATTCGCGCGCCGCACCGTCGAACGACAGGCTGCCGTACTGCGGCACATACAGCCCGGCCAGCACGCGCAGCAGCGTGCTCTTGCCGCCGCCGCTCGGGCCGACGAGAGCGACCCGCTCGCCGCGACGCAGCGTGAGCGCGACGTCCTGCAGGCCACCGCCACGCGACGTGTCGGCATAGTCCCAGCGCAGGCCATCGATGGTCATGTTCTTCCAGCTGGCCGTGGCATCGATTGCATGCGCGGTGTCGGGCGCCGCATCGGGCGCATTCCAGATCGGCTCGGCACTCAGGTAGTCGGTGTGCATGCGCGCGAAGCCCTGAAAGTTGGCGGCCATCGAGCCGACCACTGCGGCGGCCTGCTGCGCGTACTGGTAGATCATGAACACGGTGCCCAGCTGCACCGCCGTGCCGGGCGTGCGCTCGCGCCAAACGTAGATAAGCACCAGCGCCCAAGTGAGTCCGAGACCGAGCAGGTCCACGGTGGCCCACTTGCCTTCATTGAGCAGCG
Source organism: Variovorax sp. PAMC28562 (assembly GCF_014303735.1). Classification (NCBI taxonomy): domain Bacteria; kingdom Pseudomonadati; phylum Pseudomonadota; class Betaproteobacteria; order Burkholderiales; family Comamonadaceae; genus Variovorax; species Variovorax sp. PAMC28562. Next base: position 4,398,235 of record NZ_CP060296.1, on the reverse strand, counting down.
CAGTGCGCTTGAGCGGCGTCGACACTGCCTCCATGCGCCGCCGCAACAGCGCGCGCGAGGCTTGCTGCAACCGCAGGCCGACCACCGTGGAGGCGTTGCCGATGAAGTCGAGCAAGGCCGCGACATAGCGCCGGTCGGCGTCGTTTTCGGTGCGGGCCAGCTTCATCAGCGCACGGTCGAAGCGCAGGATGATCAGGCCGACCAGCACGTAGCCGAAGAATGCGATCAACCCGCTGACACGCGACAGCAGTACCAGCGCGACCAGCGGCCCGACGAAGCTGACCGCGTTGGCAAGGTAGACGAACTGGTTCTGCGCGAAGTCCGACAGAGCCCGGCTGGCCTGGTGCACGCGGTGCTGCAATTCGCCCGAGTGGTGCGTGTCGCGCCATGTCATCGGCGCGCCTGCGATGCGGGCGTAGAGCGTGTCGGCCAGCGTCTCGCGGATGCGCACGGCCACGTTGCGCTCCAGCACGCGGCCCGGCCCGTGCACGCTCCACGAGACAACGTAAACAGAGATCAACAAGGCGATCCAGCGCGCTGCAATGCCCAACTCGCCATGCTGCAACGCGTTGATCGCCTTGCCCGCCAGGAAAGGCATGCTCAGGCGGATGAGCTGAGACGTGGTCAGCAGCGACAGCGAGGCGACCAGCTGGCCACGTGCGCCGAGCGCGAAGCGCCACAGCGCCGTGTACAAGACGCGAAGGGGCTGGTCCGGTGCCAGACGCAATCTTGGGTCTCTTGGCGTTTTGTGAGGCCCGTTACTTGACCGGAATGGGCGTACCGCGGTCGATCGGGACTGCGGTGATGCTGTTCTTCGGCGAACCGTCGATGAGCAGATCGGAGTAGGTGAGGTACACGAGCGCGCTGCGCTTTGTATCGACCATGCGCACCACGCGCAGCCGCTTGAAAAGAATCGACAGCCGCTCGCTGAACACTTCTTCGCGCAGTGGCAGCGGCCCGCCGGCGAAGCTCACCGGACCAACCTGACGGCACGCGATCGACGCTTCGGCCTTGTCCGTGGCAAAGCCCAGTGCGCCCGAGACGCCGCCGGTCTTTGCGCGCGACACATAACAGGTCACGCCGGCGACCTTGGGGTCGTCGTAGGCCTCGACCACGATCTTGTGATCGGGGCCGATCAGCTTGAAGGCGGTGTCGACATCGCCGACAACTTCGGCATGTGCGCTCAACGTCGCCGCGAGCAACAACGCGCCCCCGAGACTGCGCAAAAAGGGACGGGCGATGCGGTGAATTGGGTTCATGGATTTCAGGCGATGTCGATCGTATGCACGCGGTCGAAGCTGCCGCGCTTGCGATCGGCAAAGAAGCATTCGAGCGCTTCGCGTACGGTACGAAAAGCGATCTCGTCCCAGGGGATTTCTTCTTCGGTGAAGAGCTTGGCCTCGATCGTTTCGTGGCCGGGGTCGAACACGTCGTCGAGCAGCTTGGCGCGATAGAACAAGTGCACTTGGCCGACCCGTATCACGCTCATCACCGCGAACAGACCCTGCATTTCGAAATGCGCACCGGCCTCCTCGTCGGTTTCGCGCGCCGCACCTTGCGACGCGCTTTCGTTCAGCTCCATGAAGCCGGCCGGCAGCGTCCACTTGCCCCAGCGCGGCTCGATGTTTCGCTTGCACAGCAGCACGCGATCACCCAACACGGGAATGGTGCCGACCACGTTCAGAGGGTTCTCGTAGTGGACGGTTTTGCAGGCGGGGCAAACCGCGCGTTCCTTGGTATCGCCATCGTCCGGAAGACGGTAGACCACCGCGGTGCCGCAATTCTTGCAGTGCTTGATAGGAACGCGAAAGGTCATCGGCCGGCAGCTTTAAAGAAGGTTCAAACGATCTTGACAGTCAGCGATGGCAGACCGGCGACTTCACCGACCAGCGTGTCGCCAGCGACCACGGCGGCGACGCCTTCGGGCGTGCCGGTAAAGATCAAGTCACCCGGTTGCAACTCCCATGCCGCCGACAGATGCTCGATGGTTTCGCCCAGGTTCCAGATCAGCTTGCTCACGTTGCTGCGCTGGCGGTCGGTGCCGTTCACCTGCAGCGAGATCTCGGCCTTTTCGACATCGCCAGCCTTGGCCGCAGGAACGATCGGGCCGATCGGTGCGCTCTGCTCGAAAGCCTTGCCGATCTCCCAGGGGCGCCCCTGCTTTTTCATCTCGCCCTGCAGGTCGCGACGCGTCATGTCGAGGCCGACCGCGTAGCCGTAGATGTGCTTGTGCGCATCGACCGCCAAGATGTTCTTGCCGCCAGTGCCGATGCACGCGACCAACTCGATCTCGTGATGCAGGTTCTTGCTGAGCGTCGGGTATTGCATGGTGCCGGTCTGGCCGGCATCGACCACCACCACCGCGTCGGCCGGCTTCATGAAGAAAAACGGTGGCTCGCGGCCAGTGAAGCCCATTTCCTTGGCGTGATCCTCGTAGTTTCGGCCGACGCAATAGATGCGGTGCACCGCGAAGCGGGCGGTCTGGCCCACCACGGGAACCGAGACGGTCGCGGGAGGTGGAAAAACGAAGTCTGATGCCATGGCGTTGTGTCCTTTGTCTGCCGGCTTCGCGCCGAACCGGCAGTGTGCCAGAGGGTGCCGCCCCTGCGCATTACCCCTGCGCGCACCGACGCTGCGAAGCTATGCTCGGCGCATGATGAAGCTGTACAACTACTTCCGCTCGTCCGCCTCTTACCGGGTGCGCATCGCGCTCAACCTGAAGGGGCTCGACTACGAGTACCTCCCCGTTCACATCGCCAGGGGCGAGCATCTGGCAGGTGCTTATCCGCAGATTTCGGCCGACATGCTGGTGCCTCTTTTCGAGGACGAACCTGCCTCGGGCGAAGAACAAGGCGAGCGCTTTTCGCAATCGATGGCCATCATCGAGTACCTCGACGAGGTGCATCCAGAGCCGCCGCTGATGCCGCTCGACCCCGCTGGCCGGGCGCATGTGCGGGCACTGTCGGAAACCATCGCCTGCGAGATCCACCCGATCAACAACCTGCGGGTGCTGAAGTACCTGGTGCGCGACCTCAAGCTGGACGACGCGGCCAAGAATGCGTGGTACCGGCACTGGACCCGGATCGGTTTGGAGGCCTTCGAGCGCCAGCTGGCTCAGCGGCCGGCCGCCCTGTATTGCTGGGGCCACACGCCGACGCTGGCGGACTGTTGCCTGGTGCCGCAAATCTTCAACGCGCAGCGCTTCGATTGCGATCTGAGCGGCCTGCCGCGCACCACGGCGGCTTACGAGGCCTGCATGCAGCTCGACGCCTTCCAGCGCGCGCATCCGTCACGGTGTCCGGACGCGGAGAATTGATGGCGGTGCAGTTGCCAGAGCCGTTGGTGCCGCTCAAGCCGCTCATGCCGCTGGTGCCCGACTGGCCGGCGCCGGCCAACGTCCGGGCCCTTTGCACCACGCGCGCCGGTGGCGTCTCGACCGGCCCATGCGCCAGCCTGAATCTGGGCGAGCACGTCGGCGATGCGCCGGATGCGGTTACCGAGAACCGGTCGCGGCTGCGGTCGGTCATCGGCGTTCGTCCCGTGTTCCTGCGGCAAGTGCACGGCACCGATGTCGCTGCGCTCGACGCAGACACATCCGACGTGTCAGGTGCCATCGCAGCGGACGCTTGCACTACCACCGGGGCGGGTATCGCCTGCACCATCATGGTCGCCGACTGCATGCCGGTGTTGTTCACCGATGAAGCCGGGGAGCGCGTGGCAGCGGCGCATGCCGGATGGCGCGGGCTGGCTGCGGGCGTGCTGGAACGCACCCTCGGCACGTTCACGAAGGACGTGGGGCCAACGGGCGCTGGGACGCAAGGCGATGCGCACGAGCGCGGCGCTTCAAAAATAATCGCCTGGCTCGGCCCCTGCATCGGCCCCAAAGTCTTTGAAGTCGGCTCGGAGGTCAAGGCGGCATTCGAAGCGCATGCCGCCGGAGCCGCGTCGTGCTTCAAGCCTGGTGCGGTGCCCGGCAAGTGGCTGGCCGATTTGCCGGCGCTGGCCCGGCAGCGGCTGCGGGCGATGGGCGTCGAAGCCGTCTACGGCAACGACGGCAGCGATGCCTGGTGCACCGTTAGCAACTCGTCACAGTTTTTCTCGTACCGGCGGGAGGCCGGCAGCGGCCGCTTCGCCGCGCTGATCTGGAAGGTCTGACGGAAGGTTGTTATCTGCCGGAGCGCCGGTCGGATCACCATCGGGGCCGGTCGGATGGCTCGACCGGTGCGCCTCGCGAGCCTGTTCCTGCGCTGCGCTTTCCCGTTCTCTGGCGCGCCGGCGCCTTGCCGGCGTCAGCATGAAATACATGATGAGTCCAACCGGCAGTAGCCCGTACAGCACGAAGGTCACGCTGGCTCCCAGCACGGTGCCGGTGGTGTTGGTGGCCTCCGCCACGGCCATCATCATCGTGACGTAGAGCCAGGCAATTACAACCAGATGCATGAGTGGGCGTTGTCGTTGTCGGAGTCGAAAACAAGGGCTAGGCGAAAACACGGCGTTGTGAGCGCTGGTCGAATGCAGCATACTCAAAAGCCACCCGATTCAGGCGAAGCAGCAGGAGACACCACATGAAAAAACAAGCCACCGGGGTCGATGCTTTCGCACCCTTTCAACAGGCGCTGGCGCAGGGCTGGGACAAGGCACTGACGTCTCTGCAGTCGATCGGTGCCAACGGTGCCGCGCCATCTTTCGATCTCCCCAAGCTTTCGTTCGCCCCCGACAAGCTGCAAAGCTTGCAAGAGCAGTATCTGGCGGAGGCAGGTGAACTGTGGAAGGCCGGCATGACACCCACCACGGCCAGCAGCGATCGTCGCTTTGCCGGCGAGGCCTGGGGCAGCAACCCGGTCTCGTCTTTCACGGCTGCGGTCTACCTGCTCAATGGCCGCACCTTGCTCAACATGGTCGAAGCGGTCGAGGCCGACGCCAAGACCAAGTCGCGACTGCGCTTTGCGGTCGAGCAATGGATGGCGGCGTCGTCGCCCAGCAACTCGCTCGCCTTCAATGCCGAGGCGCAAAAGCGTGCGATCGACACGCAGGGCGAGAGCATCGCCAGGGGCCTCAAGAACCTGCTGGACGATGTGAAGCGGGGTCATCTGAGCATGACCGACGAGACGGCTTTCGAAGTGGGTCGCAACGTGGCGACAACGGAGGGTGCGGTGGTGTTCGAGAACGAACTCTTTCAGTTGCTCGAATACAAGCCGCTCACGCCCAAGGTCTGCGAGCGACCGTTTCTGCTGGTGCCGCCCTGCATCAACAAGTTCTACATCCTCGATCTGCAGCCCGAGAACTCGCTCATACGGTATGCGGTGGAGCAGGGCCATCGCGTGTTCGTCATCAGCTGGCGCAATCCGGACGAATCGCTGCGAGACACCACGTGGGACCAGTACATCGAAGACGCTGCCATCAAGGCGATCCATCTGGTGCAGGAGATCGGGGGCAGCAAGCAGATCAACACGCTCGGCTTCTGCGTCGGCGGCACCATCCTCAGCACGGCGCTGGCGGTGCTGGCGGCACGCGGCGAAAAGCCGGCCGCTTCCGTCACGCTATTGACCACGCTGCTCGACTTCACCGACACCGGCATCCTCGACATCTTCATCGACGAGGCGATGGTCAAGTTTCGCGAAATGCAGATGGGCTCCGGCGGCTTGCTGGACGGCGGCGAACTGGCATCGACCTTCAGCTTTTTACGGCCGAACGACCTGGTCTGGAACTACGTCGTCGGCAACTACCTGAAGGGTGAAACGCCGCCGCCGTTCGACCTTTTGTACTGGAATTGCGACGCGACCAATTTGCCTGGCCCGTTCTATGTCTGGTATCTGCGCAACACGTACCACGAGAACAAGCTCAAAGTGCCGGGCGCGCTGACGGTGTGCGGCGAGAAGATCGACCTCGGCGCCATCGATGCGCCGGTGTACATCTACGGCTCGCGTGAGGACCACATCGTGCCGATCGGCGGTGCCTATGCATCGACCCAGTTGCTGAAGGGCAAGAAGCGCTTCGTGATGGGCGCGTCGGGCCACATTGCCGGCGTGATCAATCCGCCGGCCAAGAAAAAGCGCAGCCACTGGATTCGCGAAGACGGCAAGTTGCCGGCGTCGCAGGCCGATTGGCTGACCGGCGCGCAGGAGCATCCCGGCAGCTGGTGGACCGACTGGGCTCAATGGCTCAAGGGACACGCGGGCAAGCAGATCGCTGCGCCCAAGGCGTACGGCAAGGGCAGCGCATACAAGGCGAGCGAGCCGGCACCGGGGCGTTACGTCAAGGCCAAGGCCAAGGCGCCGGTCGCTGCCTGAAGCTTGTTTGCAATACATTCATTTCAATCACACCATCGGAGAGAAAGCATGGAAGACATCGTCATCGTTTCGGCCGCACGCACAGCCGTCGGCAAGTTCGGCGGCTCGCTCGCCGGCATCGCAGCCACCGAGCTCGGCTCGATCGTCATCCGAGAAGTTCTGGCACGTGCCAAGCTCACACCCGACCAGATCGGTGAAGTCATCATGGGCCAGGTGCTGGCGGCCGGTGCCGGCCAGAACCCGGCGCGTCAGGCGCTGCTGAAGAGCGGCATCGACAAGTCGGTCCCGGCGCTCACCATCAACGCCGTGTGCGGCTCAGGCCTGAAGGCCGTGATGCTGGCGGCACAAGCGGTGGCAACGGGCGACAGCGAGATCGTCATCGCCGGTGGTCAAGAGAACATGAGCATGGCGCCGCACGTGCTGCCCAACTCGCGCAACGGCCAGCGCATGGGCGACTGGAAGCTGGTCGACACCATGATCGTCGACGGCCTGTGGGACGTGTACAACCAGTACCACATGGGCATCACGGCCGAGAACGTGGCCAAGAAGTTCGACATCAGCCGTGCGTCGCAAGACGAGCTGGCACTGGGCAGCCAGACCAAGGCTGCGGCCGCGCAGGACGCCGGCAAGTTCAAGGACGAAATCGTCGCCGTCAACATTCCGCAGAAGAAGGGCGACCCGCTCGTCTTCGACAAGGATGAGTTCATCAACCGCAAGAGCAGCGCCGAAGGTCTGGCCGCTTTGCGCCCCGCCTTCGACAAGGCGGGGGGCGTGACAGCGGGCAATGCGTCGGGCCTCAATGACGGCGCCGCCGCCGTGATGGTCATGACCGCCAAGAAGGCGGCACAACTCGGCCTGAAGCCGTTGGGCCGCATCGCCAGCTTCGCGACCGTGGGTCTCGACCCGGCGATCATGGGCATGGGACCGGTGGCCGCGTCGACCAAGGCGCTGCAACGCGCCGGCTGGAAGCCGCAAGACCTCGACGTGCTCGAAATCAACGAAGCCTTCGCTGCACAAGCCTGCGCCGTGAATCGCGAGATGGGCTGGGACGTCAACAAGGTCAACGTGAACGGCGGCGCCATTGCCATCGGCCATCCGATCGGCGCGTCCGGTTGCCGCATCCTCGTCACGTTGCTGCATGAGATGCAGCGACAGAACGCGAAGAAGGGCATTGCCTCGCTGTGCATCGGCGGCGGCATGGGCGTAGCGTTGACCATCGAGCGCTGAACGCCTGACCCTGTGCGCGGCTTGGGCTCAACATGATCGACTCTGTCTTCGCGGAGTTGAGCTTTTGGGCAATGGTCGCCGTGTCGGTGATCCTGCCGGTGACGATCTACGCCGTGCTCTTCACGAAGCCGAGCGTCTCGCGCTACACGGTGCTGGCGCTGGGCCTCGCGCTGGTCGCGATCGCCGGGTTCGATGTCTACTTTCTGCAGCACATGCAAACGGCGGTTCGCGGCACGCCGTCGCTGGTCGACGACGCTGTCTTCGACTCCGAAGTGTCGTTCGCGCTCTATCTTTTTCCGCTGATGTTCGGCGGCATCGGCGTCAACCTGATCTCGCACCTCTTGATCAGTCACCTGGTCGGCGCAGAGCGGCGGTTCGAGAAGAAACATCCCGACCGCTGATACAGGCGACAGAGCGAAGCGCAAACGAACCGGCGCGTCGAAACTGCGCGCAGACCCTCAACCCAATTCGACGACGACCGGCTGGTGGTCCGACGCACGCGTGACGGAATCGACTTCGATGCGGCGCACACGCGACGCCAAGCCTTCGCTGATGAAGACGAAGTCGCAGGCAACCGGTTCGGGGCCATAGGTCCGGTCGAACAGCCGGAAGGTCGGCGCGTGCAACGCCGCGCCATGCACCAGCGGCCACGCATCGTGCAACGCATGCGCCGCGGCATCGCCGTCGAGCTGAAACGGCGTCTGGATCACCGGGTACTCCGGCTCACTTGCCGCCAGATTGAAATCACCGCAGAGGATCGCGTGCGGCGTGTGCGTCTTGCTTTGAAACGGCGAGCCGCTGTCATCTTTCAGCGGCGGCGCTGCGGCTTGCGCACAGGCATCGATGTGCAATTGCCGCAGCGCACGCGCCTGCGCCATGCGCTGCACCTTGGAGTAGTACTCGAGGTGCGTCGTCATCACGCGAACCGGCCCGATAGCGGCGTCACGCACGGTCACCACGCTGCACATGCGCGGCATGCTGTGCACACCGGCATCGGCGGGCCAGGGCAGCGCGTGGTGCTGCACCTGCAGGACCGGAAGACGCGTAGCGATCAGGTTGCCGAAGCGCTGGCGTTTGCCATCGGCAGTGAACTCGTCGACCGCGGCACCGAAGAAGATTCGAAAGCCTGGTAACAGGGCCTGCAGTTGAGCCGGCTGGTTGCCTGGCTGGCCCGGCAACGTGTCGAAGCCGTGCGCGATTTCCTGCAGGCACAGCACGTCGAAGTCGGCCATGGCGCGCGCGCCGTCGACGATGCGCGCCACGTCGACCACATCGTCGAGGCCGCGGCACCATTGCGTGTTCCACGTCACCAGTTTCATTTGATCCCCGCCCGCATGAAGCTCTGCACGAATTGCCGCTGGAACAACAGGAAGGCCACCAGCAGTGGCGCCGACGTCATCAGCGTCGCGGCCGTGATGATCGACCAGTCGACTCCCTGGTCCACCGACGAGAACACCTGCAGCCCGACCGTGAGCGGCCGTGCGTTGACGCTGTTGGTAACGATCAGCGGCCAGAGAAAATTGTTCCAGTGAAAGCTGACGGAGACCAGCGCGAAGGCGGTGTACACCGGCTTGGCGAGCGGCATATAGACGCGCCACAGCATCTGCATGGCACTGGCTCCTTCGACGCGCGCTGCATCGTCGAGCTCCTTCGGAATGCCCATGAAGGTCTGGCGCAACAGGAAGATGGCGAAGGCCGATGCGAAGTAGGGCAGGCCGATCGCGAGCAGCGTGTCGACCAGGCCGAGCCGCGCCATCGTCTTGTAGTTTTCGACCACCAGGATGTCGGGCATCACCATCAGTTGTACGAGCACCAGTGCGAAGGCGATGTTGCGGCCTCTGAACTCATAGCGCGCGAACGCGTAGGCGGCGAGCGTGCCGAGTACCAGCTGCGCGATCAGGATCATCGCGACCAGTAGCGTGGTGTTGAGGAAGTAGCGCGCGAACGGCGCGGCCGCCCAGGCGCGGCGAAAGTTATCGAGCGTGAGCGGCGCAGTGAGGCTGAAACGCGTTGAAAACTCGGGCGCGTGAAAGGCGGTCCACACCGCGTAGACGAGCGGCAAGATCCATAACAGAGCCAGCAGCCAGGCAGCGATGGTGTCGAGCCAGCCGGGCGCGTTGTAGGCCAGCTGTTGTGAGGGCGCACGCGCGGTCATTTGTAGTGCACCCGTTTGTCGAACACGAAGAACTGGAACAACGCGATGCTCACCAGCACGACCACCAGCACCACGGTGATCGCCGATGCATAGGCCGTGTCCCAATAGCTGAAGCCCACCTCGTACAGGTAATAGAGCAACAGCGTCGACGCGTTGTCGGGCCCGCCGCGCGTCAGCACGAACAGATGGTCGACCATGCGAAAGGCGTTGATGAAAGCGTTGACCAGCACGAACAACGTGGTCGGCATCAGGAGCGGCCACTGCACCCGCCTGAAGAAGTACCAGCGCGATGCGCCTTCGATGGCCGCAGCCTCGCGCAGGCTGGGGTTGAGCGTTTGCAACGCGGCCAATTAGAAGATCATGAAGAAGCCGGACTCCTTCCAGATCGCAACCACCGTCACCGCCCCGAGAGCCGTGCTCGGACTGCCGAGCCAGTTGTGCGAAGGCAGGCCGAGCGCACCGGTGATTTGCTCCAACAAGCCGTATTGCGGCGTGTAGAAAAAGAGCCAGATGTTGGCGACCGCGATCATCGGCAGCACGGTCGGCGTGAAGTACGCCATGCGCAGGAACGCGCGGCCGCGAATGCGCTCGTTGACCCATAACGCCATCAGCAACGCGAGGCCGATCGAGCTCGGAATCGTCGCGCCGGCAAACCACAGGTTGTTGCTCACCGCCTTCCAGAACACCGGATCGGCTGCCATCGCCCGGTAGTTTTCAGGGCCGACCCACACGGCCGCGCGGCCGCCTTTCGGCGTCGAGAAAAAGCTGTCGACGAGTGTCGATACGGCCGGCCAATGCGTGAAGGCCACCAGCAGCACGAGTGCCGGCAGCAGCATCAACCACGCATGGACCGATCGCCGATTCACTTGTAGGCGCGCAGGATGCGATCGGCTTCTGTCTGCGCGTCCTTCATGGCTTGCGCCGGCGTCTTGGTGCCGGTGAGCGCGGCCTGTAGGCCGTCGTTCAGCGCTTTGGTCACGCGCTGGTTGTCGTGCGTCGAAAACTCGGCCACCGACACCGGCAACTGGTCGCGCGCCACCAGCGCGACCGGGAAATCGGTGCCGTACTTCTTCAGTGCGGGCGTGTCGTAGGCCGCTTGAGAGGTGCCGGCGTAACCGGTCTCGATGCTCCACTGCGCGGCACGCTCCGGCTGCGTTACCCACTGAACGAACTTGAACGCAGCCTCTTGCTGCGCCGGGGTCGACTTCTTGAAGATGTAGAAGTTGCCGCCACCGGTGGGCGAGCCCTTGCGCTTGTTGCCGGGGATCATGCCGACGCCGAAATCGAACTTGGCGTTGGCCTTGATGTTGGTCAGATTGCCGGTGGTCGTGTAGATGATCGCGGCCTTCTTCTCGAAGAAGTCTTTCGGCGTGGTGCCCCACTCGACCACGCCCGGCGGATGGATGCCGGCCTTGCCCAGGTCGACCCAGTACTGCAGCGCCTCGACGATCTTCGGATCGTCGAACTTGACCTGCGTGCCGGCCTCGTTCGCCAGGATCGCGTCGTTGGGTGTCGTCAGTGTCTGGAACAGCCAATAGGGAAACCCGCTCGACGGAATCTGAACGCCGTACTGCGTGGTCTTGCCGCTGGCGTCTTTCTTCGTGAGCTTGGTGGCAGCTTCTTTCAGCTCGGCCCAATTGGTCGGACCTTTTTCCGGGTCAAGGCCTGCCTCTTTGAAGAGTTCCTTGTTCCAGTACATGACGACGGTCGAGCGCTGGAACGGAATGCCCCAGGTCTTGCCGCCGCTCTGGCTGTTGAGCATGAAGGCCTTGTAGAAACTGCCCATCCACGCCTTGTCTTCAGCCGTCTTGGCGAAAGTATCGAACGGCACGATGGCGTCTTCGTCGATCAGCGTGAACATGTCGGTCGACAGCAGCACCGACGTCACCGGCGGCGTGCCCGACTTGTGCGCGGTGAGCGCTTTCACGATGGTCTCCTGGTAGGTGCCGGCGTAGATCGGCGTCACCTTGATGCCGGGGTTGTCTTTCATGAAGCCCGCGGCAAAGCCGTCGATGGTCTTGGCGATCGGGCCGCCGACGGCGACCGGGTAATAGAACTGAACCTCGACCGGTGTTTGCGCGTGCAACGGCGTCGTCGCACCGGCCAGCACGGCGATGGCCGCGGCGAGGTGGATGGTGGTGGCGCGCAGAAAGGTATCTCGTCTCATGGGAGTGGTCCTCGAAAAAACTACGAAAGAAAGCAGGTCAGTGAATTCGTTGACCGGCGACGTCGAAGCCGTGGCTGTCGCGCGGCGACCAGTGCAGTCGCACGGTGTCTCCGGGCTGCATCCGGAAGCGGCCGTTGGCGCGCACCAGCAGCGTTTGAGTGCCGACCGTGCAGCGCAAGACCAGATCGGCACCCAGGTACTCGACGCTGGCGACGCGCGCCGGCACGCCCAGGCTCTCGGGGTTGTCGATGTGCGGCGCCAGCGAGATCGACTCTGGGCGCACGCCGAGCGTTGTTGCGGTGAGTCCGATGGCGACGTCGCTTCCCGCGATGCGGCCGGCCTCGATGGCCACGAGATTCATCGGCGGCGTGCCGATAAAGCGGGCCGCAAAGGTCGTGGCGGGTTGCGCGTAGAGCTCTCGCGGTGCGCCGGCCTGCTCGACGCGGCCCAGGTTCAGCAGCACCACTTGGTCGGCCATGCTCATCGCCTCGGTCTGGTCGTGCGTGACGTAGACAACGGTGAGTCCGAGCTTTTGCTGCAGGTCGCGCAGTTCGAGCCGCATTTCTTGGCGCAGCTGCGCATCGAGGTTGGAGAGAGGTTCGTCCATCAGGCAGACGCTCGCCTGCGCGACGAGCGCACGGCCGAGCGCGACGCGTTGTTGCTGACCGCCCGACAGTTGGCCGGGGCGGCGATCGAGCAAGGCCGTCAGGCCGAGCAGCGTCGCGGTTTCTTTCAGCCGCGTTGCCATTTCTGCAGCAGGCGTCTTGCGAACCGAGAGCCCGAAGGTGATGTTGTCGGCGACGGTCAGGTGTGGAAAGAGCGCGTAGTTTTGAAACACCATCGCGATGCCGCGCTGCGCCGGCGGCGCGTCGGTCACGTCGCGACCGTCGATGCGCACCTGGCCGGCAGTTGCCACTTCGAGCCCGGCGATGATGCGCAATGTCGTCGACTTGCCGCAGCCCGAGGGGCCGAGCAAGACGCAGAAGGTGCCTTTTTCGATCTGGAGGTTGATGGCGTGGAGGGCGGTGGTCTGGCCCCAGGATTTGGCAACGCCGGCAAGCTCAATCGATGACATCGAACGAGTATAGATACGGCTTGTGACAGCTGGTTGCACGCGCGTGTCAGTGTTTTCCTCAGAAGACGCAAGGGCAAATTTCGCTAAAGTCACCTTGCCAGTTCCGGCTGTACCGAATTCCAGGAAATAACATGAGCAAAAAAGTCGCATACGTCACCGGAGGCATGGGTGGCATCGGAACCGCCATCTGTCAGCGTCTTCACAAGGACGGCTTTACCGTCATCGCCGGCTGCGGCCCGACGCGCGATCACGCTAAGTGGCTGGCCGAACAAAAGGCCGAAGGCTATGAATTCTTCGCGTCGGTTGGCAACGTCGGCGACTGGGCTTCCACTGTCGACGCCTTTGCGAAGGCCAAGGCCGACCACGGCGCCATCGACGTGCTGGTGAACAACGCCGGCATCACGCGCGACCGGATGTTCATCAAGATGACGCCGGAAGACTGGAGCGCGGTGATCGAGACCAACCTCAACAGCATGTTCAACGTGACCAAGCAGGTGGTCGGCGACATGGTCGAAAAGGGCTGGGGCCGCATCGTCAACATCAGCTCGGTCAACGGCGCCAAGGGCCAGGCTGGTCAGACCAACTACTCGGCAGCCAAGGCCGGCATGCACGGCTTCACGATGGCGCTGGCGCAAGAAATGGCCAACAAGGGCGTGACGGTCAACACCGTGAGCCCGGGTTACATCGGCACCGACATGGTCAACGCCATTCGCCAGGAAGTGCTCGACAAGATCATTGCCACCATCCCGGTCAAGCGCCTCGGAAAACCGAGCGAAATTGCCTCGATCATTTCATGGCTGGCCACGGACGAAGGCGGCTATTCGACCGGCGCCGACTTCTCGGTGAATGGCGGACTTCACATGCATTGACGCGTTGCTCGCAACGCGCCTCGACGAAAACCCGCTCCGGCGGGTTTTTTCATGGCTCGCCGCACGGCGGACCGAAGCGGACGCCGTCGAGTGATCGCGCTAAAGTCGCCCCCGGCGCAAAAGCTGCGAAAGCCGCATCGGCAGCCATGTTCTGAATTCATAAGTCCAACAGCAAGAAATACGAAGGAGACGCCATGTCTACCGCACCATCCGCCGCCGCGCCCGCGGTGAAGCCACCGTTCTACAGGTCGCTCTACTTTCAGGTGATCACCGCCATCGTCATCGGCGTGATCCTCGGGCACTTCTACCCGCAGACCGGCGAGGCCATGAAACCGCTGGGCGACGGCTTCATCAAGCTGATCAAGATGATCATCGCGCCGATCATCTTCTGCACCGTGGTGGTCGGCATCGCCGGCATGGAAGACATGAAGAAGGTCGGTAAAACCGGTGGCCTGGCGCTGCTGTACTTCGAAGTGGTCAGCACCATCGCGCTGATCGTCGGACTGGTCATCATCAATCTGGTGCATCCGGGCACGGGGATGAACATCGACGTTGCATCGCTCGATACCAAGGGCATCGCGGCCTTCACCGGGCCGGGCAAGATGACTTCGACCACCGACTTTTTGCTCAACGTGATCCCGACTCAGTTCGTCGATGCCTTTGCAAAGGGAGAAATCCTGCAGGTGTTGCTGATCGCAGTTTTGTTCGGCTTCGCACTGCACAAGTTCGGTGGCCGGGGCACCCTGGTGTTCGACCTGATCGAGAAGTTCTCGCATGTGCTGTTCGTCATCGTGGGCTACATCATGAAGGTCGCACCCATTGGCGCTTTTGGCGCAATGGCGTTCACCATCGGCAAGTACGGTGTCGGCTCGCTGGTGCAGTTGGGTCAGCTCATGGCAACCTTCTATTTGACCTGTCTGATCTTCGTCTTCGTGGTGCTGGGCAGCATTGCGAAATACCACGGCTTTTCGATCTGGAAGTTCGTCAAGTACATCCGCGAAGAACTGCTGATCGTGCTGGGCACCTCATCGAGCGAAGCGGCATTGCCACGCATGATGGAGAAGATGGAAAACCTCGGTGCCAAGAAGTCGGTGGTCGGGCTGGTGATTCCCACCGGCTATTCCTTCAACCTTGATGGCACCTCGATTTATCTGACGATGGCGGCAGTGTTTTTGGCGCAAGCCACCAACACGCCGATGACGATCATGCAGCAGATCACGCTGTTGCTGGTGCTGCTGCTGACCTCCAAGGGCGCGGCTGGCGTGACTGGCAGCGGCTTCATCGTGCTGGCTGCCACACTGTCGGCGGTGGGTCATGTGCCGGTCGCTGCACTGGCATTGATCCTCGGCATCGACCGCTTCATGTCCGAAGCGCGCGCGCTGACCAATCTGGTGGGCAATGGCGTGGCGACGATCGTGGTGGCCAAGTGGACCAATGAGCTCGACATGGATCGGCTGCAGGCCGGGCTCAACGGCGAGACCTGGGTCGAGGCGAACGAGCCTGAAGAGATCGTCAACGCCAAGACCAGTCACATGGCGAGTTGAACGCCTTGCGAGGCTCAGCGCAGTTAGCTCCGAGGGCGTCGCTCAAAGGTCTTCAATGACCAGCGCGCGATAGCGCTGAGCCATCGAATACGGCACTTCGCGCACCACTTTCATCATTCGATCGGCGGTGTCTTCGTCGTGGGTCTTGACCAACAGGCCTGCGTGGCCCTTTCGGGCCAGTTCGGTCAGGGCGCGCACGGTTGCGCCTTCTGTGCCAGCTGACGGCAAGGGGTCGTCGGCGCCGCTCACGGTCGGTGTGATCTGCGACAAGACGATGGCGGGCGGCACCAGCATCACGTCTTGGGCGTCGAAGCCAGCGTCCATCAGTTGCTGGCCGACACGAGCCGCATCTTTCGCATCCGGAAACATCACCATCGAATAACCGGTCGGATAAAACGCGCCGCCAAATGTCGCCAGCATGCTCGGCTCGATATGAAATTGGTTCATCGTTATCTCCGGATTTGTAGGCCCTGGAAGGGCGATGCAACAGCTTAGAAGGCGGCTAGGACGTCAGGTGTAGGGAAAAAACCGGAAGCTGTCGTAACGTGGCCATTTCAGCCAGTTCGCATACAAATACTTGGCAAATTCACGCCAAAAATCTTACGATTTGTCACATTTATATGGAACCGTGAAATTGTGCTTAGGCGCTGTCGTGCCCGTTGAATAGGATCAATCGGTCCCATTCGTAACATTACCGGCCCTGCCTAAACCCATGTCAACACTGCGAAATATCGCACTGACCGTTCACGAACTCGAAGAAGGCGAGTTCTATTGGGTATTGATGGAAGGAACGGATTACGCGATGGAAGACGCGTTGCCCTACCTTCCGCTTGAATCTGCGACAGATCCCCAATCCACCTATGCCAACGCGTTGGTCGCGGGCGTCGCTGCAATTCGAAGAATGTTCGGCAAGGAAGGTCCGCGTGCCTGATATTGCGCGGCATCCGGTAAATACGAGCATGCGAAAGTTTCAAGCGGCCATCGTCCAGGGCCACTAAGTAACGTTGCAATTGCCGGGTCTTACGGGCAGCTTGGCAACCCCTGAGTGACAATCCGTGGCTTTGCCGGCGCTGCCGGCGCAACGTCCAAGTCCCATGCCCGCTTCTTCCTCCAATCCGATTCTTCGCCCTGCGCCGGACCGCGTCAGCGTTGCGCCGATGATGGATTGGTCGGACACGCATTGCCGCTACTTTCATCGGCTGCTCACCCGCCAGGCGCTCCTTTACACCGAGATGGTCACGACCGGCGCGCTGGTGCATGGCGACGTGCCGCGACACCTGCGCTTCAATGCAGAAGAACATCCGGTGGCGCTGCAATTGGGCGGAAGCGACCCGGCTGACCTGGCCCACTGCGCGCGACTGGGAGAAGAGTGGGGCTACGACGAAATCAACCTGAACTGCGGTTGCCCCAGCGAGCGCGTGCAGCGCGGAGCGTTCGGTGCCTGTCTCATGGCCGAGCCGCAACTGGTCGCCGATTGCGTGAAGGCGATGGTCGACGTGGTCGATGTGCCGGTCACGGTCAAGCACCGCATCGGCATCGACAAGTCGGAGAGCTACGAGTTCGTGCGTGACTTCGTCGGCACGGTGAGCGAAGCAGGCTGTGAGACCTTCATCGTGCATGCGCGCAATGCGTGGCTCAAGGGCTTGAGCCCGAAGCAAAACCGTGAAGTGCCGCCGCTGCGCTACGCGCTGGTTCATCGGCTGAAGCACGATTTTCCGGCGCTTCGTTTTTCGATCAATGGCGGCATCCACGACAGCGCCGAAGTGCACACGCAGTTGCGCCTGCTCGACGGCGTGATGATCGGCCGCGAGGCGTATCACAACCCCTGGTGGCTGGCTGGATGGGACGCGGAGTTTTTCGGTGTTGCGTCGAACGGGTCGGACATGCCGCACGGGCTCGGCGTCGAACTCACTCGCGAAGATGTGGAGCGGCAGATGTGCGACTACATGGTTCGCGAAGCGGCCGCGCACGGCACGCCGTGGTCGAACATCGCGCGGCACATGCTCGGCTTGCGCAACGGCTTGCCTGGTGCGCGGCATTGGCGCCAGGTGTGGAGTGACCATAAGCTGAAGGGCAAGACGCCGCACGAGGTCATGGCGCTGGCGCATTCGCAGGCTGATGCGGACGCGCGCAGTGCAGCGGCTGTATCGATTGCGAAGCCTGCGTCCGGACCCGCGCTCGACGCGTCTGCAGCCAAGCCGGCCGCCGCGCTTTCGGCCTAGGCGCTGACCGGCCTGCCTTCGTGAAAGCGCGCCAGGAAGGCGCGCGTAGCGACTTCCGTCGGCGCATCGATGACCTGCCGCGCCGGTCCGCATTCGACGATGACGCCGTCGCGCATGAAAGCCACCTGGTCAGCCACTTCGCGCGCGAACGACATCTCATGTGTGACCAGCAACATCGTCATGCCTTCTTCGGCCAGTGCCTGAATCACGCGCAACACCTCGCCGACCAGCTCCGGGTCGAGGGCCGACGTGACCTCGTCGAACAGCATTACCTGCGGCTCCATCGCCAGCGCACGCGCAATCGCAACGCGCTGCTTCTGGCCGCCTGAGAGTTGATCGGGCCAGGCGTCGGCCTTGTCCAGCAGCCCCACCTTGGCGAGCAGCCCGCGTGCCTTCTCGGCGGCTTGCGCCTTCGGCTGCTTCATGACGGTGACCGGCCCTTCCATGACGTTGCCAAGCACCGTCATGTGAGGGAAGAGGTTGAAGTGCTGGAACACCATTCCGGTTCGTGCGCGGAAGCCGGAGAGCACCGCGTCTTTCGGCAGCCGGGTCGCGGCGCCGGTGAAGGTCAGCGATTGCTCGCCCACTCGAACGGTGCCTTCGTCGGGAACCGTCAGCAGGTTGAGGCAGCGCAATAAGGTCGACTTGCCCGAGCCCGAAGGCCCGATCAGCGCAATGACTTCACCCTTTGCGACCGAGAGCGACACGTCGCGCAACACGCGGTTGTCGCCGAAGCGTTTGCCGAGGCGCGTGACCTCGATCATGGGCGCAGATGTTGGCAACGTTGTCATGCGTGCGCCGCGCCGGAGAGGCGGGTTTCAGCACGCTTGACCAGAATCGTCGCCGGCAGCAGCACGAGGAAGTAGGCGAGTGCGACCACGGTGTAGGTCTCCAGCGGCCGATAGGTTTCGTGAGCGATGCTTTGGCCCTGGTAAAGCAGATCAGGCAGCGCCAACACCGACAGCAGCGACGTGTTCTTGAGTTGCAGGATCGACTGATTCAACAGTGGCGGCACCATGCGCCTGAACGCTTGCGGCAGCACCACCCGGCGCATCATCTGAAAGCGCCGCATGCCGAGCGCGCGCGCTGCTTCTGTTTGCCCCGGATCAATGGAGATGATGCCGCCGCGGATGATCTCGGAGTAGAACGAGCTGCCGTACAAAGAGAGCGCCAATATGGCCGCCAGCGCCGCCGAAATCTGGATGCCTGTGAGCACCGGCAGTGCGTAATAGAACCACACCAGTTGCACCAGCACCGGTGTGCAGCGGAACACTTCGACATAAGCCCGCAGCGGCGCGCGCAGCCAAACGGGTTGCGACAACCGACCCATCGCGACCGCCAGCCCGATCGCCAGCCCGATCACAGTGCAGATGACCGTGTAGGCGACGGTGTAGCCGAGACCCATGAGAAGGAGCTTGCGAAAGCCCCACAGAAATTCGAAGTCCCAGTGGTACACGGCGGCTCTCGTTCGCTCTTCTTGTCGGGTGCTGAATTCGGATCAGAAGCTGATCGTCGATGGAACCTGGTCCGGCTTCACGCCTGACAGGGTCTGCATGTTGGCCAGCACCACTTCCTTCACCTTGCCGCTGGAACGCGTCTGCGCGATCCACTTGTTGACGTACTCGACCCACTGACGGTCGCTTTCCTTGCGGAAGCCCAGGTTGGTTGTCGTGGCCTGCGTCGGCGTCGGCAGCACGATGTGCCCGACGGTCGGGTTCTTGCTGACCACAGTGAGTGCCAGCACCACGGCGAGGACCTGGCAATCGGCGCGGCCGGTCTGCAGCGCGAGCGTGGCGTCGGCGGCTTTTTCGAGGCGGATGATCTGCGCGTTGGGGCAGGTCTTGGTGACGACCTGGTCGTGCGACGAGCCGATATCGACGGCGATCTTGACGTCGGGCTTGTTGAGCTCTTCCCACGTCTTCGGGTCGAACCCCTTGCGTGCCACGAGAACGAAAGCGTTGTTGAACAACGGGTCGGAAAAGTCGACGACCAACGCGCGCGCCGGCGTCGGGTTCAGACCGAAGAACACGTCGATCTTGTTCGACTGGAGATCGAGCACCGAGTTGCCCCAGCTGGTTTCGTTGATGTCGAGTTTGGCGTTGAGGCTCCCGGCGAGGCTCTTGCCGAAGTCGATCATGAAGCCTTGCCACTCGCCCGATGCCAGGTCCTTGTGATAGTAGGGCGCCGCGCCGGCCACTGCGCCCATGCGCAGTACCTTGGTGCGGTTGATGCGGGCCCATGCGCTTTCGGTCGCATCGGTCTGCGCGAAGGCGGCGTGCGGGAGGGCGGTCGCGGCGCTGGCTGCGGCGACGCTGGCGATGAACTGACGACGGTTTGTCATGATTTTTTTTCGTAGATGATGAGAGAAGAAACGAAGGAAGAGACGCTTTGAAATGGAACGGCGGTGCGGCGAGTCACAGGGTCATGCCGCCATCGACGTGAAGGATCTGGCCGGTGATAAAGGCCGCCTCACGGCTCAGCAAAAAGGCGATGGGTGCTGCGATGTCATCGGGCGTGGCAAGCCGGCCGGCGGGCACGCGCAACAGCGCTTGCTTCCATTGCTCTTCGGTCAACGCACCGGCGTTGGCGCGGTCTTTGCGGACGTAGCCGGGCGCTACCGCGTTGACCGTGACACCGCGGGCAGCGTTCTCGGCCGCCGCTGCTTTCACCAGTGCCTCGACGCCGGCTTTGGCTGCGGCGGTGGCTGGAAAAGTCGATGCGCCGAGCGTGAAGCGGTGCGCCACGAAGGAGCTGACGGCCACGAAGCGGCCTTGCCCAGAAAGTGCGAGCAGCGGCAGGCTTTTGCGCAGAAGGTGCGCGACGGAAACGACCATGGTCCGAAGCGATCGTTCGAGGATGTCGTCGTCGAGTTCGGCGAGGGTGGTCTTGTCGGCGAAGCCGGCATTGGCGACCACGCCGCGCAGTCCGCCAGCCTCGCCAGGCGCTCCACCAAGCGCCATCGCAGCATCGAGAAGCGCATCGACGGTCGATGGCAGCGCCATGTCGCCGACCACCACCGTGGTGCGCACCGCACTGCATTCCGCTGCCACGGCGTCGGCCGCTTCATGCCGGCTGCCGGTATGGATCACGAGGTCGATGCCCTGTGCCGCCAGGCGTCGACACGTCGCTGCTCCGATGCCCGAGCCCGCGCCGGTCACGACCACACTGCTCATTCGAACTGCCTTGTTTTCGGTCACCGAATGGCGCCGTTGCTTTATGGATGCAAGTATTGTGCAAGCAAAAGTAGGGTGTCACCGCGTCGTGCATGAGGCCGACGACGAGCTGCGGGTAGGGCGAAGCTTCGGGGCCTCAGGGAACGTGGGCACCCGTTGCAGCCTTCAATCCACTCTCAAAATGCTCCTGCATTCGCTGCATGGCGGCCGGCCCGTCGCGCGCCGTGATCGCCTTCATCAGCGCGTCGTGCTCCCTGAGCGATTCGCGCGCGCGCGGCTCTTTGAAAAGCGAGCTGTGGCCTTTGAGCTTCATGATCTTGCGCAGGTCGGCCACCATCTGCACCCGCCAGCGGTTGTTGGCAATTTCCAGCAGGCGCGTATGAAAGGCGATGTTCAGCGCCAGAAAGGCCGCGTAGTTGGGGTGCGGCAAGCTCAGCGCTGCCTGAAGCTGCGCGTGCAGTGCTTCGAGTTCGTCCAGCTGCGACTTTGTGGCAGTGACCGCGACGGTCGCTGCGGCGTCGCTTTCCAGCAGCGAGAGCAGGTGATAAACGTCGACCAGATCGCGCTCGGACACCTCGGTCACGTAGGCGCCGCGTCGAACCTTCATCGTGATCAGGCCCTCGGCGGCCAGCACCTTCAACGCTTCGCGCAGTGGCGTGCGGCTGATGCCGTACTCCTCCGCCAGCTTCAGTTCGTCGATCCAGGCGCCCGGTTTCAGCTCCTGATTGAAGATGCGTTGGCGCAGCAGCTCGGCCACCTCTTCGTAGAGGGCGCGCGGAGTGAGCGTGACAGCGGACATGCGCGAACTGTACTGCAATGACGCTATCTGAATTAATAATTATGGATCGGGTAGACTCGTCTTGAACTGCCCGGACTCAGCGGAGACACTGGGAACAACTTTGCAAAAGCGGCGCCCATGAGCACACCCGAACCGACCTTCCCACCCGTCAGCCTCGAGGCATGGACCAAAGCGGCTGCCAAGTCGGCGCCGGATGGCGACGTCAATGCGCTGAACTGGCTGACACCGGACGGCATCAGCGTCAAGCCGCTCTACACCGCCGCCGACCTCAAGGGCTTGAAGCACACCGACACGATGCCGGGGTTCGAGCCCTACCTGCGTGGGCCGCAAGCCACGATGTACGCGGTGCGGCCCTGGACCATCCGGCAGTACGCCGGCTTCTCGACTGCAGAAGAGTCCAACGCCTTCTATCGCAAGGCACTGGCCGCCGGCGGGCAGGGCGTGAGCGTCGCGTTCGATCTGCCGACACACCGCGGCTACGACAGCGACCACCCGCGGGTGACGGGCGATGTCGGCAAGGCGGGCGTAGCAATCGACTCGGTCGAAGACATGAAGATCCTGTTCGACCAGATTCCGCTCGACAAGGTGTCGGTATCTATGACCATGAACGGCGCCGTGTTGCCGGTGCTTGCCGGCTACATCGTGGCCGGCGAAGAGCAGGGCGTGCCGCAAGACCAGTTGAGCGGGACCATTCAGAACGACATTCTGAAAGAGTTCATGGTGCGCAACACCTACATCTTTCCGCCGGCGCCGAGCATGCGGATCATCGGCGACATCATCGAGTACACGGCGCACAAGATGCCGAAGTTCAACTCGATCAGCATCAGCGGCTATCACATGCAGGAGGCCGGTGCCAATCAGGCGCTGGAACTGGCCTTCACGCTGGCCGACGGCAAGGAATACGTGAAGACGGCGCTCGCTAAAGGCCTCGATGTCGACGTGTTCGCAGGGCGCCTGAGCTTCTTCTGGGCCATCGGCATGAACTTCTATCTGGAAGTCGCCAAGATGCGCGCCGCGCGCTTGCTGTGGTGCCGCATCATGAAAGACTTCGAGCCCAAGAACGCCAAGAGCCTGATGCTGCGCACGCACTGCCAGACCAGCGGCTGGTCGCTCACCGAACAAGACCCGTACAACAACGTGGTGCGCACCACCATCGAAGCCATGGCCGCGGTGTTTGGCGGCACGCAAAGCCTGCACACCAACGCGCTCGATGAAGCGATTGCACTGCCGACCGAGTTCAGCTCGCGCATCGCACGCAACACGCAACTCATCATCCAGGAAGAGACCCACATCACCAGCGTGGTCGACCCGTGGGCCGGCAGCTACATGATGGAAAAGCTGACCCAGGACATGGCCGACAAGGCCTGGGAAATCATCGAAGAAGTCGAGGCCATGGGCGGCATGATCAAGGCCGTCGACAGCGGTTGGGCCAAGCTCAAGATCGAAGCCGCCGCCGCTGACAAGCAGGCCCGCATCGACTCCGGTCGTGACGTGATCGTCGGCGTCAACAAGTACAAGCTGCAGACCGAGGACGCGATCGACAGTTTGTCGATCGACAACGTGAAAGTGCGCGACGGCCAGATCGCCAAGCTGAAGACCATTCGCGCTTCGCGTGACTCGGCAGCCGTGCAGGTAGCACTCGATGCGCTGACGGCCGCTGCCGAAAGCGGCGAGGGCAACATGTTGGCGCTGAGCATCGATGCGGTGCGCCTGCGCGCCACGGTCGGGGAGATCAGCGACGCGCTGGAAAAAGTCTATGGTCGGCATCGCGCCGACACGCAGAAGGTCACTGGCGTCTACGCCGCGGCCTACGACTCGGCCGAAGGCTGGGAAGCGTTGCAAAACGAGATCGCGCTGTTTGCGGAGCAACAGGGCCGCCGTCCTCGCGTGATGATTTCCAAGCTCGGGCAAGACGGCCACGACCGCGGCGCCAAGGTTGTCGCCACGGCCTTCGCCGACCTAGGCTTCGACGTCGACATGGGTCCGTTGTTCCAGACGCCTGAGGAGTGCGCGCGCCAGGCCATCGAGAACGACGTCCATGCAGTCGGCGTCTCGACCCTTGCCGCTGGCCACAAGACGCTGGTGCCGGCGATCATCGCGGAGCTGAAGAAGCAGGGCGCCGACGACATCATCGTGTTCGTCGGCGGCGTGATTCCGCGCGGCGATTACGAGATGCTTTACGAGGCCGGCGTGAAAGGCATCTACGGCCCGGGGACGCCGATCCCGGCGAGTGCGAAGGATGTGCTGGAGCAGATTCGCGCTTCGATTGCGGCCTGACCATGCCGGGGGAGCGCACCACGGTCACGTCCGATTCCTTGTTGAGTGCAGCAGGCCCCGCACAGCGGCGCGCCATTGCCAAGGCCATCACGCTGCTGGAGTCGACCCGAGCCGACCATCGAGCGCAAGCGGACGAGTTGCTCACCGCCTTGCTGCCGCACACGGGCCAGTCGTTTCGGCTCGGCATCTCGGGCGTTCCGGGCGTCGGCAAGTCGACCTTCATTGAAACGCTCGGCCTCTTGTTGATCGACAAGGGCCATCGGGTCGCAGTGCTCACCATCGACCCATCGTCTTCCGTGTCAGGTGGCTCGATCCTCGGCGACAAGACACGCATGGAACGACTCTCGGTGCATGAGCGCGCCTACATTCGGCCGAGCCCGTCGTCGGGCACGCTGGGTGGCGTGGCAGAGAAGACGCGTGAAGCGATGCTGGTGTGCGAGGCTGCGGGTTATGACATCGTCATTGTCGAAACCGTCGGCGTCGGCCAGAGCGAGACCGCGGTGGCGGGCATGACCGACATGTTCGTGCTGATGCAACTGCCGAACGCCGGTGACGATTTGCAGGCGATCAAGAAGGGTGTGATGGAACTGGCCGACCTGGTCGTCATCAACAAGGCCGACCTCGACAAGGATGCCGCCACGCGCGCGCAGGCGCAGATAACTTCTGCGCTGCGCCTGTTCGGCCATCAGGGCAATCCCGATCATGTGCATGCGATGCACGATGCGTACAACGGCGCCGAGGTGCGCTTCTGGTTGCCGCGCGTGATGCAGTTGAGTGCGCTCGCCGGTACCGGCGTCGACGCGTTCTGGGACTCGGTCACACAGTTCAAGGCACTGCAGGCTGGCAATGGCAAGCTGGCGAAGCGGCGTGAAAAGCAGTCGCTGTCCTGGATGTGGGAGCGCATCGACGCTGGCCTGAAGCACGCTTTTCGACATCATCCGCAGGTGCGCGAGATGTTGCCGCAACTGACGCGGCAAGTGGTCGAAGGCACGCTGCCTGCGTCGGCCGCAGCGCGCACTTTGCTCGCCACAGCGGCTGGCCAGAGCTAGCCCGGAATACAAGAATCAATCGAACTTCAGCTTTGGAGAAACCACCATGCAAGAACTGATCGACCAACTCGAAGAGCGCCGCGCCAAGGCCCGACTCGGCGGTGGACAAAAGCGCATCGACGCGCAGCACAAGAAGGGCAAGCTCACCGCGCGCGAGCGCATCGAGCTGCTGCTGGACGACAACACCTTCGAAGAGTGGGACATGTTCGTCGAGCATCGGTCGGTCGACTTCGGCATGGCGGAGCAGAAGATTCCAGGTGACGGTGTGGTCACTGGTTACGGAATGATCAACGGCCGGCTGGTCTTCGTCTTCAGCCAGGACTTCACCGTTTTCGGCGGTGCGTTGAGTGAAGCGCATGCCGAGAAAATCTGCAAGGTAATGGACCAGGCGATGAAGGTTGGCGCACCGGTCATCGGCTTGAACGATTCCGGCGGCGCGCGCATCCAGGAAGGCGTGGCCTCGCTCGGCGGTTATGCCGACGTGTTCCAGCGCAACGTGATGGCGTCGGGCGTGGTGCCGCAGATCAGCATGATCATGGGCCCGTGCGCCGGCGGCGCTGTGTACTCGCCCGCCATGACCGATTTCATCTTCATGGTGAAGGACTCGAGCTACATGTTCGTCACTGGCCCCGAGGTCGTGAAGACAGTGACACATGAGAACGTGACGGCCGAAGAACTCGGTGGCGCCATCACGCACACCACGCGCAGTGGCGTGGCCGACAGGGCATTCGAAAACGACGTCGAAGCGCTGATGATGCTGCGCCGGCTCTACAACTACCTGCCGCTCAACAACCGCGAGAAATCGCCGGTGCGCCTTGGCAACAACGGCAAGGGCGATCCGGCCGACCGACCCGATTTTTCGCTCGATACGCTGGTGCCCGACAACGCCAACAAGCCGTACGACATGAAGGAGTTGATCCTCAAGGTGGTCGACGACGGCGACTTCTTCGAGTTGCAGCCCGAGTACGCGAAAAACATCGTCATCGGCTTCGCCCGCATGGAGGGGCAGACCGTCGGCATCGTGGCCAACCAGCCATTGGTGCTGGCGGGTTGTCTCGACATTAAAAGCAGCATCAAGGCAGCGCGCTTCGTGCGCTTTTGCGATTGCTTCAACATTCCGGTCGTCACCTTTGTCGACGTACCCGGCTTCATGCCCGGCACGGGGCAGGAGTACGGCGGGATCATCAAGCACGGCGCGAAGCTGCTCTATGCGTACGCCGAGTGCACAGTGCCGAAGATCACGGTGATCACGCGCAAAGCCTACGGCGGCGCTTACGACGTGATGGCGTCGAAGCATCTGCGCGGCGACGTCAATCTCGCATGGCCACGTGCCGAGATCGCGGTGATGGGCGCCAAGGGCGCGGTTGAAATCATCTTTCGCGAAGACAAGAACGACCCTGAAAAGCTCGCTGCGCGCGAGGCCGAATACAAAGCGCGCTTTGCCAACCCGTATGTGGCGAGCGCACGTGGCTACATCGACGACGTGATCCTGCCTCACGAGACACGCAAGCGCATCTGCCGCTCGCTCGTGATGCTTCGGGCCAAGAAGCTCGAAAACCCGTGGCGCAAGCACGGGAACATTCCGCTCTGAGCTCCCGGAAGAAGAACATGTTTAAAAAAATCCTGATCGCCAACCGCGGCGAAATCGCCTGTCGCGTCATCAAGACCGCGAAGAAGATGGGCATCCTGACCGTCGCGGTTTATTCCGATGCCGACAAGGAAGCGCGCCATGTCGAACTGGCCGACGAGGCGGTGCACATCGGTGGCGCAGCCAGCCGCGACAGTTATCTGCAGGTCGACCGCATCATCGCGGCGTGCAAGCAGACTGGTGCCGAAGCCGTGCATCCGGGCTACGGCTTCCTGTCGGAGAACGAGGCCTTCGCGCGCAAGGTCGAAGAAGAAGGCATCGTCTTCATTGGCCCCAAGCACTATTCGATCGCGGCGATGGGCGACAAGATCGCCTCCAAGAAGTTGGCGAACGAGGCCAAGGTCAACACCATTCCGGGCTGGAACGAAGCCATCGAGTCGGCCGAGCGCGCGGTGCAGATCGCCAAGGAGATCGGCTACCCAGTGATGATCAAGGCGTCGGCCGGCGGCGGCGGCAAAGGCTTGCGCGTGGCACACGACGACAAGGAAGCGTTCGAAGGCTTCACCGCTTGCCGCAACGAGGCGCGCAACAGCTTTGGCGACGACCGGGTCTTCATCGAGAAGTTCGTGGTCGAACCGCGCCACATCGAAATCCAGGTGCTGGGCGATTCGCAGGGCAACGTGATCTACCTGAATGAGCGTGAATGCTCGATCCAGCGGCGCCACCAGAAAGTGATCGAAGAGGCGCCGTCACCTTTCATCACGGACGCCACGCGCAAGGCGATGGGTGAGCAGGCGGTGTTGCTGGCCAAGGCCGTTAATTACCAGAGTGCCGGCACGGTCGAGTTCGTGGTCGGCAAGGATCAGAGCTTCTATTTTTTGGAGATGAATACGCGACTGCAGGTCGAGCATCCGGTGACGGAGTGCATCACCGGGCTCGACCTGGTCGAACTCATGATTCGCGTCGCGGCGGGTGAGCCGCTGCCGCTGAAGCAGGCCGACGTGAAGCGTGAGGGTTGGGCCATCGAATGCCGCATCAATGCCGAAGATCCGTTTCGCAGCTTCCTGCCGTCGACCGGCCGGCTGGTGAAGTTCCAGCCGCCGGAAGAGACGATGTTCTCTGCCGATACCGAGCATCGGTACGGCGTGCGCGTCGATACGGGCGTGTACGACGGCGGCGAGATCCCGATGTTCTACGACTCGATGATCGCCAAGCTCATCGTGCACGGCAAGGATCGCCAGCATGCAATTGCGAAGATGCGCAAGGCACTCAATGGCTTCGTGATCCGCGGCATCAGCAGCAACATCCCGTTCCAGGCGGCGCTGTTGGCGCATCCACAGTTCGTCGCGGGTGACTTCAACACCGGCTTTATCGCCGAGCATTACGCGCATGGCTTTCATGCGGAGGACGTGCCTCACAGCGATCCGGCTTTCTTGATCGCGCTGGCCGCCTATGTGCACCGGCGATATCGTGCGCGGGCCTCGGGCATCAGCGGCCAACTCGAAGGCCACAGCGTGAAGGTCGGCGAGCAGTTTGTCGTGGTCGAGCTTGGGCCGGAAGGAAAGCACCTTCATCACCCCGTGTCCGTCACCGACTTTCAGGGCAAGAACGGTGCGAGCGCCGTCGCTGTCGGCGACAGCAATTTCAAGATCGATAGCAATGGCGCGCTGGGCAGTATTCGCGTCGAAGGCACGGTCAACGACAAGCCTTTCGTCGCGCAGGTCGAGCGCGGCGCGGGCAAGAATCCGCTGGCGCTGCGCGTGTCGCACGATGGCACGCAGATCGAAGCGATGGTGCTGTCGCCGCTCGGTGCGCGCCTGCTCGAACTGATGCCGTACAAGGCTCCGCCCGACCTGAGCAAGTTCCTGATGTCGCCGATGCCGGGTCTGCTGGTCGAGGTGTCGGTGCAGCCCGGCCAGCAGGTGCAGGCGGGCGAGAAGTTGGCTGTGATCGAGGCGATGAAGATGGAGAACGTGCTCTTCGCCTCGCAAGATGGCGTCGTCGGCAAGATCTCCGCGGGCAAGGGTGAGTCGCTCGCTGTCGATCAGATCATCCTGGAGTTCGTGTGATGCTGACCGGCGCAACCAATGATTCAAAGCCGCGTCCTTTCAAGGTGCTGGGCATTCAGCAGATCGCTATCGGCGCGGTCGATAAGACGCGGCTGCAAAAGCTCTGGGTCGACATGCTGGGCCTGGAAGTGACGGGCACCTTTCGCAGCGAGCGCGAGAACGTGGACGAAGACATCTGCGCGATCGGCAGCGGGCCGTTCAAGGTCGAGGTCGACTTGATGCAGCCGCTGGACATCGACAAGAAGCCGGCGGTGCACACCACGCCGCTGAATCACATCGGCTTGTGGATCGATGACTTGCCGGTCGCGGTCGAGTGGCTCACAGCGCAGGGCGTGCGCTTTGCGCCCGGTGGTATTCGCAAGGGCGCCGCGGGCTTCGACATCTGCTTCATGCATCCGAAGGCCAACGACGAGTTTCCCATCGCGGGCGAGGGCGTGCTGATCGAGATGGTGCAGGCCCCGCCGGGCGTGGTGAAAGCCTTCGAGGCGCTGGCTGCGGGCACGCCGCAAATCAACGCTTGAACATCAAGGTTTGCGCGCAGCTGCCGCAGCCCGCGCGCGTGCCATAGCGGCCTCCACCACCGAGCGTTTGCGGGCATCGGCATCGGCATCGGCATCGACCTTGGCGTTGGGTGCATTTGCCGAGGCGTCCTGAGCCAGTTTCGCTGCGGCTTCTTCTCGCGCCGGGCGGCGTACCTTGTGGGATTCGTAGCGTTGCCGTGAATGGTCTGCCTGTGCCGACGACCATGCATCCCATCCGCTCAAGCCCGGCGTTTCTACTTCGAGCGAGATGCAGTCGACCGGACACACCGGAATGCAGAGTTCGCAACCCGTACAGTGCGCTTCGATCACCGTGTGCATCCGCTTGTGGATGCCCAGGATGGCGTCGGTTGGGCACGCATCGAGGCAGAGCGTGCAGCCGATGCACCAGGTTTCGTCAATGACCGCCATTAGCCGCGGCGCCTCGATTCCGAACTGAGGGTCGAGCGCGATTGCCGGTCGGCCTGTAAGCGAGGAAAGGCGGCCTATGCCCTCGGCACCGCCGGGTGGACATTGGTTGATGGCCGCGTCGTCAGCAGCGATGGCCTCGGCATAGCCATTGCAGTCCGGATAGCCGCAACGCGTGCACTGCGTCTGCGGAAGGGCGTCGTTGATGCGCGCGGCCAGTGTCCCGGACGGCGCTTCGGTCATGACTTGTGCGCGGTCGCTCAGCGCGCGCGCGTGCTGGCGCGCACTTTGGGTTTCGACGCGCCTGCTGCCATCGCCTTCGGTTGCCGAACAGTCGCGGCCGGCTTATCGGCTGGCTTGACCGCTGGCTTCGCGATCGCCTTGGTCACAGGCTTCACCGTGTCTTCTGCATTTACTGAAGGCTTGGCGAGTGCGCGGTGCTGCGCCTCGTCATGGGCCGCAATGAACTTCAGCACCTTCGGATAAACCATGTCGCGCCAGCGGCGGCCGCTGAAGATGCCGTAATGGCCTGCGCCCTTGGCCTCGTAGTGCTCCCGCTGATTCGCAGCAATACCGGTGCAAAGGTCGTGCGCAGCCTGCGTCTGACCCGAGCCGGAGATGTCGTCCAACTCACCCTCGACGGTCAGCAAGGCGGTCGTGCGAATGTCTTGCGGACGCACGCGTTCAAGCTCGCCATCAGCGTTCTTCACGTCCCAGTTGCCGTTCACCAGGCTGAAGTCCTGGAAGACGGTTTTGATGGTGTCGAGGTAGTAGTCCGCATCCATGTCGAGCACGGCGTTGTACTCGTCGTAGAACTTGCGATGCGCTTCGGCGCTGGCGTCGTCGCCCTTCATCAAATCTTTGAAGTAGTCGTAGTGGCTGGTCGCGTGACGGTCAGGATTCATCGCCACGAATCCGGTGTGCTGCAGGAAGCCTGGGTACACGCGTCGACCCTCGCCGGGGAAGCCCTTTGGGACTGGATAGATGACGTTGTTCTCGAACCAGTCGAAGCCTTTGGTGGTGGCGAGGTTGTTTACGGCCGTCGGCGATTTGCGCGCATCTATCGGGCCGCCCATCATGGTCATCGTGAGCGGCAGCGTCTCGCCCTTGCTCGCCATAAGCGCCACTGCGGCCAACACCGGCACCGTCGGCTGGCAAACACTCATTACGTGGCAGTTGCCGTACTCGGCTTGAAGCAGCCGGATGAAGTCCTGCACGTAGTGGATGTAGTCATCGAGATGGAATTCGCCTTCGGACAGCGGCACCAGGCGGGCGTTTTTCCAGTCGGTGATGTAGACCTTGTGGCCTTGCAGCATGGTGCGAACGGTGTCCCGCAGTAGCGTGGCGTAGTGACCCGAAAGCGGCGCAACGATGAGCACGACAGGCTGGCTCTTCAAAACCTTCAGCGTGTCCGGGTCATCGGTGAACCGCTTGAAGCGACGCAACTCGCAAAATGGCTTGTCGAGCGCAATGGCTTCATGGATGACGACGTCATCCCCATTGACCTTGACGCTTTCGATGCTGAACTTTGGCTTTTCGTAGTCCTTGCCAAGCCGATACATCAGCTCGTAACCAGCGGCCATGCGTTGCGCCATGGGCAGCTGGCCCCAAACGGCCCCCTGACCATATAGTTTCGATGCGGCTTGGGCGAAGTCCGAAAAGGGCTCCATCAAAGAGCGTTGGGCTTCGTAGATTTGGTAGAGCATTGCTTTTTTGTACCGGTATGTTGCAGTGCAATATATCAGCGGGCTCCCCGTGTTTGTAGGGGCCTAACCCCTACAAACACGACCGCGATCGTGCAGAAATTCAACTCGGGTCAGATGACTTTGGCGATCGAAGCGCAGACGTAGTCGATGTTCTTGCTGTTCAGCGCCGCGACGCACATTCGGCCGGTATCGGTGCCGTAGATGCCGAACTCTGAGCGCAACCTCACCATCTGGTCTTTGTTGAGGCCGGAGTAGCTGAACATGCCGATCTGCTTGGTGATGAAGCTCATGTCATCCTTCACGCCAGCTGCCTTCAGTCCGTCGACCAGCTTCTGCCGCATCGCCTTGATGCGAACGCGCATTTCCGCCAGTTCGCCTTCCCACATCGCACGCAGTGCGGGGTCGCCGAGCACCGCTGCCACCACCGCGCCACCGTGAATCGGCGGATTGCTGTAGTTGGTACGGACCATGACCTTCAGCTGCGACAGCACCCGAGAGGTTTCTTCCTTGTCCTTGCACAGCACCGACAGCGCACCGACACGCTCGCCGTAGAGGCTGAAGCTCTTCGAAAACGAAGTCGACACGAAGAAGGTCAAGCCGGCTTCGACGAACTTGCCGATGGCCGCGCCATCTTCTTGGATGCCATGGGCAAAGCCCTGGTAGGCCATGTCGAGGAAGGCGGTCAGGTTCTTAGCCTTGACCACGTCGACCACCTGATCCCACTGGGCAGCGGTGATGTCGTAGCCAGTCGGGTTGTGGCAGCAGGCGTGCAGCACGACGATGGTGCCGGCAGGTGACGCATCGAGCGCTGCCAGCATGGCTTCGAAATCGACGCCGCGCGTAGCGGCGTCGTAGTACGGGTAGCTTTCGACCACGAAGCCGGCCTGCGTGAACAGGGCGCGATGGTTTTCCCAGCTCGGGTCGCTGATCAGCACCTTGGCATTCGGGCTCAGCTTCTTCAGGAAGTCGGCACCGACCTTCAGGCCTCCAGTGCCGCCCAAGCCTTGCACGGTCGCGACGCGGCCCGACTTCAGCGGCTCGCTGTCGGCGCCGAAGACCAGGCTCTTCACCGCGTTGTCGTACGCGACGATGCCGTCGATCGGCAAGTAGCCGCGTGCAGTCGGCGACTTCATCATGTTCTGTTCGGCGGTCTGGACGCATTTCAGCAGCGGGAGCTTGCCGTTGTCGTCGTAATAAACGCCCACACCCAGATTCACCTTGGCGGGATTGGTGTCGGCGGCGTATTGCTCGTTAAGGCCGAGGATCGGGTCGCGCGGCGCCATTTCGACCGCGGTAAACATAGACATGGAGAAAGTCCTTTGATTGAAAGCTTCGCGTGCAACCGGGCAAGCGCTTAAGCTTTCCGGTTGCCTTGAATTTTACCGGCGCCACCGCCAATTGACGGACACAGCCATGCCAGCGACCACCGAAGCCATCACCGACGCAGTGACCGACGCACACAAGCTTGCAGCGATCGGGCCCGTAAAGTCGGGCACGTTCGTCACTTTTCCGGGCTCGCCCTTCGAGCTTTACCAGCCCTATCCTCCTGCGGGCGATCAGCCTAAAGCGATCGATGGACTGGTCGAAGGCGTGAACGATGGCGAGGTGTTCCAGACCCTGCTGGGTGTGACTGGTTCCGGCAAAACCTTCACCATGGCCAACGTGATCGCGAGGCTCGGCCGCCCGGCCATCGTCTTCGCACCGAACAAGACGCTGGCGGCGCAGCTCTACAGCGAGTTTCGCGAATTTTTTCCGCATAACGCCGTCGAGTACTTCGTCAGCTACTACGACTATTACCAGCCCGAGGCCTACGTGCCTCAGCGCGACCTCTTCATCGAAAAAGACAGCTCCATCAACGAGCACATCGAGCAGATGCGGCTGTCGGCGACCAAGAGCGTGCTGGAGCGACGCGACACGGTCATCGTGGCGACGGTGAGCGCCATCTACGGCATCGGCACGCCCGAGGACTACACGCAGATGCGCTTCATCATGCGCATCGGCGACAAAATCGGCCAGCGCGATGTGATCGGCCGGCTGATCCGCATGCAGTACACGCGCAACGAACAGGATTTTTCGCGTGGGTCGTTCCGGGTGCGTGGCGACACCATCGATATTTTTCCGGCGGAGCACAGCGAGCTGGCCATCCGCATCGAGCTCTTCGACGAGGAGATCGAAACACTGCAACTGTTCGACCCGCTCACCGGCCGAATCCGCCAGAAAATCCCACGCTTCACGGTGTATCCATCGAGCCACTACGTGACGCCACGCGACAAGGTGATGTCTGCGGTCGAGGGCATCAAGCACGAGTTGATCGGCCGGGTGAAGGAGTTCGTGAGCCAGGGCAAGTTGGTCGAAGCCCAACGGATAGAGCAGCGCACCCGCTTCGACCTGGAAATGCTCGCCGAGATCGGCCATTGCAAAGGCATCGAGAACTATTCGCGGCACCTTTCGGGGGCTGCGCCGGGGCAACCGCCTTCGACGTTGACCGACTACCTGCCCAAAGACGCGCTGATGTTCCTCGACGAGAGTCATCAGATGATCGGCCAGCTCAACGGCATGTACGCCGGCGACCGTGCGCGCAAGACGACACTGGTCGAGTACGGTTTTCGCCTGCCTTCCGCGATGGACAACCGACCTCTCAAGTTCGAGGAGTTCGAGGCGCGCATGCGGCAGGCGATCTTCGTGTCTGCCACGCCGGCGCAGTACGAGAAGGACCATTCAGGCAACACGGTCGAGCAGCTGGTACGGCCGACCGGGCTGATCGATCCCGAGGTCGAGGTGCGGCCGGCCACGCATCAGGTCGACGATGTGCTGGGCGAGATCCGTCTGCGCGTCGACAAGAACGAACGTGTGCTGATCACGACGCTGACCAAACGCATGGCCGAGCAGCTCACCGACTACCTGAGCGACAACGGCGTGAAGGTGCGTTATTTGCACAGCGATATCGACACTGTCGAACGCGTCGAAATCCTGCGCGACCTGCGTTTGGGCAGCTTCGACGTGCTGGTCGGAATCAACCTCTTGCGCGAGGGGCTGGACATTCCGGAGGTATCGCTGGTTGCCATCCTGGACGCTGACAAGGAGGGCTTCTTGCGTGCGGAGCGCTCGCTGATTCAGACGATCGGGCGTGCCGCGCGCAATGTGAACGGCAAAGCCATCCTGTATGCCGACCGGATGACCGATTCGATGAAAAAGGCGATCGACGAAACCGATCGACGTCGTACCAAGCAGATCGCCCATAACCTGGCCGAAGGCATCACGCCGCGCAGCATCGTGAAAGAAGTGCGCGACTTGATCGATGGCGTCTACAGCGAGAAAACCGGCAAGGAAATGGCCAAACTCGATCTGGAGCGCGCCAAGGTCGAGGACATGAGCGAGAAAGATGTTGCTCGCGAGATCAAGCGCCTCGAAAAGCTGATGCTCGAGCACGCGCGCAATCTGGAGTTCGAAAAAGCGGCACGGGTCCGGGATCAGTTGGCTCAGTTGCGTGAACAGGCTTTCGGCGGCGGTCGCACCGACAACGTTGCCGAGGCAGTGCCCCGTAAATGAGTGATTGGCCTACAGCCCCCGAGGGGGTTGGCGGGAGTTACCCGAGCAAAACTGAAGGCTTATCGCTATACTTGACCGAATTAGTCAACAACACAAGAACTTCGCGATGAAGGACCGACTCATACCGGCTGGAGCACCAGCTGAAGAGGTCGGTCAGGGCGGAGACGAAGCTACCCGAAGCCCTCTGGCAGCGGTGTCATTTCAACGGTAAGCACTTGAAGGAGCTTGCGATGCGTCTCACTACAAAAGGCCGTTTTGCGGTCACCGCCATGATCGATCTGGCATTGCGCCAGAACACCGGTCCGGTCACGCTGGCGGCCATCAGCCAGCGGCAGCAGATTTCGCTGTCCTACCTTGAACAGCTCTTCGGCAAGCTGCGCCGCCACGAACTGGTCGAATCGACCCGCGGTCCCGGCGGCGGTTACAGCCTCGGTCGCAAAGCGGCCGAAATCACTGTCGCCGACATCATCGTTTCGGTGGATGAACCCATCGACGCGACTCATTGCGGTGGCAAAGAGAATTGTCTGGGCGAGGCCGGTCGCTGCATGACGCACGAACTTTGGGCATCGCTGAATCAGCGCATGGTCGAGTTCCTCGATTCGGTCACCTTGCAAAAATTGGTCGATGACCAACTCGCCAAGGGTGTCCAGATCGAGAACAAGCCGGTGATCAAGCGCGCGATTTCGGCGCAACCGGTGGCGAAGCCTATCCGCATCAACGCGCCGAATTCGGTGTTTGCCCTTGGGAATGTCTTTGCGAAGTCGTAAAGGCCATGAATTAGGGCGCCCTCGGGTGCCTTGCCTGCAGCGACCCTCAAATTAACCAATGCCAGCCAGAGCCAGCCATGGACTTCACTCCTCATTTCCCCATCTATCTTGACTACGGCGCGACCACGCCCGTCGATCCGCGCGTCGTCGACGCAATGATTCCCTGGTTGAGCGAGCACTTCGGCAATCCGGCCTCCCGCAGTCACGCGTGGGGCTGGGAGGCGGAGGAGGCCGTTGAAAAAGGCCGCGGCTACGTCGCGGAATTGATCAATGCCGACCCTCGTGAGATCGTGTGGACTTCCGGCGCCACCGAATCGATCAACCTTGCGCTGAAAGGCGCGGCTCAGTTCTACAAAGGCAAGGGCAAGCACCTCATTACCGTCAAGACGGAGCACAAGGCCGTTCTCGACACCATGCGCGAGCTTGAACGTCAAGGCTTCGAGGTCACGTACCTCGACGTTGAAGAAAACGGTTTGCTCGACCTCGGCAAGTTCAAGGCGGCCATTCGCCCCGACACGATTCTGGCGAGCGTCATGTTCGTCAATAACGAAATCGGGGTGGTGCAAGACGTTGTCGCCATCGGTAACGCCTGCCGGGAAAAAGGCGTGCTGCTTCACGTCGATGCAGCGCAAGCGACGGGCAAGGTCGAGATCGACATCACGCAGCTGCCCATCGATTTGATGAGTCTGGCTTCGCACAAGACTTATGGTCCCAAAGGTATCGGCGCGTTGTATGTGCGGCGCAAGCCGCGCGTCCGGCTCGAAGCGCAAATGCACGGGGGCGGTCATGAGCGCGGCATGCGTTCAGGATCGCTGCCGACGCACCAGATCGTCGGAATGGGTGAGGCCTTCCGCATCGCTAAACTCGATATGAAGGCAGACAACGCCAAAGCCGCAGCGCTGCAAAAGCGCTTGCTCGATGGCCTGAAAGATGTCGAGCAGGTCTTCATCAACGGTGACCTCGAGCATCGTGTGCCGCACAACCTGAATATCAGCTTCAACTACGTCGAAGGCGAGTCGCTGATCATGGGTATCAAGGGCTTGGCGGTGTCGTCGGGTTCGGCGTGCACATCAGCCAGTCTGGAGCCGAGCTATGTGTTGCGCGCTCTCGGCCGCAGCGATGAGCTTGCGCACAGTAGCCTTCGCATGACCATCGGCCGTTTCACGACCGAAGAAGAAATCGACTACGCGATTTCCACCATCAAGCACAACGTCGCCAAGCTGCGTGAGTTGAGCCCACTGTGGGAAATGTTCAAGGACGGTATCGACATCAGCGCTATCCAATGGTCGGCGCACTGAACACGATACAAAACAAGAGGTAACCTCATGGCATATTCATCCAAGGTCATAGACCACTACGAAAATCCCCGCAACGTCGGTTCGTTCGAAAAGGGCGACGACTCTGTGGGCACCGGCATGGTCGGCGCACCTGCTTGCGGCGACGTCATGAAGCTGCAGATCAAGGTCAACCCGGAAACCGGCGTGATCGAAGACGCACGCTTCAAGACCTACGGTTGCGGCTCGGCCATCGCGTCGTCGTCGCTGGTCACCGAGTGGGTCAAGGGCAAGACACTCGACGAAGCCGCTGCGCTCAAGAACGCGCAGATCGCTGAAGAACTGGCGTTGCCGCCGGTAAAGATTCACTGCTCGATCCTGGCAGAAGACGCGATCAAGGCAGCGGTCAACGACTACAAAGCGAAGCACGCCGCATCGGCTGCCAAGGCTGCGCCCCAGGAAGCGGTTCACTGATCATGGCCGTAACCCTTACCGATGCGGCCGCGCGCCACGTCAATCGCTACCTCGGTAAGCGTGGCAAGGGCGTGGGTGTGCGTCTGGGGGTCAAGACAACCGGCTGCTCCGGTCTCGCCTACAAGCTGGAATATGTCGATGAGTTCGCGCCTGAAGACGTGGTTTTCGAAGACCGCGGCGTCAAGGTGCTCGTCGATCCGAAAAGCCTGGCTTATATCGACGGAACGCAGCTCGACTTCGTTCGCGAAGGCTTGAACGAAGGCTTCAAGTTCATTAATCCAAACGAGCGCGATCGCTGCGGTTGTGGAGAGTCTTTCAGGATTTGACGCCGTGCGCGTTTCGCGCCCGAGCCGCCACCATGTCATGTGCTGGCGGCTTTTTTATTGCCATGAACCTTAACGACACCGACTTCGAACTCTTCGCCGTGCCAACGATGTTTGCACAGGACCGCGCTGCGCTGGACGCGCGTTGGAAAGAGCTGCAGCGCGAGGCGCACCCCGACCGTTTCGCGGCGCAAGGCGCGGCCGCGCAGCGACTGGCGATGCAGTGGTCGGTGCGCATCAACGAGGCTTACCAGCGGTTGAAAGATCCGGTCAAGCGTGCCGCTTATTTGTGCGAGCAACGCGGCTCGTCGATCAACGCCGAAACCAATACCGCGATGCCGCCCGCATTCCTGATGCAACAGATGGAGTGGCGCGAGACGCTCGATGACGCAACGAAGGTAGAAGCTGTCGACGCGTTACGGACCGAGGTGGAGACGGCGCGCGCGGTGGCTCTCGCATCTCTGGACCGCTATATCGACGAAGAGGGCGACCACCCTGCGGCAGCGCAGCAGGTGAGAGCCCTCATGTTCATCGAGCGCTTTGCCGACGATGTTGAGTCCAAAGCCGATCAGTTGGGACAATAGAGCGATGGCACTTCTGCAGATTTCCGAACCGGGCCAGGCGCCGGACCCGCATCAACGGCGCATCGCTGTCGGCATCGACCTCGGCACGACGCACTCGCTCGTGGCCGCAGTGCGTAACGGCGTTGCCGAATGCTTGCCCGACGACGAGGGCCGCGTCATTCTTCCATCTGCGGTTCGCTACCTCGACGTCGAGCGTAGGCAGATCGGGTTCGAAGCGCTGGCGGCACGCGCGCAGGACGCCGCCAACACCATCACGTCGGTCAAACGGCTGATGGGACGCGGCTTGTCCGACATCGTCAACCGCGATGCGATGTCGTATCGGTTGGTGGACGAAGGCGGCATGGTCAAGGTCGAGACGGCAGCTGGTATCAAGTCACCGGTCGAGATCAGCGCCGAGATTCTGGCCACGCTGCGTTTCCGCGCCGAAGACACTTTCGATGATTCGCTCTACGGTGCCGTCATTACCGTACCGGCCTATTTCGACGAAGGACAGCGCCAGGCCACCAAGGACGCGGCGCAGCTCGCAGGCATCAATGTGCTTCGGCTCATCAGCGAGCCGACGGCTGCTGCCATCGCCTATGGCCTCGATAACGCGAGCGAAGGCGTCTACGCGGTTTATGACCTGGGCGGCGGCACCTTCGACATTTCCATCCTGCGACTGACGCAGGGCGTGTTCGAGGTGATCGCGACTGGCGGCGACTCTGCGCTGGGTGGTGACGACTACGATCACGTGATCGCTGATCTTGTGCTGTCGAACACCGGTGCGCACGCGACAGACGATGCCGATCGGGCCACGATGCTTGTGGCGGCGCGCGCTGCAAAAGAAGCGCTCACCACCTCGGCTTCGACGCTGGTTCATGTGCAGGTGTCAGGCGCGGACGTGCAGTTCGAGCTCACCCGGCAGCAGTTCGATGCGACGACCAAGCCGCTCACGGACCGCACCATCGCCGCGGTTCGCAAAGCGCTGCGCGATGCCAGGCTCAAGAACGATGACTTGCAGGGCATCGTCATGGTGGGTGGCTCCACGCGCATGCCGCAAATCCAGCATGCGGTCGGCGAGTTCTTCGGTCGTGCGCCACTGACCAATTTGAACCCGGACGAAGTCGTCGCACTCGGTGCCGCGATCCAGGCCAACCAGCTGGCAGGCAACGGCGGCGCGGACGATTTGTTGCTGCTCGACGTGATCCCGCTGTCGCTCGGCATCGAGACCATGGGCGGGCTCGTGGAACGCATCGTTCCACGCAACCAGACCATTCCGACCGCGATGGCGCAAGACTTCACCACCTACCAGGACGGGCAAACCGCGCTTGCTTTGCATGTGGTGCAAGGCGAGCGCGATCTCGTTGCCGATTGCCGCAGCCTCGCGCGCTTCACTTTGCGCGGCATCCCGCCGATGTCGGCTGGCGCTGCGCGCATTCGCGTCACCTTCACCGTCGATGCCGACGGCTTGCTCAGCGTCGGCGCCAAGGAGCAGGGCAGTGGTGTGGAGGCCAGCGTCACCGTGAAGCCCTCGTATGGCCTGTCGGACGACCAGATCGCGACGATGCTGCAAGACAGTTTCGCGACCGCGCAGCAGGACATGCAGGCGCGGGCTCTGGTCGAAGCACGTGTGGACGCCGATCGCATGCTGCTCGCGACGCAGAGCGCGCTCGACGCCGACGGCGACCTGCTGAGCTCTGAAGATCGCACGCTGATCGATCAGTCGATGACGGCGCTGCGCCAAGCCCATCGGAGCACCGATGCCGCGGTTGTCGAGGCCGCCACCAAAGCGCTCGCTCATGTGACAGAAGGCTTTGCCGCAGCGCGCATGAATGCCGGTATTGCCCGAGCACTCTCGGGTCGCAAAGTCGAATCCCTGTAGAAAAAAAATGCCAGTCATCAAGATCCTGCCCCACCCCGAATACTGTCCGCAAGGCGCCGAGATCACCGCGCCCGCCGGCACGTCGATCTGCGAGGCGCTGCTCGAACACCACATCAATATCGAGCACGCGTGCGAGATGAGCTGCGCCTGCACGACCTGCCATGTGCTGGTTCGCCAGGGCTTCGATTCGCTCAACGAGGCGGAAGAGGGCGAAGAAGACCTGCTCGACCGCGCCTGGGGGCTCGAGCCGCAATCGCGCCTGAGTTGCCAGGCCATCTTGGCGCAGCAGAACGTGACCATCGAGATCCCGAAGTACTCGATCAACCACGCCAAGGAAAACCACTGATGTCGCGTCTCGTTGTCCTCGATACCGAAACCACCGGCCTCTCTGCAGAAAACGGCGATCGTGTGATCGAACTCGGTTGCGTGGAGTTGTTCAATCGCAAGCTCACCGGCAACGATCTGCACATTTATTTCAACCCCGAGCGCGAGAGCCATGAAGACGCGCTCAAGGTGCACGGGCTGACGACGGATTTCCTGCGCGACAAGCCCAAG
Organism: Variovorax sp. PAMC28562; assembly: GCF_014303735.1. Lineage (NCBI taxonomy): Bacteria > Pseudomonadati > Pseudomonadota > Betaproteobacteria > Burkholderiales > Comamonadaceae > Variovorax > Variovorax sp. PAMC28562. The sequence continues at coordinate 4,357,691 of NZ_CP060296.1, read as the reverse complement.
TTCGCGACGCTTGCTAACGACGTGATCGAGTATCTGCGCGACGCAGAGTTGATCATTCACAACGCTGCGTTCGACGTCGGCTTTCTCAACAAGGAGTTCGAGCGAGTCGGCCTGCCGCCGTTGAAGACTTTCGTCGGCCAGGTTACCGACACGCTGGCCATGGCCAAGCAGGTGTACCCCGGCAAGCGCAATTCGCTCGATGCACTGTGCGACCGTTTCGGCGTCGATCGCTCGAATCGGACCTTTCACGGCGCCAAGCTCGACGCCCAGTTGCTGGCCGACGTCTACATCAACCTCACGCGTGGACAGGACGCCTTGCTGATCGATGTGGCATCCAACGAGCCAGCGCTGGGTACCTTAGTGGCAATCGATTTGCGCAGCTTCGATTTACCGGTGATCTACGCAGCCGATGTCGAATTGGCGGCACACGACGCGACGCTGCAACAGCTCGACAAGGCCAGCAACGGACATACGCTGTTCCGCCAGGTCGGCTGGAGCCCTATGGCATAATTTGAGGCTGCGCGCAGTAGCGCGGAGATCCAAAGTGTTGCAGCAGCAGCGCTCGGGCGGTTAGCTCAGGGGTAGAGCACAGCATTCACACTGCTGGGGTCCCAGGTTCGAAACCTGGACCGCCCACCAATTCCTTCAGTCGCACAAGTTAGATGCATCCTCGCGTCTGCACAGCCCTACTGCAGATCGGGCCACTCGCTCACCGGCTGGTTGCCCCAAACTTTCGATTCTTTGCGTCGACGCGATAGCGCTGACCGACACGCCTCTCGAGCAATCTGCGACGAGACGCTAAGCTCGTGTCATGGAGACCATCGATTGCGCCGTCATCGGCGCCGGCGTTGTGGGTTTGGCGGTCGCGCGTGCCCTGGCATTGCGGGGGCACGAAGTTGTCGTCCTGGAGTCGGAAAACGCCATCGGTACCGGCACCAGCTCCCGCAACAGCGAAGTCATTCACGCGGGCATCTACTACCCTCGTGATTCGTTGAAGGCCACCCTTTGCGTGGCAGGCAATGCGGCGCTTTATGCCTACGCGGCAGAGCGAGGCGTGCCGCATCGGCGATGCGGAAAATTGATCGTGGCAACGACCCCTGCGCAAATCGAAGAACTCGATGCCATTCAGGTCAAGGCGCTGCGCAACGGCGTCCTCGACATCGTGCGATTGAACGGCGTTGAAGCGCGGGCCATGGAGCCAGAACTGGAATGTCTGGCCGCGCTTCACTCGCCCAGCACCGGCATCATCGACAGCCACGCGTTGATGCTGAACTTTCAGGGAGACATGGAAAACGCGGGTGGTGTTCTGGCGATCAAGTCGTCAGTCGTTGCGGCCAAGTGCGTCGACCGCGCGATCGAGCTCGAGCTGGAAGACGGTACGTGCGTACGCTGCAACAGCGTCGTCAACGCTGCTGGGCTGTCCGCCCCTTCGCTTGCCCGACGCTTTGCCGGTTTGCCTGCCGACGCAGTCCCGACCGAGTATTTCGCAAAGGGGAATTACTTCACCCTCGCGGGCCGCGCGCCCTTCAGCCGCCTCATCTATCCGGTGCCCGAAGTCGGGGGGCTTGGCGTTCATCTGACGATCGACCTCGGCGGTCAGGCCAAGTTCGGGCCCGACGTCGAATGGACGTTGTCGCCCGACGATCTGGTGGTCGATCCGGCTCGTGGCGACGCCTTTTACGCCGAAGTCAGACGTTACTGGCCCGAGCTTCGCGAAGGCGCGTTGCTGCCGGGTTATGCAGGGATGCGCCCCAAGCTCTCTGGGCCGGGAGAGCCGGCGATGGACTTCGTCATATCAGGCCCGGCCGATCACGGCGTACGGGGTCTGGTCAACCTGTTCGGCATCGAGTCGCCGGGGCTTACCAGTAGCCTGGCGATCGGTACGCACGTCGCCGGATTGCTCGGTGGCCGTTTGGCGGCTGTACCATGAGCGGTACGCCAATTGCTGGCGTGTCAAAGTCGTCGGCACAGTGCCGGCGTCAATCCACGGAGGGAATATTTCAATGAGTGCTACCAGCAATCTCGAAGCAGCCGCCGATGCGGTGGTTGAAGACGTGCGAGGCGTTCTCGCCAGCAAAGAACTCGACTCGGTGCCGCACATCAAGGCCTTGCGCCAGCGCGTCGATGCCAAGATCGCCATCGCCAAGGAACTGACCGCCGAAAAGGCGCGCATCGCCGCCAAGAAGGCGCGTGAGGCTGCAGACAGCGCCAACACCTATGCGCACGACGAGCCATGGCAAATCGCAGGCGCTGCACTCGCGGTCGGCGTGCTGCTGGGCCTGTTGCTCGGTCGCCGCTGATCTGAGCGCGACGGCAGGCGTCTCGGGCGCTCAGTCGCCGAGCTTGCGTAGCGCCTCAGCGGCTTCCCGCACCAGGCCGGGCCCGCGGTAGATCAGGCCGGTGTAGATCTGCACGACATCGGCACCGGCTGCGATCTTCTCGCGAGCGTCGGTCGCGCTCAACACGCCGCCGGCTCCGATGATCGGAAAGCCCTTGCCTAGCAACTTGCGCAGTTGACCGATCACGCGATTGCTTGCCTCGCGGACCGGCGCTCCTGAAAGTCCTCCCGCTTCTTCCGCGTGCGGCAGACCCTTGACCGCCTCGCGCGAGAGCGTGGTGTTGGTCGCGATCACGCCGTCCATGTGGTGGCGCTGCAGTGCCGCGGCGATGACCCCGACCTGCGCAGCGTCCAGGTCCGGCGCGATCTTCAAGAACAGCGGCACGCGCTTGCCGTGCTGTGCCGCCAACACGCTGCCGCGTTCGACCACAGCGCCGAGCAGCGCATCCAGCGCTTCGTCGCTCTGCAGCGAGCGCAAGTTGGCAGTGTTCGGGCTCGAGATATTGATCGTCACGTAGTCGGCATGCGGGTACACGCCGTCGAGGCATAGCAGGTAGTCGTCGGTCGCACGCTCGATCGGTGTCGCGGCGTTCTTGCCGATGTTCAGGCCGAGCAGCATCGGCGCTGCGGCGTTTCGTTTGCGAAACTGGACACGCTGAACATTGGCGATGAAGGCATCCAGCCCGTCGTTGTTGAAGCCGAGCCGGTTGATGAGCGCCTCACGCTCCGGCAAGCGAAAGATGCGCGGTTTGGCATTGCCCGATTGCGCTTTGGGCGTGACGGTGCCGACCTCGACGAAGCCGAAACCCATCGCGGCAAAGGCATCGATGCAGCGTGCGTTCTTGTCGAGCCCGGCGGCCAGACCAATGCGATTCGGAAAGGTCAGGCCGGCCAATGTCACCGGGTCATCGACGCGCGGTGCCGCATAAGCAAAATCGAATGGCGTGTTCTGCGTAAGGGCCAGCGTGCCGAGGGTGAGCTCATGCGCGTGCTCGGCGTCAAAGCCAAAAAGAAAAGGGCGGGCAAGGCTGTAGAGCGAGGAGAGGGGCATCAGCGTGAGCAAGCGTGGTGTCGGGCGTGGTGTCGGACGTTGCATCACCGGAATTGGTGACACCGGATAATTCCGGACTTCAATGTTCCTGGATTCTCCGCGATGACTTCACCCGCTACGCCCTTGACACAAGAACAGATGAAGACCCAAGTCGGACATGCGGCGCTCGACTACGTGACGCGCGGCGAGATCGTCGGCGTCGGCACGGGCTCGACCGTCAACAAATTCATCGATGCGCTGGCCACGATCAAGAACGAGATCAAGGGTGCGGTGTCGAGTTCGGTGGCATCGTCGGAGCGGCTGCGTGCCGCTGGCATTCCGGTGTTCGACAGCAACGAGGTCGAGGAGCTGTCTGTCTACATCGACGGCGCCGACGAGATCGATCACCGCGGCCACATGATCAAAGGCGGCGGTGCTGCGCTTACGCGCGAGAAGATCGTGGCGGCACAGTCGCGGCGCTTCGTCTGCATTGCAGATGCATCGAAACTGGTGAACACGCTGGGGGATTTTCCGCTGCCCGTGGAAGTGATTCCAATGGCGGCACGTCGGATCATTCGGCAGTTTGCAAGACTCGGTGGCGAGGCGCAGGTGCGCGAGAAGGACGGGCTACCGCTGGTCACCGACAACGGCCAGCACATCATCGATGTGTCGGGCCTGAAGATCACCGACCCGCGTGCCTTCGAGGCCGAAGTGAGCCAGTGGCCCGGTGTCGTCACTGTCGGCGTCTTCGCCTATCAGAAGGCCGATGTGTGCCTGCTCGGGACGCCGACGGGGGTCGAGACCCTGCAGTTCGATTGAGCGGGAAGAAGGCGGCTTCGGAACAACGTAACCGCCGTTGGCTTAAAACTTGATGCCGGCCGGATTGCTCGGCGTCGGCCCGTTGTTGACGGACTGCGGAACGGGTGGCTGCGCTACCGCTGCTGGCGCGTTGCCCGCCGTCTTGGCCGAGCCGGTCGCAGCCGGCGCCGGCGATTGAGCCACCAGCGGCCGTGCCGGTGCCGGTCGATAGCCGGCGGGCAGTTGCGAGCTCTTCGGATAGCTGGCCGCGTCGAGATATTGCGACCATTCGGCGTCCGAAAACCCTTTCAGCTGCTGCGAGCCGATGCTCAATACCGGCAACGACGTTTGCCCGCTCAGCCGCTGCAGGGCGGCAGTGTCGGCATCGGTCTTGATCAGCCGCTCGTCGAACGGAACCCCGCGAGTGATGAGCAAGGAGCGAGCGGACACACAAGGTGCGCATTCGTCACTGGTGTAGAGCATGACCGGGTACCGCTGCACGACTTGCCGCAACTCGTACGGCAATCCTTCCGCGCTCGCGTTCGAATTGCCAGCCCGCGGGGTGGCTGGCTGCGCATTGGCAGCGGGTGCCTGATCCGAAAAGGAAATCTTGCCGCTCTTGTCGACGTTGCGATACACCGGCTGCGCCGCTGCGCTGGCGGCGACCAGCAACAGGCCGAGCGACAGCGGCAGGGCGGAGAGTCGGGCGGTCAATTTCATCAGCTGGCTCCGTGATCGAATCGATCGCCCTAGTATCTCAGCACCCGCCCCCGGCTGCCACGCAATGTCACGCCAGTTGCGGCTCGGCCATGCCCTGGTGTCGCAACAACGCATCGAGTTGCGGCTCGCGCCCTCGAAACGCCTTGAACGAGTCCATGGCGCTGCGGCTGCCACCGGATTCAAGGATGGCCTCGCGATACTTGCGGCCGGTTTCGATACTCGGCTCGCCGTTGGCGCCCGCAGTTTCCTCGAAAGCCGCGTACGCATCGGCACTCAACACCTCGGCCCACTTGTAGCTGTAGTAGCCCGCTGCGTAGCCGCCCGAAAAGATGTGGCTGAAGGTGTTGGGCGTCCGGCTGAAGGTCGGCGAAGGCATGACCGCCATTTCGCTGCGGACCTGCGCCAGCAACGCGAGCACGTCGCCTGGCTTCGCGGTGACGGCTTGGTATTCGGTGTGCAGCAGCATGTCGAAAAGCGAGAACTCGATCTGGCGCAGCGTCTGCAGGCCGCTCTGAAAATTCTTGGCGGCAATCATCTTGTCGAACAGCGCGCGCGGCAGCGGCTCGCCGGTGTCGACGTGCGAGGTCATGTGCTGCAGCACGTCCCATTCCCAGCAGAAGTTCTCCATGAACTGGCTCGGCAGTTCGACCGCGTCCCATTCGACACCGCTGATGCCAGACACGTCGCGTTCGTTGATCTGCGTCAACATATGCTGCAGGCCGTGGCCGAACTCGTGGAACAGCGTGGTCACGTCGTCGTGCGTCAGCAGCGGCGGATTGCCGTCGACGCCTTCGGCGAAGTTGCAGACCAGTTGTGCGATGGGCGTTTGCAGAGCGCCGGTATCGGGGCGCAACCAGCGCGCGCGCACGTCGTCCATCCAGGCGCCGCCGCGCTTTCCTGCGCGTGCGGACGGGTCGAGGTAAAACTGGCCCACCGTGGTGCCGGCGCGCTCGATGCGGTAGAACTCGACTGTCGGGTGCCAGACCGGCGCGCTGTCGCGACGGATGGCCACCTCGAACAAGGTTTCGACGATCTTGAACAGGCCCGCCATCACCTTCGGCGCGGTGAAGTATTCCTTGACCTCTTGTTCGCTGAACGCGTAGCGCGCTTCCTTGAGCTTTTCGCCGATGAAGGTCCAGTCCCAAGGCTGCGGGTCGGTCAGCCCGAGCTGCGTCGTTGCGAAAGCCTTCAGGTCGGCCAGATCGCGTTGACCGTAGGGCTTGGCCTTGACGCCGAGGTCACGCAAGAACTTGACGACCTGTTCAGGCGATTCAGCCATCTTCGGCACGACCGAGAGCTGGCCGAAACTCTTGTAGCCCAGGAGCTTGGCTTCTTCTTCGCGCAGCGCAAGGATCTCTGTGATCAGCGCGGTGTTGTCGAGCTTGGCGTCACCGAACTCGCTGGCGCGGGTCACGTAGGCGCGGTAGAGCGTTTCGCGCAGCGCGCTGCTTTTTGCGAACTGCATCACCGGCAGATAGCACGGCATTTTCAGCGTGAGCTTGTAGCCGGCCTTGCCCTCCGACTCGGCCGCCGCACGGGCCGTGCTCACCACGTCTTCCGGGATGCCATCGAGCTCGGCGGGCGATGCGTAGTACGCGAACGCGTCGGTGGCGTCGAGCGCGTTCTCGCTGAACTTCTGGCTCAGTTCGGCCTGACGCTCCTGGATTTCGGCGAAGCGTTCTTTGGCAGCGCCTTGCAATTCAGCGCCGCCGAGCACGAAGTTGCGGACCGCATTCTTGTGCGCCTGGCGCTGCTCGGTGTCGAGCGTGGTCGCATTGATGGCCTTGTACTTGGCATAGAGCCGCTCGTCGGAACCCAAGCGCGTCCAGAACGCGGTGACACGCGGCATCGCTTCGTTGTAGGCGGCACGCAGTTCGGGCGTGTCGGCGACGGCGTTCAAATGACCCACCGCGCCCCAGGCGCGGCTGAAGCGCTCGGACGCTACGTCGAGCACTTTCGAGATGGCGGTCCAGTCCGACGGAAAGCCCGGGGCTGTCACGGTTTCAAGTGCCGCATCGGACTCCGCGAGCAGCGCGTCGACCGCCGGTGCCACGTGCTCCGGCTGGATCTTGTCGAACAATGGGAGGTCGGTGAAATCGAGAAGTGGATTGTCGAGTAGCGGATTGAGCGTGGCGGTCGTTTGGGTCATGGTGTGCATCTGGCGGCGAGGCGGCGTGAGTACAAGTAGGAAGGCGGCTTGTGGTGACCGCCCTGTTCAGTAGAGGCCTATGCGGTGAGAGCCTGGGAAGTGGCGACGCGTTCCGCGGCTTCGACGGTATTGACCAGCAGCATGGTGATCGTCATCGGGCCGACGCCGCCGGGCACGGGCGTGATCCAGCCGGCGACTTCCTTGACGCCGTTGAAATCGACGTCGCCGCAAAGCTTGCCTTCTTCGTTGCGGTTCATGCCCACGTCGATGACTACCGCGCCTGGCTTGACCATGCCGGCTGTCAGCACGTTGCGCTTGCCGACGGCAGCGACGATCACGTCGGCCTGCCGTGTCATCGCGCCGAGGTCGGCGGTGGCGCTGTGGCAGATCGTCACGGTCGCGCTCTTGGCGAGCAGCATCAGCGCCATCGGCTTGCCGACGATGTTGCTGCGACCGATGACGACGGCATGCTTGCCACGCAGGTCAAAGCCGATGGATTCGAGCATCTTCATGCAGCCATATGGCGTGCAGGGCCAGAAACCGGGTGAGCCGGTCATCAACGCGCCTGCGCTCGCCACGTGGAAGCCATCGACGTCTTTGGTCGGGGCGATGGCCTCGATCACCTTGTGTGCGTCGATGTGCGGCGGCAGAGGCAGTTGCACGAGGATGCCGTGGATGGTGGGGTCGCTGTTGAGTGCCTCGACGCGCGCCAGCAGGTCGGCTTCAGTCAGGTCGACCGGGTACTGCTCGAGCACCGAGTGCAGGCCGTTGTCTGCGCAGGCCTTGACCTTGTTGCGCACGTAGACCTGACTCGCGGGATTCTCGCCGACCAGCACCACGGCGAGGCCGGGCACTACGCCGCGGATCTTGAGCGCGGCGGCGCGTTGGGCGACCTCGGCGCGGAGCGTGCGCGAGAGTGCGTTGCCGTCGATCAGTTGAGCTGTCATCGGGTTCGATTTTCCAAGTAAAAACGCCCGCTTGCGCAGGCGTTGAAGTCATCGATTGCTATCGAAGCCATAGGCATCGGTTCGCCGCCTGCCTGGCGAGCATCAAGCTTTGACGGGGGCCGCCTGACCCAGCGCGATCTTCAACAGATCGGCCACCGTGTTGGCGTTGAGCTTTTCCATGATGTTGGCGCGATGCGCCTCGACCGTCTTGATGCTGATGCCGAGGTCGTCGGCGATCTGTTTGTTGAGCCGGCCGGCGACGATGCGTTCGAGCACCTGCGCTTCGCGGCCGGTGAGCTTGGACAGCAGGGCATCACGACTGGCCGATTGCTGGTGCTGCGCAAAAGCGCTGCGCGCGTGTTCGAGCATGCGTTCGACCAGCGTCACCAGTTCTTCGTCGTTAAATGGCTTCTGGATGAAATCCATCGCGCCTTTCTTCATCGAGTCGACCGCCATCGGCACGTCGCCGTGACCGGTAATGACGACGATGGGCAGCGGCGAGCGGCGTTCGATCAGCCGGTCTTGCAGTTCAAGCCCGGTCATGCCACCCATGCGGATGTCGACGATCAGGCAGGCGACCTCGCGCGGGTCGTAGCGGGACAAAAAAGACTCGGCGGAATCGAAGCAGCGGACTCGGTAGTCCTTGCCTTCGAGCAGCCACTGCAGCGAATCGCGGACTGCTTCGTCGTCGTCTACGACGTAGACCGTGCCCTTCTTCGGAATCAAGCTCATGCAGGTACCTTTGCCTCGTCGTTTGCTATGGATTTAAGAGCATCCAACACCGGAATCCAGAAGGAAAAACGGCATCCGACGACATCCGAACCATTGTAGATGTTCTCCGCCTGCATGCGGCCACGATGCGACTCGACGATGGTGCGGCACAGGTTGAGGCCAATGCCCATGCCTTCTGGTTTGGTCGAGAAGAATGCTTCGTAGAGCCGGTCCATCACTTCGGGTGCCAGACCCATGCCCGTGTCTTGCACCGAGAACTCGACGGCGCTTTGGCCCTCGATCGTTTTGGGCAGCACGCGCAACTCGACGCTGCGCCGCGCCAGTGGCCGGTTCGCGTTGTCGATCGACTCGGCTGCGTTCTTCAGCAGATTGACCATCACCTGCTCGATCAGGATCGGGTCGACCTGCAGGATCGGCAACCGCGCCGCCACGTAGTGGTTGAGTCGCACATTGCGGCGCCGCAGTTCGATGCCGGCCAGTTCCACCGCTTCGCTCACCATCGTGCTCACCTCGGCCGGCGTGCGATTGGGCTCACTGCGTTTAACAAAAGACCGGATGCGCTGAATGATCTGGCCGGCCCGCTGCGCCTGCTTGGATGTCTTGTCGAGCGCGGCCAATAGCGATTCGGAATCGATCGTCTGACCACGGATGCGCGACGCCATGCCGTTGCAGTAGTTGGCGATGGCCGTCAGCGGCTGGTTGAGTTCGTGCGCCACGCTCGACGCCATTTCACCCATGGTGATGAGCCGACTCGCCGCCTGCGCGCGATCGGCCTGCGCCGCTGCCTGCTCTTCTGCCACGCGACGCGGTGTGATGTCGGTCGCAATCACCATCTGCGCCAACCGGCCGTCGACCCAGGTCAGATAGCGTGAGCGTACTTCGAGCCACTTGCCGAGCTCGAGTACGAAGATCTCGTTGTTGGCGGGTTGGGCGGCGGTGAGCGTGTCGATCGGCAAGCCTGCGAACGGGTCGACATCGTCCAGTGCTTCGTCGTGCGCCTGCGAGGCGGGCACACCGGCCTGCGCCACCATGCCCAGGTGGCCGACGGTGTTGGAACCGAACCAGAGTCGATAGAGCTTATTGGCGAACAGCAATTCTTCGCTTCCGATCGGCGCGACCGACACCGCCGCATCGAGCGCTTCGAGCACGGTGGTGAAACGCTCGTACGAGGCCGACAGCTGCTCTCGAATGCGCGTCGGCTCGGTGATGTCGGTCATCGACGTCATCCAGCCGGTCTGATGGCCGCGGGCGTCGATCAGCGGCGACACATACAGCCGCGCGTTGAAAATGCTGCCGTTCTTGCGCCGCACCCGTACCTGAAAACCGCCCGGCAGGGCACGGCCATGCAACTCTTCTTCGAGCCGGTCGTTCATGACCTCGCGATCGGATTCGAGCCAGTACGGAAACGGCGGCGCCTGGCCGACCAGCTCGGTTTCGCTCCAGCCCGTCATGTCGCAGAAGGCGGCGTTGACATATGTGATGCGGCCTTCGAGATCGAGCACCCGCATGCCGGTCAGCATCGAGTTTTCCATCGCCCGGCGGAAGTTGGTTTCCGCGATCAGTGCCTGTTGCGCCTGCAGTCGCCGCCGTGTGTGGCGCCAGGTGCCGATGAGCATCCAACTGGTGAGCACACTCAGCGCGCCGACCAGCCAGAAGAGCCCGTTGCCGACAAAGCCTTGCGACGTGCGATACGCCTGTGCGCGCAGGACCAGGCCATTGCCGACCGGCGACACCGGCACCTCGTATTCGTTGGTGTGCTCGGCCCAGGGCAGCAGGCGCGTGCCGGCCGCGCGCGGATTGACTGTGTTGCCGGCCAACAGGCCGCTCTTGGCATCGAGCAGCGACACGGCATACCGTGCCGAGACTTCCGGCGGAATGCCGTAGCGGAGCAGTCCGTCGACCGAAAATTCGCCGACCACTGCGCCCGCGAACAGGCCTTGATCGAAGAGCGGGATG